>NZ_JADPIX010000009.1:0-840 GCF_023073155.1 Bradyrhizobium sp. 45 | reverse complement strand
TATCGATGCCGTCAAGGATCCAGTGCAATTGCTCGGTCGTCAGCGTGACGACCGCCTCCTGGCGGCGCGGCCATCGGAACTTGTCCTCGGTCAGCCGCTTCAGGACCAGCACAAAGCCGGACCGGTCGAAGAACAGCAACTTCATCCGGTCGCAACGGCGATTGCAGAACGCAAAAACCGCCGGAGCGAACGGATCGAGCGCCATCGTCTCCTGGACCAGAACCGCAAGGCTGTTGATGCCAGCCCGGAAGTCGATCGGCTCACGGTGCAGATAGACCTGCAGGTCACCGCCCAGTCTGAACATGGCCCAGGGCTCCGATGATCGCCGTCAATGCATCCACATCGCCGCATTCCAGCGCGACCTTCACGCCGTTCGGCAGCGACGCGCTCACTTTGGCCGGAGAACAAAAAGCTGTAGTCCCCTTGGGTTCCGACCCGCGCACTTCATCGCAAGCCGCCGGCAAACCCACCATCGCCACGCTGCTCCCCCGCGACAGGGCGCGATCGGAAGCCCCCTCAAGTTGAACCGGGATGAACGCCGATGGGGGAGACCGCGGGAGAGACCTGGTCGCGGTGTGCTTCTTGATCCATTTCCGAAGCAGGTTCGCGTTGACCCCGTGTTCGAGCGCAAGTCTCGATACCGAAACGCCAGGCTCAAGACAACTCGCGACAAGACGCTCCTTCGATGCCGCCTCGTAGCGCCGGCGACCGTTCCGACCAACAAGCCTGACCCGCAGTTTCTGATCATCGTCTGCCATCACAAGGTGTCCACCTATTTTGGTGGACACCTCATGCATCAGAGCACTCAAAAGCAAAAGGTGCAGGGAAATTCGCGCTTAC
>NZ_JADPIX010000061.1:0-46118 GCF_023073155.1 Bradyrhizobium sp. 45 | reverse complement strand
ATAAAACCGCCGCTGCCTGAACGGGTCAGATGCCGCCCTCGATACGAAGGCCATCCGTCAAAAGCGCGGGCGTCATCGTGCGGAGAAAATCGCGCTTACTCTTGTTTCGCCATTCCGCTCAACGCCAGGTTTCTATTGTTCTGGAAGCTCAGGGTGCCGGATATTCGGACCTTGTGCTGAAGCAGTGCCTTCGCCGCCGCGATCTGCTCCCGAGAACGGCGGAGCATCTCTCGTGTCATTTGGCTTGCCTCGTTAACATGGCCTGTGCACTTCTATTGCGACTGTACCGAAAGACTGCCTCGATTTAGGAGCCGAGTTTAGTGGGTTGGATCGCGAATTTGCTCCGTCGGCCGGATGTCGGCCTGCGGCCTGGGAACGGCGCACAAGTAGACCTAGAACCGCTATCCGAGCGCGGCGGCCGATGGCTGAAGTACAACCTGTTTCCCTTCCCGGGCGCGGTGTGGTCTGGCAAGCGCGGTTGCGTGGAGCTGGCCGAGGGCGACGTGATCGCACTGCATCTCGTGGTCGAGCGGTTGAAAGAGGCCGGGGTTCGAGTGAGGTTCTACGGGCGGCTTCGGCGCTGGGACGGCACGTCACCGGTCTGGACGTTGCTGGCACGCGGGAAGCAATGATCCGGCGACTGTCGCAGCGACACCGGCACCGCGCACGCTGCGGCCGGCCCCGCTCTTGGGCATTTTCTGCGTAATAAACAAGGCAGGTTTTAACTCGTCCTGCACTGCCCAATGCTGGTACCCTCAAACGTTTCCCAGTGTCACTTCATCTAGCTTGTTGTCGTCTACATGGGGCGCGAGGGCCCAGTCGCCTGCGGCCGCGCGCTACACCATCGGTTTCGGCGGCGAGCTTCATCGCCGGCACTGCCTCGCGCTCACGTCGTACTCGATGTCCATCGCACGCAATTATGGTCTCGGGTCGTAAACGATCACGCGTCGATGCAGAAATATGGAGCCCGGCCACGCACAGGTTTGACGCTGGTCTAAGGGTCGGGAAATCGCTCCTCTCTCATCGAGATAAGGTTACGCACTGAAGTCTTTTGGATATGTCTTGGGCAACTTGAAAACAAAGGTCTTGGCCTTGGGAAGAATATTGGTCGGTGTTGTCGAGGTCCGCAAAAGGGACAATCTCGACCAGGAATTGACAACGATCTCGTGGCGATCGCAGATCAGCGTGATTGTCCTGCCTGTCGCTGGAACGCGTAGATGGGATTCAGACCGCAATATGCGAGGGTGCCGGATGCGGTGGCCATGCATTGATCGTAGGTTGAGAACTGGCAGTTGCCAGGATATCCCAAGGTACGTCCCTGCAGGCAATAAACGTCCTGCCGAGCTGGGGGGATGTACGAACGAGCCCGCGGAGCGGCGGTCGAAGGTGATCCAAAGCAGACGAGCATGGGAAGTGCAAGCACAGCAATATAAAGAAGGTTGCGCATGATCTAGCCTCCGTGAAGTCTTGAGAGGATAGAGAGTGTAGAATTGACGCTTTGATCTTGGTCAATGGCAAAACGCTTAGTAGACGGTTTGAGCGATCGGTTTCAAAGTAAGTCTAAGCGTCAGGCACTCGGGTTTTGGAGCAGCTTTCCTGCGAGTTTTGCGGATGGAATGCATTTTTCAAGCGCGGTGGGGTTCGTGCGTTTGAAAAACCTAGGAGAATAGGCAATCCGAGCTTGAGAACTCCGCGCACGGCAATATGCCGATTTGGGACAGCCGCAAACCCGCGCGCTTATCAAGCACAAATCGCCGCACTACTGTCACCTCAATTTGTGCCGCTGAGCGTGCAGGGAAGCTTCGGCGGGCTCAAGCTCGTCTAGGCTCTCGTGATCGGCCTGATCCGGCGCAGCTGGGAATTGGCATATTCCTCGCGCTCACGCGTGAAGTGCTCTTGGTGCGCTTTGAAGCTCTCGACCCGCTTCTTGATCTCTTCGCGTTCGCTGCCGTCATACTCTGACGCGCTGAGGTCACCCCGCTCGACGGCTTCCTTCGGCAGAGACCGGGGCAGCTGGATCTCTAGCTTCAGCGATTTGGTGAATGCCATCGTTTCAGCGACCAGTGCGTCAAGTTCGTTCTTCCAATCGTGCATTAACGCCCCCATGCGGCACTGCTGTGCTGGCCAGCTAATTCATAATAATCTGAGCTGCGGCTATAAGCACCGAAGCCGTCGCATGTAGGCCAGTCCCAAATCGTGTTATTGCTGAAAAAGGCGGCCGACAATATTGCCGGCGGCCTTCCCGGGTTCAAAATGCCTATTCGTGAAAAAATGCGGTCCAGCCCCGGTGCGAGCGATCCTACACACAAAACGTCTCTCTTCATAGTTTTGCCGTTCAGAAACCTTAACGCGGGGCGATCCGGGTTTGCTCGAAAGGGGGGAGGCGTCCAGCCGCCTTGTTTCCAATTATGTGCAATCGGTCCGGACCTGTTTCGGCGTGGCTTGCATCAAAGCGCGTAATGGTGTTGCCTCGACGAGGTCAGCTATATCACGAGGACTGCAAGAGCCATGGTCTGGATGAATGGCGCTGTGAGCCCGGCCGTACATCGTGAACTGGACATTCGGGTTAGCGAGGGTTCTAAATGCCAGATTGTGTGATCGTTCGGGCCCATGGGAGGCAATTGGATGTCTTGCGCGAAGAGGCATCGCGCATTGCACGGGCTGCCAAAATCGACTGGTCGATTGAGCGCGCCGATGAGGGGGCACATTTTTGCTTTGAGAATGCCGAGGCGAAAAAGACGTTCGTCACCAGCTGCAAGCGCTTTGATATGCCGCACCGAGACGCTTAGAAACCAAGTTCGCGTGCGATGAGTCAAGCCAGTCCAGAACTCTGCGCCCCACGCGTAGAGCTCGGGCCGCATACCGAATCTATCTTGATCGGGACTTCCAGAAAAGCGGCATGAGCCCAGGATCGACCATCGTATGGGCCGGGATGGCAAATCTGCTCATTGACTTTGACATGAGCCAGTTAGGTTCGCCCTTACTTGCTGCTGCAACGTCTCACGAAGCGGATGTGACCGTGTCGTCGCAAAAAGTTGTTGGACCGGAGCACCTGGTAGATCGGCGCTCGTCGAACGCCGAGGCGGAATTGCAATGCGATGAGCCGATGGGCGGTTGATGATGACGGTGCCTGGACGTGCGTGGTACCCTCGCAAAGGCAACCATCAGCGATCCAACGAGCTTCCCTTCGTCGACCGAAGTCGTCCCCTGCCTCGGGTTGTCACCGCGCCAATATCCATGGAGGCCTTTAAACGAGCCCCGTCCAGCCGTCGCCTGAGCGCTGCAAATCGGCTGGACAGTTTGGTCAATTCCTCGACGCCAAGCTCACCGAACACAAATTGATCGAGTTCCTTCTGTTGTGCAGCGACGTTCGCGAGGCGCTTACAAGCCTTGTCCGTCAGTGACATGTGGACGACCCGACCATCCCTGATACAGGGCTTGCGCCGCAGAAATCCGGCTTTCTCCAGCGCCTTGGAATTTATTGTAATGAACGACGGGTCAACTTTCAGCAATTTTGCCACCGTGCTGACTGCAACATCCCCCTCGCTCGCCAGGTCTGTCACTGCCATCAAGATTGTCAATTGTGGTCCAGTGATGCCGATTGCCTTGGCCCGGACTTGAAGAAAATCCTCCAGACAGATGTTGAGGGATCGGACCTCCAACGTTAATCGCCGCACCAGCAGCTGAGTGTCAGCAGAGTCGTTCCCGACTTGCGTTGCTGGCTTGGTCAAATGCGGCGCCACCGGATGTTAGGCCCTATCCTCAGAGCTCGTTCGCACTGACAAGATTTCAATAGAGGATCTCTGCTCGTTGCAGCGATCCTGTGCAAGCATCACGCGCTCACCTGCGCCCACGATTTAAGAACGATTACTAGTGATTCGGATTACTGGCTTTTCGACGAGAAACTCGGGCCGCCGTTGGCGGCCGCGCCTAGCTGAGTTGCGAATGCTAGTAATCTCACCGAAATGCACGTTCAAAGGAAGATCTCGTTCCGTAGTCTCGCGCAGCGGCGCGGCGTTTCGCCCGCTTCGAAAGCGCCAATTCGAAGGTCTGTTGCCGGATCCCGGGCAACGGCTTCGAAATGGCTTCCATACTGAGCAGCTTTGGGGCGCAACCTCGCACAGGCGCTGCGGTGAAATTCATCGAAATTGATGGCCTGAACGCGGGATTCAAGCGCATTGCGCTGTCGCGTCTCGTGTCGCAGTTGCCGTCCACGAGCGCGTGTTACTGGACGGGTTATGCGACTTCACACTTTGCAGCCTGGTCGCCCCTTACAGGTTCAGTCGAGATCCAAAAATTCAACCGTGGAGCTCTTGGAGTAGTGTTAGTTGTCCTGGTCTAATTTACTCATTGAGCATATTTGAGCGCTGCTGAAATCGAACCCGGCCTCTCGGCCGGGTTTCTCAGGCTCCATATGTGCTCAAATTGAGCTTATTTAATATCTGCTGGAGGCTTCATGCCGATCTCTGGACTTTACGGCCCCGACAACTTTGCCAACCGGCCGCAGGGCCAAACCACCGCTGCGCCGCGTTCCGTCCCAGCGGGCTCGAGGCCCGCATTTCCGATGCCTTCGCTGGAATGGACGCCGGAGGTCGAGCGCGCCACCGCGCCGCTTTACGAGCGCGTCAAACATGTGATCCCGCCGATCGAATGGCCGCTGCTGGCGCCGACCATCAAGGCGATCAACGAGCTGAAGCGGGCGCGGGGTGCGGTGATCCTCGCGCACAATTACCAGGCGCCGGAGATCTTCCACTGCGTCGCCGACATCGGCGGCGATTCGCTCCAGCTCGCGGTCGAAGCCACCAGGGTGAAGGCCGGCATCATCGTCCAGTGCGGCGTGCACTTCATGGCGGAGACATCAAAGCTGCTCAATCCGGACAAGACGGTGCTGATCCCCGATACGCGCGCCGGCTGCTCGCTCGCCGCCAGCATCACCGGCGCCGACGTTCGCCTGCTCCGCGACAAATTTCCCGGCGTGCCTGTCGTTGCCTATGTCAACACCTCCGCGGAGGTGAAGGCCGAAGTCGATATCTGTTGCACGTCGTCGAACGCGGTGCAGGTGGTCGAGAGCTTGGGCGTGCCGAGCGTGATCTTCCTGCCCGACCGCTATCTCGCCACTTACGTGGCCTCGAAGACCGACGTGAAGATCATCGCCTGGAAGGGCGCCTGCGAGGTGCACGAGCGTTTCACTGGGGCCGAGCTGCGCAGCTATCGCGAGGCCGATCCCTCCGTACAGATCATCGCCCATCCCGAATGCCCGCCGGACGTGCTGGCCGAGGCCGACTTCACGGGCTCGACCGCGCACATGATCAACTGGGTGCGCGAGCGAAAGCCGCGGCGGCTGGTCATGATCACCGAATGCTCGATGGCCGACAATGTGCGGGCCGAGCTGCCTGACGTCGAAATGCTGCGCCCCTGCAACATCTGCCCGCACATGAAGCGCATCACCCTTGCCAACATTCTGGAGAGCCTGTTGACGCTCGGCGAGGAAGTGACGATCGATCCCGCCCTTGCAAACCGCGCGCGGCGATCTATCGAGCGGATGATCAATCTGGGGAATTGAGAGCGGAACATGCAAGATAACATCCACACTCTCACCCGCAGCGCCGACGATGTCGTCATCGTCGGCGGCGGTCTCGCCGGACTCTTTTGCGCGCTCAAGCTCGCGCGGCGGCCAGTAACATTGATCTCGGCCGCGCCACTTGGACAAGGCGCGTCGTCCGCCTGGGCGCAAGGCGGCATCGCCGCGGCCGTGGGTGAAGGCGATACGCCGGAAGCGCACGCCGCGGATACGGTTGCCGTTGGCGGCGGCATCGTCGACGAAGCTGTTGCACTGGGGGTCGCGCGCGAGGCCGCGCCGCGGATCCACGATCTGCTCACCTATGGCGTGCCGTTCGACCGCGATCTCGAAGGCAGGCTCGCAGTCGGGCGCGAGGCCGCACACTCGGCGCGGCGTATCGTGCATGTGCGTGGCGATGGCGCGGGCGCCGCCATGATCGCGGCGCTGAGCGATGCGGTGCGGCGCACGCCGTCGATCCGAGTGATCGAAGGCCTCGTCGCCGAAGCGCTGTTGACCGAGGACGGCGCCGTCACCGGCCTTCAGTTGCGCGAAGCCGACAATTTCGCCGCACGGCCGGTCCTGCTCGCCGCTAGGACGGTGGTGCTGGCCACGGGTGGCATCGGCCATCTCTATGCCGTCACCACCAATCCGCGCGAGGCTAGCGGATCCGGCCTTGCGATTGCTGCACGCGCAGGCGCGGTCATCGCGGATTCCGAGTTCGTGCAGTTTCACCCGACCGCCATCATGGTCGGCCGCGATCCCGCGCCGCTCGCCACCGAAGCGCTGCGCGGCGAAGGCGCGACACTAATCAACGGCCGTGGCGAGCGTTTCATGGCGGCGCGCCATCCGCTCGCTGAGCTCGCACCGCGCGACATCGTGGCCCGCGGCGTGTTCGCGGAGATCTCGGCCGGACGCGGCGCCTTCCTCGATGCGCGGCAGGCGCTGGGCGAACGTTTTGCCGACAGATTCCCGACTGTTCATGCAAGCTGCATCGCCGCTGGGATCGACCCCGCCACGCAGGTCATCCCGATCGCACCGGCGGCGCACTATCACATGGGGGGCATCGCAGTGGACGATCGCGGCCGCAGCTCGATCGACGGGCTCTGGGCCGGCGGCGAAGTGTCGTCTACCGGCGCGCATGGCGCGAACCGGCTTGCGTCGAACTCGCTGTTGGAGGCCGTGGTCTACGCCGCGCGCATCGCCGACGACATCGCCGGCCGCACCATTCCCTCGCCCGCCCGCCTTGCGGACGTGGCGACGCCGCGGGACGGCGCGGCGGATGCTGCGGCCGTGAAGCGGCTGCGGATGCTGATGAGCACGCATGTCGGCGTGATCCGCAATGGTGACGGGCTTGCGGACGCGGTTCGCAGCTTCGCCGCGCTCGAACGCGAGGCCACGAGCATCGCGGTCCGCAACATGGCAACGGCAGCCCTGCTCGTGGCGGCGTCAGCCTGGAACCGGCGCGAGAGCCGCGGCGCGCACTTCCGCTCCGACCATGCCGCGGACGTGCCCGCCCTCGCGCAACGCACCATGACGACGCTCGCAGCAGTGCGCGAGATCGCGGACAGCCTGAGCGAACGCCCGACACCGCGCACCGCGCAACCGATGATCGCCTGACGGAGTCTGCCATGATCACCCCGAATTCTCTGCTTTATCCCGACGCCTTCCTCTCCCCGCTCGCGATCGACGAGGCCGTGCTGCGCGCGCTCGATGAGGATCTCGGCCGCGCCGGCGACATCACCTCACTTGCGACGATCCCCGAAGCAACGAAGGCGCAAGCAATCCTGGTCGCGCGGCAGTCCGGCGTGATCGCCGGCTTGCCACTGGCGCTCGCCACCTTGCAGAAGCTTTCGCCCGACATCGAGATACGCGCACATGTTCGCGACGCCGCGCGCGTCGCCCGCGGGCAGCAGGTGCTGACGATCTCGGGGCCGGCACGTGCCATCCTTACGGCGGAGCGGACCGCGCTGAATTTCGTCGGCCGCCTGTCGGGCGTTGCAACACTCACCGCAGACTACGTTGCGCGCACCGAAGGCACCAGGATGCGGGTCTGCTGCACGCGAAAAACCACCCCTGGACTGCGCGCCTTGGAGAAATACGCGGTACGCTGCGGCGGCGGCTTCAATCACCGCTTCGGGCTCGACGACGCCATCCTAATCAAGGACAACCACATCGCGGTTGCCGGCGGCATCCGCCCCGTGCTGGAGCGCGCCCGCGCCCATGCCGGCCATCTCGTCAAGATCGAGATCGAGGTCGACACGCTGGCGCAGTTGCGCGAGGTGCTCGACACCGGCCTTGCCGACGCCGTGCTGCTCGACAACATGGACATTGCGACGCTGCGCGAAGCGGTCAGGCTCAACGAGGGACGCCTCAAGCTGGAGGCATCCGGCGGTGTCACCCTGGACTCGATCGCAGCCATCGCTGCGACCGGCGTCGACTACGCCTCATCCGGCGCGCTGACGCATTCGGCGCCGAATTTCGACTGCGCGCTGGATATCGAGGCCTGAGGAGGTCTTCTCCCTCTCCCCGTTCCTACGGGGCCGCAACGAGATTTGCTCGCGCCGAGAGGACTGGGGTGAGGGGCATCTCTCCACGTATTCGACTGTCGAAAGACCTGTACCCCCTCGCCCGCATCGCAAGAGCGATCTTACGTCTCCCGCAAGCGGGGAGACGTAAGAAAGGTTACCGCCGTTCGCTCACGCCATCTCGGCCGAGCTCTTCGCTTCCTCGGCGAGTTCGGGGGGAGTGCGGCGGTCTGTGCGGGATGCCCAGTTTGGTTCCTCGCTGGCGTCGCCCCAGGCGCAAGGCCGGTAGAAGGTGTGGACGGCGCTCGTGTCATCTTCTTCATCTCGGCCACCCAGGACGGACGCACCCACTAGGCGTGCCTGCGTCGACTTGCCGACCTCGGGCCAGATCTGGTCACCAGCATCGCCTTCCAAAGTTTCTGGCGTGCTTCCGCCTGCTTCAGCGGTTCGAGCGGCTGAATCGTCAGCGAGCGCGCAGCGTCGCGGGCCTGCGACCGATTGGGGATTGCGAGCGGCGGCGCGTGAACGGCTGAGGCGCCAGCGGAGAGGCGGTGTGCTAGTAGGCGGTCTCTCCAGGCATCAATGCGAAGATGCAGAGACCAGTGCCGAAGGACGCGAACCGCGCGCCCTTCGGACGGGTACGCAAACACACAAGTCGCTACGCGCACGCTACGCTTACGCCAGAAAAATCGAACCGCAGTACATCCGTGCGATTCGAGTCTTCTCGTGAGTATCTAATTTAGGTTGCTGGGGCGTTAATCGGCGTTGCGCGTGCAGCGCACGCAAGCGAACACAGGTGGTTCCACGCAGTGACCGCGTGCACTGGTAAACGCCGCTCATGGAAACGATTAAACATCCGGTCAACGTGAGTGGTGAAGGACCCTTGCACGCCCGTGTCATAAGGGGATTCGCTGTGTTTCCCACTGTCTCACCATTGTGGTGCGGCCACTCCCTCGACCTCGCATCGGTGTTCGCCAGGAATTTATGAAGGGTACCCGGAAGCCCGATCGTGACCGGCAGGCCCTTCATGATCTCGAAGAAGCACCACGAAGTCGGCGCTAGAGTGCTTCTCGAGCAGCGTGTGGATCCGCGTCAACTCCCTTCAATACCTGCGGCAGCGGCGATCCATCGATGCGTTGTGGGATCCCGTTTTCCGTGCTGCCTCACTGATGTTCTGCGGCGCACGAATGCTCGCCCATTACGCTCTTAGCACGGAATTCACGTTGCTTGCGGCTCGCGCTCTACAGGATGCCCCACGCGCGATAGCGTCCCCGGCCAGTCGTCTCGCGAAGGTCGAGTTCGGCGACGAGGTTTTGGGCCGCACGGGCCGTGATCCCAAGCTCCGCCGCGATCATGCCGGCCGAGACGATCGGCCGGGTCAGCACGTAGTCGAGGAGCGCCGGCAGTTTCGAAGTGGCGCGCCGGCCGGCGAGTTTTCGGGCGAGGAGGTTTCTGGTCATCAGCCAGCGGTCGTGGTCCTTTAGGCCGGCCTCGGCGGCGGCCGTCATCGCCTCGAGCTGCACAACCAGCCGCGCTGCGACGTCGCGTGCCCGCCGACGCTCACGCGAGATGCTTTTCAGCCCTCCATGCAGGCACAACAGATAGCAGCGTGTCTTGCCGCGGTCGCGCAACACGCTAGCTGCGAGCAGGCACCCTAGCCAAGGCGTGTGCTCGAGCGGTTCAATCGCGTCCCAGGCATCCGCGGCGATTGCAGCCGCCAGAGTCGGTGGCAGCTTGCGGGTCTCATCGACGACGGCGCGCCAGTCATCGAGGCGGCCGTCCTCGTCCCAGTCCGGATCGTAGACGAGCGAGTCCCGCTCTGGCCACGACCGAAGCTCGTCGGCGAGTCTGCGCTCCGCCTTGGCGTTAGCGGCGTCGACCGCGGCGAAGGCTGCGGCCAGATGGAGATCGGTGTTCATGACGCCAAGCGGTCCGTCGAAACCCACCGCGTCCCGCTCTGCGTCCTCGTTGAGCCCGAGACGTTCCTCGACCTCCTCTCGCTCGCGCCGGCCCCGAAGGTCAGCCAGTCCGGAAACCGACAGCGCCCAATTGGGCTTCGCGTCGGCAATGCGCCGACGGGCGCGCAGCACGGCGTGAGCCCGGGTCAACTCGTGGGTGGGGGCGCGAACGTCCATGCCGGCGTCGTGGAGCACGAGGTCATCGAGGTGGACAAGTTCGCCGTCAAGCCACAGAGTGGCGCAAGCCTCGGCGAAGTGCATTCGGCTGATCGCACCGTCACGGATTGGGCTTTTGGCCAGTCGCTCGTCGAGGCGGGCGGCGGCATCCTCGGCCGCGGCAAGCGGCCCCGCGAGCTGAGCCCAAGGCAGCGGATCGGCGATTTTGTAGCCGGAAGACAAGGCCTTGATAACCTTAAGAGGAAACGGCGAAACGGAACCTAACACACCTTTATGTTCCGTCATAGCGAGGCCTGTTCCCGCTCCCCTCTCGCTATCGATAAGCACGCCTTATCGATCGGGTGCGGCCGCAGTGCGATCAGCACTCGCAGCGCTGCAAATCACCAGCGCCACTTCAGATCAACCACAAATCGCCACTCGTGCCAACCCTGCCCTGTTCCGGACCAGCCGCTCCGGTGACTGTCCCCTCCCCCGGCAAAGCAGGCGCCCTCGAAAATCAGGCTGCGCGGAATGCAAGTTGAAGCGTAGGTAAAAACAGGTCCGGAAATTGACGCCCGCCGGACCGCCTTGCCCAAAGCGAGAAAGGCGTCGAGCGAGCCGTGCGGTCTCAGGCTGCACCGGGACTGCGGCAATGAGGATCAGGCTACCTAATCTTCGAGCGCCTCCGCGTGGCGCTGACCGAAAGATTTGTGCTGGCCACGGCAACCGCCCTCCCCACGGCCTGCGGCGACATCAGACGCGTTCCGATTTCCTGCAGGCGAGCCAATAGCTCGCGTGCCTCGTCTCAGTCGCTGATGAGCGCGATGAAGGGCGATGCGCCGATGAATCTCCTCATACGGGCCGTCGCGGAATCCTTTTGGTGGGCCGTCCGCCGCGGAGTTGCCCCCTTTGGCGCATATCCGGGCAGAACTGGACGCCGCGGTCGAGAAAAAACGACCTCGGCTCTCGAGCTCATGAGCGCGTGCCGGTGCACTGTTCGGGTGAGGCGGACCTTTTTCTAACACCGTCACTTTCCGCGCCATCGCTTCGGTCTGCGGATTCTCGATGTGCAAGGCGATGGCGTGCTCCTCTAGACGCCACCTCCCGGTCATTCGATAAACGGAATACGGGAGCAGGTCGCTGTTAGGACCGCCAAGGTCGCTGGCTTTCCAGTGACGGGCGGCCTCAGGTCGACGTGCGGCTCTTTGTGGTGCTGACTGGAACTACATGGTTAACGGCTGATAAACGCCTCCCCTATTCCTCCGTCCTTTCCGCTCCCCTACCCTGCCCTTTCCGTCTCCGGACACGGGCGCGCTTTGTTTCCATTGTTGCCGCCCTAGCTGACCTCGATCCGTCCCGGACGACCACAACCTCTCGATGCCCTCGCCCGCGCTTGCGTGGTTTCAAGACAACCGATCCGAGACCCGCTCGGGTAAACCCTCGGCGCGGTGCGACCTGGATGCTGGAAGGCGCCAAGGAGGCGGAGCTGAGGAAGCCTCCGCCGACTACATCTGCATTCGCCCTCGGCTGCGAGCGGGAAATGGGCTGCACCGCCGTTGATCCGCATTGTGGCCCGTTCCGCGAAGATGAAGAGATGCCGTTCCTTCCGAACTGGATTGGCCGAGACCGGTTTCGGCGAGACTGATCGCCCGACCGGCTCCGGTCTACCTCTTGCCCGTCGCGCCGCCATCCCTGCTGCTTTCTTAGTCCCGCCAGTCGCGTGGAGCGTGGGACCCAGCAACCCGGGATGGCACGGCGGATGATCCGCATAGGACACCCGCGAGGGATAACAGGTCCTCAACCCCGTGCCTATGCTCGAACGCCTGCCGCGCGAGGTCCACTGCTTCCGGGGTGTTGTGCCGCTTGGGAGCCGACCGTCCGCCAAGGCCCTTGATCGTCACGCTATGCGGGCTGACGTCGCGGTCCTGCTGTGCGAGCGCGACATGTTCGCAGCCGATGATCATGCGGCTTCGAGGGTGGAACGGCGGCTGGGAGCGCGCCGGCTTTAGCGGTGAAAGAGGGCACTTTCCCTCGCTGCAGCGCTCGCCGAGTCGGCTCGCCATTCCAATCCAGCACGCGACGAATCGGTGCAAACGCAAGCGCCCGCATCAGGTCATGCGCTGGACGACTTGCTCGTGACGGGTCGCGGGACTCTCGACCTGCCATCCTTCCGACCTGCCATCCTTCGCGTCTGCACGGTCTCGGCGCGGGCGCCGCGCAGCGGATGTTGCGTTGCGGCTGAGCGGAGCGCGCCAGGCTCAACGCTGAATTTTAAGCCGAATGGGGCGGTGATAGAGTTCGAGCGCGAGTCGATTGTGGGAACTGCGTCGGGAGAAAGTTGACCGCGGTCAACTTCTGTTTAAGAGCGGCGCCTTCGGAACCGCAGCAGCCGCGCAGTTACGTGCCGAGAGTTGACCGCGGTCAACTTTAGACCACCCGTTGCCGATTCGGCCTGTTAAGGATTGGTTTACCCTTTAACTGTTGCGAGACCGGCCAGAATCGGGCGTAATAGCCACGCTTTGCGCATGCCGTGTACCCGAAATTCGTAACTACGCGAGAAAGCCGTGGCCCTGAACGACCAACAAGCGATGGCGTCAATCACGCCTGGCGCGCCGCAGGCGATCCACGACACGATCGCGGCAGACGCGCGGGAACTGTCGGCGAAGCTGCACGCCCACCGAACGAAGCTGTTCCCGCCAAAAGCACGCAAGCATCTGCGCCGCTTTACATCTGGCGAAGTCGCTAAGCTCGTCGGCATTAATGACGGCTACCTCCGCCAATTGTCGCTGGAGGGCAGGGGCCCTCAGCCGGACACCAGCCCATCGGGTCGAAGGTCGTACACATTCGACGATATTCAAAGTCTTCGTGCTTATCTCGATGAATCCGGCAAGGGTGCGCGCCGATACCGACCGTATCGCGTCGCGGGCGAACAGTTGCAAGTCATTGGCGTCGTTAATTTCAAGGGAGGGTCGGGTAAGACCACGACCGCCGCGCATCTCGCCCAACATCTCACACTGCAGGGCTATCGAGTGCTCGCGATCGATCTGGATCCGCAGGCCTCGCTCTCCGCGCTGCACGGCTATCAGCCCGAGTTTGATGTCGAGGAAAACGGAACTCTGTACGGCGCCATCCGCTACGACGACGCGCGTCGCGAACTGAATGAGATCATTCGGCAGACTTACTTTTCGGGGCTCGACATCGTTCCCGGCAACATCGAACTGATGGAATTCGAACATGAAACCCCGAAAGCGCTAGCTGCGCGCCAGTCGGGTGACCCGCTGTTCTTCGCCCGCGTTGCCCGTGCCCTCGCCACGGTCCAGGACCGCTACGATATTGTCGTGATCGATTGTCCGCCTCAACTCGGATTTCTCACGCTTTCTGCGCTCTGCGCAGCAACGGCAATTCTGATCCCTGTGCATCCGCAAATGCTCGATGTCATGTCGATGTGCCAGTTTCTAATCATGACATCCGACCTTCTTGCCGTCGTGGCCAAAGCAGGCGGCAACATGAATTACGATTGGATGCGCTATCTCGTCACGCGTTATGAGCCCGGTGATGGACCGCAGGCCCAAATGGTCGGCTTTATGCGCTCGCTGTTTGGCGACCGCATGGTCACGAACATGATGCTGAAAAGTACGGCGATCTCGGACGCCGGCATCACGAAGCAAACGCTCTATGAGGTCAGCCGCGATCAGTTCACACGGGCTACCTACGACCGCGCCATGGAATCGCTAGACAGCGTCAATGGTGAAATCCAAAGCCTCATCCAGGCTGCGTGGGGGAGGGCCTAATGGGTCGAAAAAACCTGCTTGCGGACCTCATTGATGACAAGTTGACCGCGGTCAACGAACCCTCGTCAGGTGAGCCCAGCGACAATCGCAGACCAACCCAGCCAACACTTGGGTCGCGCGGAGCGGTCGGCGCCATGAGCCGTTCACTCGAGATGCTGTCCGCGGAGCGCGATGCCGCCAAGGCCTTGAGCGAGCAGCTCACCACCGGTCAAACCGTCGTCGAGATCGCCCCAGATTTGATCGACGCCTCGATCGTTCCCGATCGTATGACGAGCGTGGACGAGAAGCACTCTGCCCTCGTTGAATCGATCCGCGCCAATGGGCAGTTGGTTCCCATCCTCCTTCGCCCGCATCCTTCCAGCCCGGGCCGGTTTCAGATTGCCTATGGCCATCGTCGCGTTCGTGCGCTCGCCGAACTTGGCCGCCCTGCGCGGGCCGTGGTCCGCGATCTTAGCGACGAAGACCTGGTGGTGGCACAAGGTAAGGAGAATGGTGAGCGGGAGGATCTGTCCTTTATTGAGCGGGCAACTTACGCCGCCGCGCTCGAGGATCGTGGATTCAAGCGCGAGATCATCATGGCGGCGCTCAGCGTCGACAAGACGGAGCTCTCTCGCCTCATCACGGTCGCGCGAGCCCTTCCCCGCAGCCTACTCGATGCAATCGGGCCAGCGCCAAAAACCGGCCGCCGGCGCTGGATGGAGTTGGCAGAGCGGCTTGAAGGTCGCCACGACCAAAAGGTATTGGCCGACAGCGTTGCGAGCGATCGGTTTGTGCGCGCTACTTCCGATGAACGGTTCGCGATAGCTTTCGCCGCGCTCGCACCCCGCAAGCCCAAAGTTGCACGGCCGACAATCTGGGCGGACGACGGAGGCAAAAAGATCGTAAAGATTGAACGTCGCGCAGATCGCATCACGCTAGCTGTAGATGAAAAGGCCGCCCCTGCGTTTGGAGACTTTGTGATTTCGCGGCTGCCGGAACTCTACCGGGCATTTCTCGATGGAGGCACCGATGAGTGACATCGGGCGTCTTGCCGCTTTGGATATGGCGCTGCCTGGACCTCACACGGTCGGGCAGCGCGATGCGTACCCGCGTTTCCGTCCTCTCACCGTAGGAGCATAGCGGAAAAGAAAAAAGGCCCCCGGAACGTCTCCGTCCGAAAGCCTTCTCTCGTCACGTTTGGCGACTGACAGAGAATCACTTTCACGAATCGCAGTCAAGCGTCTTTAGCGACGGCACCGTTTTGGTGAGCGGATTTTCTTTGCCCGCATGAGGCAAAGACATGCAGTCACACTCCCCAACGACGCCCTTTGGGCGGCGATCGCTGACGCTTGCCCATGTGGCAAGCCAGATGGTCGCAACCGAACGTCCGCCCGAAAAGATCGTCCATAAGTGGAAGATCTTCCACGCCATCTGCACGGCACGGCCGCGCCTTGGCGTGTCGGAACGCTCGCTCTCGGTCTTGAACGCGCTCTTAACGTTCCATCCCGAGACCGCACTGACGGGGGCAGGCGATCTGATTGTCTTCCCGTCCAATCATCAACTCAGTCGGCGGGCGCACGGCATGCCAGCGTCAACGCTGCGACGTCACCTCTCCGTGCTGGTCGACGCGGGCCTGATCGTTCGGCGCGACAGTCCCAATGGCAAGCGGTATGCGCGGAAGGACAATGCCGGCGACATCGAGCTCGCCTTCGGCTTCGATCTGTCGCCGCTGGTCGTGCGCTCGGAGGAGTTCGAGAGCCTGGCAGCCGATATCGAAGCCGAGGCCCGCGCACTCAAGCTCGTACGAGAGCGCATCACGCTGTGCCGGCGCGACATTGCGAAGATGATTGCAACTGGCATCGAGGAAGCCGTTCCGACGCGAAGGGGAGGGCAGGGGCCTGCCGATTGGCAGGTTGTGCACGCCGCCTTCCGCGCGATCGTCGACCAGATTCCGCGCACGGCCACCCGCCAGCAGCTCGAGCCGATCGCCGACGAGTTGTCTCAGCTTGCCGACGACGTGCTCAATCTTCTGGAAGAACACATCAAATCCAAGAATCCGACCGCCAATGAGTCCCACCCTGAGCGCCACATACAGACTTCAAATCCAGATACCCCAATTGATCTTGAACCTGTCTTCCGAGAAGGCAGGGCGGCGGGAGCTGAGCCTAAACCTCAACCGTCGCGAGTCGGGGAGGGGGCCTATCCGTTGGGAATGGTCCTGAGTGCGTGTCCCGACATCGTCGATTATGCGAAGGGTGGGGTTTCGAACTGGCGCGATTTCCTCGCTACCGCGGCCGTTGTGCGATCGATGCTGGGCATCAGCCCGAGCGCCTGGGAGGAGGCGCAAAAAGTCATGGGCGAGGTGCCCGCAGCCATTGTCGTCGCGTGCATCCTGCAGCGCGGGACGGCGATCAATTCCGCCGGCGGTTATTTGCGCGGTCTGACGCGAAAAGCCGAGGTCGGCGAATTTTCGCTTGGCCCGATCCTGATGGCGCAGATCAATTCTCGCCGGCGAGACAAGCAGCGGGCGTGAGGCGATGAGGCGCCGCCCAAACCTTACGTTTCTCGTGGATCGAAGAGGCCAGTCCAACCGGCTGCTGCGGTGTCGACGCAAAGCTGTTCGCAGAGATCGTCATGGCAGAAACTCCCCCCAAATCCTCACTCTGTTTTTCCAGCCTCGTCATGGAGGCGCCGCTGAGCGGCTGATGGAGGTGGCGCGGTTCGCGGACGGGGGGCGAGCCCTGGGCCACTACTCCCGTTGGATGGGAGATGGTCGAGCACGCCGTTCTGGGACAACAGACATTTCCGTCTGGTGCAACTCAGACGGTCGCATCCAGCCGCAGCCGAGCAGCGACAGTCTTTTTGAGGAGCTTCTGGAGAGAGGCCAATGACGAGATGAGATCGGTGCCGCGATCGACGGACCGTTCCGCTCGATGCGAGTGGGTGCGGTTTTCCTTCGACGGCCGGCAGCCAGGCCGGCAACGTTCTCAACAGCACCAGTAGTATCGATCTACGTACAGCCTCGCAGAAGATCAAGATCTCCAAGGCGAGGCGAGTACCTGTCTATCTTAAGCGGGACGATGCGACGCCTCAAGGAACGCACTTCCTCTCCATCGGATAGGGCGGGATTGACCAGCAGCATCGTGCTTGGAATGACAGCCCTTTTTCAAATGGACATGTTCGAGGGAGGAGTGATCGATGCTGCGCCGCTGCACCAGGGCGCTGACCTCTTCCTGCCGCTGCTCGAGAAGTGGACAGCCATGGAAGACTATGAACCGGTCGACGGGCTAAACTTGGCCGAGGGATTGGCGCGATTTGGATCCCAGGACGCGTTGTCGGCGATCGAGCGGAGATTGAAGCAGGTGCTTGGTTTGAACGATATCGATCTCTAGATTCTGACACGGCAGCACACGTTGGGCATGCACTGACGACGTTGCGTGAAAGACAGCATCTTCTGCCGCTTTCATTTCTCGAGAGAGTGGTCGCCCGATGGTCCTACAGCGAGACATCCGGAGCCGTCTCTATGATCGCCGCGCACGGCACGCAAACCGCGCTAGATGTATTGCTGGAAATCCACACGGGCGCCACCATCTCGCTCAAGGGAGCGGTTATGGATTCGCTAGAAACGCTGGCGGGCCGGTTGGGCGTACGAATTCGGCTGACAAGCAAGGGCAGACTTGAATCAGCAACAATTGAAGTAGCGAGAATCGAAGATACTACTAGGAAGTGGGACGAACCTCCGCGTTAGTGGGCGCCACAAAGCAATACGTTCTAATCTTGATCCGAAGGCCCCTTGTGGTCTACTGTCCTTGGTCCTAGGACAACGGACGAGAGCGACTCCGTATGAAAAGTCAAGACGTTGTTATATTGCTGAAGCTCGTGAGCCTTGAGCAGGCCAAAAATGAGGGCGACCCGAATCTTGGGGAGGCTGCGCATAACGATGACCCGTACTCAGTACGCAGCCTGGAATCAGCCCTTGGTATCAGCAAGACAGAGGTCAATGCGTCGATTAACCGGAGCGTTTCGTCGGGCCTTGCGGTCAAAGATCGGGAAACCGGCCAGGCAAAGCCCAACCGCCGCGATCTCTATAATTTCGTGGTGCACGGATTGAAGTTCGTTTTCCCGGCTAAACCGGGTGCGATGACCCGGGGCATCCCCACCGCCTTTGCGGCCGCCCCGCTTAAAAATCTTCTGATCAGCGCAGGAGAGTACATTTACGTCTGGCCGTACGCCAAAGGCAAGGACATGGGGCAGGCGGTAGACCCGCTGTTTAAAAGCGTACCCCAGGCCATTCAAAAAGACGATCGCCTGTACGAGTATCTGGCCCTTATCGATGGTGTCAGGCTTGGACATCAAAGGGAGGCTGGGCTCGCGGCCGAGCGTTTATCGGAAAGGCTTCTCAGAAAATGACCACCGTTAAAGGCCAGTTGCTTCATATGTTGCAAACGGTCGCGCAGTCTTTAGGAGATGAACTGCGCGAGCGGCTGGTGTTTGTTGGCGGTTGCACAACAGCCCTTTTCATTACGGACGAGATCGTGCTCGAAGGCGTTCGGGCAACCGATGACGTTGATCTGATCGTTGATCTCGTCGGACATGCGCAATGGGCTCAACTGCAAGACGAGTTGCGTCAGAAGGGGTTCGTGGAATCTCCGGAAGACGAGGTCATTTGCCGCATGCGGCTCGGCGACCTCAAAGTCGATTTCATGCCGGATGATGAAAGCATTCTCGGCTTTAGCAATCGCTGGTACGCCAAAGGCATCGAGACGGCGGTCACGTGTCACCTGAACGAGAGATTGAACATCAAGCGCCTCACGCCGGAACTGTTCGTGGCGACAAAGTTGGAAGCATATCTCGGCCGCGGCAACGACGATCTCCTAGGCAGCCGTGACATCGAGGACATCCTTCTCGTCGTTGACGGGCGAGAGGAACTCGTGGCTGAAATCCAAAACGCAGACGATGATGTTCGCTGGTACATTGCAGAGAAGTTCAAAGCGCTCTTAGATCATGAGGATTTTGATCATTTTCTCGACGGCAATATCAAGGGACCTGAAGGCCGGGTCGATATTGTACGAGAGCGCTTTGTCGCCATAAGCCAGAGCGATGCTGGCGAGCAAGAGGGGAATGGAGATCAATAGGCGCAGTGAGCAAGGAAAGAGGACGCGCGATAACCCGGATTGCGGCGGAGTCGGAGTGCGCGCCGATGCCGTGTTATGTCTCCTCGACGGTTCAACCTCTGCCCCAACAAGCGGTGACCTTGCCCGCCAGATTGTCCGCGATGTCGTAGACTGGTGCGTCGCCACAGACGAAGCCGCAATGGCAGAAAGCCTCAGCCGGCAATTGCGCCGCACTCATCGCAGTTTATCTCGGCGATTCCGCGGGACAGCGTGAGCTACGTGCTCGCCCAACGTGGTGAACCAACGCCTGCGACTCGCCTCGGTTTCGCCCGCGCTGCTCTAGGTCTATGCCGACGAGGGCATGTCGCTCGAGCAGTTGATGGCCTTCGCCGTCACCGCGGATCACGGCCGCCAGGAGCAGGTCTGGCAGACCATCTCCGGCTCTTGGTAGAAAGAGCCTTATCAGATCCGCCGCATGCTGACGGAGAAGTCGGTGCGCGCCTCCGACCGTCGCGCCATGTTTGTTGGCCTAGATGCCTACGAGGCGGCCGGTGGCGTGGTGCTGCGCAACCCCGTTCCAGTCCGACGACGGCGGCTGGCTCGAGGACATCGCTCTGCTCGACGGTCTGGTCGCTGAGAAGCGAAAGGCAGAGGCGGAAACGATCGCCGCCGAAGGCTGGAAGTGGATCGAGCTCCCAGGGTGCGAAGCTCATAGGCCAGTACGACAGCTCAGCGCTTTGTCGCTGGGTGGCATCCGACCGCTCGCCTGGCCTGCGCAGCAACACGCGCTTAGCCCTACGTATCTTGCGGCCGAGAAGTCGATTGGATGACTCCAGTTCTCATGTGATCCATCGTGAAATCCGAACCTGCCATCGGATTACTTGATCTCCGTCACCAAACGATTGCGTCCCAACGATACTGCGTCGGCCGCACAAATGCTGACCTCCAGTGGATAGGGACAATGACACTCTCAGAAACGAACTTTCGCTTACTTCGAACAATCAAGAATGTTGTTTTGACTCTCGCGTCGGCGCCCCTCGCGTCGAGTGGGGCACAAGCTGCTGACCTGCCAGTCAAAGCCAGAGCAGTGGAGTACGTGAAGGTTTGCTCACTGTACGGCGCTGGCTTCTACTACATCCCTGGCTCGGACACTTGCATCAAGCTTGGCGGATATCTGCGCGCTGACGTTGTCGCGAATAGCAACAGCGATTTTGACCCGGCCGCCAATGGCGTAGCGGGAGCACGCAACCGTCTAGGCAATAGCTACACTTGGCGCGCTCGTGAAGGACTGAGCATCGACACGCGCACCGCGACTGAGTACGGCCTCGTTCGCACCTATTTCTCGGGCGTGTTCACCTGGACGTCAGGCGGCTATACTGGCGCCGGCACGAGTGCCGTCAATGGGGCGACCGCTTACACAACGTCGACCGCTTCACAGGTCGCTGGTGGTTCGCTCGGCGTCTACTCCGCCTTTATCCAGTTCGCAGGCTTTACGATGGGTAAGGCCGTCTCACAGTTCTCGGCGCCCTGGACCAACTATCCAGGCAACGAGTTCGATGATCTTCCGGGCGGCGGCGGATGGGTCACCGGCGTGAACCAGTTCACCTATACCGCTGACTTCGGACAAGGCATCACGGCCGCTTTCTCAGCCCAGGATCAGGTCGCCTACGGCACGACCAATATCTGGAATGTAAGCGGAGCAACGGCGGCCGCTCTCGCCACCGGTGCGTACGGTACTAACAACATCGGCGGTTCATCGTCTCCAGACCTCATCGCGATGGTTCGTATTGACCAGGCGTGGGGTCTCTTCCAGGCGTCGTTCGCGGCGCACGACAACCATGCTGGGTACTACGGTGGCGACGAAGCGACCGGGCATCCGGACGACAAGTGGGGCTGGGCTGCTGCTTTGGCCTTGTCAATCAAGAACATCCCGACTGGAGCCGGTGACACGATCAACGTGTCAGGCGCTTATACCAACGGCGCGACCCGCTACAACTTCAACGATTTGATGCCAACCACCTACGCGATGTACGGCGGCACGGGGCTGGCAGGTGCTTATCAGAGC
The DNA here is from genome assembly GCF_023073155.1 of Bradyrhizobium sp. 45. Taxonomy (NCBI): domain Bacteria; kingdom Pseudomonadati; phylum Pseudomonadota; class Alphaproteobacteria; order Hyphomicrobiales; family Nitrobacteraceae; genus Bradyrhizobium; species Bradyrhizobium sp. 45. The sequence goes on along the minus strand of NZ_JADPIX010000061.1, from coordinate 24,970 downwards.
GTCGGCTTGGCGGGCTTGTCTGACTCCGTGTTCGTTGCCGGTGCGGGCCAGGAGCTAACCAAGACGTACGGCTTCCATGCTGGTTACACCCACAACTGGGATCCTCATTGGAATAGTGCCATCTACGGCGGCTGGGGCGCCGTTCGGTATAACAGCGCAGCGAAGGGCTACATCTGCGGTGCATTCGTAGCCAACCTTGCGCTGTCGAGCGGCAATGCTGGCTGTAATCCTGATTTCAACTATGGGGTTGTTGGCGTCGTCACGCGCTGGACACCGGTCAAGAACCTGACCTTCACGGCAGATCTCGCCTACACCATGCTCGACCAAAAGTACGCGAGCGGAAGTACAGTGACACTGCCTGTGCAGTCTGCGGTCGCCAAGCCGGCGGCTCTTTACGAATTGAAAGATCAGAGCACGCTGACCCTGCTCTTGCGGGCTCAGCGGAACTGGTGAGGCTCTGTCTAAAGCAGCGGAAGGAGAAAAGAGGGCTCAAAGAACGAAGTTAACCTCCAAGGAGGCCTCCGGCATGCCCGCCGGGGGCCTTCTACAATTAGTATCTAAATCAGAGCTGAGCATACGGCGGCCTTCAAACGGCGTTGAAGGACCGTTTTGGGCCGAGCTTCGTCGTTGTAGGCTTTGCTCTCACGTTTAAAAAACGGGTGCTAGGTGAGATCTTCAAGCAAGTTGGAATGCTGCTACGACAATCTTATGCCGTCCGCAAGGGCGGTCTTCTTACAAAGACGAACGAGCCACCGGCAAAAAGCGCGAGACATTTCGGGATTATCGCCTCGGTCTACAGCATAGGCGCGATACTGCATGCCGCTGGGAGTGCGCGATCGTGGAATCACATTGAGAGCTCCACCACGTACCAGGTCACTTACAATGATTTCGGGCGCGACGAGAAGACATTTGCCCGTCATCACCGCCGGCAGGGCCAGGTAATTGTGATCATATCGCGCTCCCGATTTTATATCTTTTGGGGTCAGGTTCATGGCCCGAAGCCATGTCGGCATTATGTCAGGCCGGGATGTGATGTTCAGGATGGGTACTGTGCGAACAACCGGGAGGCTCTTGCCATCGACGTGATTTGGTGAGCCCACACATACGAGTTGCTCGTTGTAGATTTCCCAATCATCTGCCGGCTCGATTACGGAAAGATCCCGTGTGATCAAAATGTCGTAATCGTCGGACGACGTCGGTTGTGAAAGTGAGCTAATCACATCCACAACTACGCCGCCCATTTCATTAGAAAAAGCTTGGAGATTTGGAATCAGAAAGGCGTAAGCGAAGGTTGATAGTGACGTGCGGACTACAATCCGATTGGTGTCTCGACGATTCCGTCGGCGCATTCTCTTAGCGGTGAAGCAAACGGTATCAAGCGGTTCTGCAACCGTGTTCGCAAAAAGCCGCCCGAATTCCGTCAATTCGCTCCGCCGGCCGCGACGCTGCATGAGGTCACTGCCCAGATACTCCTGCAGCACGGCGAGGTAGCGGCTGACCGAACTCTGGGTCATTCTCAAGGCGCTAGCCGCGCGGGTTACGCTTCCCTCGCGCGCAATTGTGACGAATACCCGGATCGCATTGAGCGGCACTTCATCCGTTTCGGTAGCCATTTTGTGCTCCGGAAGTCCGGGATGCCCGTCAGTTCTCGCAGGGGGGCATTGCCAGAAACCAATGGTCCATCACATTATTCGATGATCGTAGCCGGGTTACTAGATACCAACTGCAGGTCGCGCGCGAAAGCGATTTCGCTCAGACGCGGTGCAATCCGGTGTACGAGCTCGCTTCTAGTTGCGCACATTATTTTCCACAGGCGCGACGAAATCGTGCCGCTAGATCGGCTGGCGTGATCGCTCTTTGCGCAGTCACTTTTCTGGAGGAGAGTGGCGTTGATAGCATTTGTCGAACAGCAAAAACTGCGCCCGAGCAGAGTTCAGACGCAATGACGCGGTCTTGGACAAGAGATCTAGCGAAGGAAGCGAGCTTCGGCCGCCTTGACGCTATCCACGTTCTGGAGGTCGAAAATCTCTTCGACCGGCAGGATATCCTTGTGGACGTTCTGCACGCCGCCATCGGCAATGATTCGGCGGAATGTCTCTCTCATCGCAGTTGCAGCAGCGCGGATACCGTAGTTGCCGTAGATCATTACGCGGATATTCCCGAGTGCTTTGACCCGCTCGGCGTCAAGATCCGGGTAGGCGTTCGGCACGATCGCTAGCGGCACCGATCCGCCCCAGGCGCGCGAAAAGCTTTCGATCTCGGATGCATCCTTCTTTTTCGAATGGATCAGCACCATTTCGGCGCCGGCCTCTTCGTAAGCTTTTGCTCGGTGCAGAGCTTCCGTTTCGCCGAGACCCGCAATCAGGGCTTCGGTGCGGGCGATCACCAGAAAATTTGGGTCTCGTCTTGTCGCAACAGCGGCCTCGATCTTGCCCTGGAACTCCTCCACGCGAAGTAGCTCCTGCCGTCCGCCAGCCATAAGGCTCGTCACTTTCGGAAATGTTTTGTCTTCGATCACCACAGCGCTGGCCCCAGCTCGCTCGTATTCGTGAACGGCGTGGATCACATTGATTGCATTGCCATAACCGGTGTCAATGTCAGCGATGATCGGCAGCGTCGTGCGTCCAGCGATCGAGCGCAGCATGTCGAGATGCTGGGTCATCGAGATCAGGCTCATATCGGGCAGACCGTAAAGCGCGGAGAGTTCGAAGCCCGATGCCCACAAAGCATCGAACCCGGCCTCTTCAGCCAGCAGAGCCGAAAGAGGGCTATGGGCGGCCATGACATGGACGAGACTGGTCTCGTCCAGGCGAGTACGAAGGCGTTTGACGGAGGACATCGGGCAACCCTTCTTTCGCGGATACGGCTCGCCATCACTGAGCGGGGTCACCTCGGCACCCTGATCGCGCAATTGGGCGGCGCCAGCGGTCATGATCTTAGCTTTTTGAGGGGACGGACGACATCTGAGTCGGTCTTAAACGAGAGACAAGAGTCAGCACCTGAGTGAAAAGCGGAAATCTTGGCGGTTTCTAGTTGCTCTTAAACGGGCCAACCAATGGTGTGATCGAATTCTTACGATCTAGTGATCGAACATGTCGATGTTGGTCTCGTGGCTCGTTTCATCTCAGACTTGCCGGGAGCGGCAAGGGGGGAACATCACTCCGGGCCACGGTCGATCACTCGAGGCCATGTTTGGTTGCGCTAACAGTGAGAGCGCTGACGTCTCTCTAGTTGGGCAGCTTCACTCACCCCAATGGGGAACGAGCCAGTTCCGAGGAGGCACCGTTCTCTGCCCGGAAGCCTCATGTCATCTCATCTGCGCACGTGAACATCGACTTACTCGATCAATGTCATCGCAGCGTAGTATTTCGCGGCTCTAACGTCGGACACGTTTGGCAAGCACGAGATCAGCGATCTTAGTTTTTGGCCTCTGCGAGGATCTGCTGATCGCCGCAAGGTCAAGGCTATGCGTTCCGTACTGATTGAAGCGAATTCCGGGAGACGGTGATGACCCGCAGCCATCTGACACGGCGAGAGGCTTTGACTGGTGCGGTCGCAGCAGGTTTGTTGCCGACCGCGAGCGCCGTCTGGGCTGAGAGCGACGGCAAGAAACCAGCCCGGCGGCGATTAAGAGTTGGCATGTCCGGCTTTCCCCGCACGTTTGACCCGGTCATCGCAACCGACACCGCCATTCGGCGGATCATGCCACAGCTGTTTGAGAGCCTCATTGGCTTTGACCACGCCAATGGGATGGCGCTGCGGCCGGCATTGGCTGAACGTTGGGAGCGAGTTGATGCGCAGTCGCTGCGGCTGTTCCTGCGCAAAGGCGTGGCGTTCCACGACGGAAGCCCGCTGACTGCCGAAGATGTCGCCTTTAGCCTGGGGCCCGACCACCTCTTAGGACCGGGCCGCAGCGGAATGTCCGATGCGCTGCAGTCGCTGGACCGGATCGACAAAGTGGATGTCGTCGATCCCTATACGGTCATTGTCCACGCCAAAGGGAACGACGCACTGCTTGAGCAGCGTCTGGCTTCCTGGGGAGCGGAGATCGTCTGTAAGCGCGCGTTCACCGCCGCGGGCTCGTGGGAGCGCTGGACGGCAGCTCCTGTAGGGAGCGGCCCGTACAAGCTCGTCAATCACAAGCTCGACATCCATGTCACATTGACTGCGCACGATGCATATTGGGGCGGACGGCCACCATTTGAGGGCGTCGAATATCGCATTATTCCCGAGCTTTCCGCGCGCGTGAACGGCCTTCTTGCCAACGAGCTCGACCTCATCACTGACATCCCACCCGATCAATTCGAGCGAATCGAGAAGCGGGCCGATCTCCAGGTCTCGGGCGGGCCAGTACAGAATATCCGCTCGCTCGTGCTCGACCAGAACGATCCAGTGCTGAAAGACGTGCGGATCCGCCGTGCGATGAGCCTTGCGCTCGATCGCAAGCTCTTGATCGAGAGCCTGTGGGCGAACCGTCTGCCGATTCCGAATGGCTATCAACTCGCGAGTTATGGTCAGGGCTACATCGAGGATTTCCCCGCGCTGCTTTATGATCCTGATAAGGCCAAGGAGCTGGTCGCTGCGGCGGGCTACAAAGGAGAGCCGATCATTTATCGGCTTCTCAACAACTACTACCCCAATCAGATCTCTGGCGCGCAAACCATGATCGAGATGTGGCGTGCAGTCGGCCTGAACGTCAAAATCGAGATGATGGAAAATTTCGCGCAAGTTCAGCGCCAGCCGGTGCGGGCGATCTTCGACACCTCCAACACGGCGTTGTTTCTGGATCATCTCGGCCATCCCTGGCGTGAATACGGCCCCGGCGGCGCCCTGCCGAAGTCGGTTGGGGTCTGGAAGAACGAGGAGTATTTCGCCTTGGGCGCGCAGCTCCAGGAGACCGCTGAGCCCGAGCAGCGCCGTCCAATCGTGCGCCGCATGGTCGAGATCATCAATGAGGTCGATCCGCCCTGTGTCATTTTGCATGTGTCCGGCCAGTTCTATGGCAAGCGGCGCGACGTACCCTGGTTGCCGGGGCTGACGCTCGATCTCAATTTCGGCCCATTCAACAGCGCCTTGATCCGGACCTGAATCAGGATGAATGACGCGTTCCTCCGCTTGCGCGCAGCTCCACCACGTGGGCTGCCCGGCTCCCGCAATCCCTACGACGCCGCCCGCGAGGAGCAGCCGCGTCGACGCTGGCAGGACAGGGAGCTCCGATGACACCACTTCTTGAGATCACAGGGCTGCAGGTCGCTTTCGACCAGGTGCCGGTGCTGCGTGGAATAAATCTTAGTCTCCGCCGTGGCGAAGCGCTGGGCATGGTCGGCGAAAGTGGTTGCGGAAAGTCGGTGACTTGGCTTGCGGCGCTTGGTCTCTTGGGGTCGCGCGCCCGGACGGCAGGCAGCGTACGCTTTGCTGGCGAAGAGCTTCTCCATGCTGCTCCCGCCCGTCATCTGGAACAGGTGCGGGGTCGCCGAATTGCAATGATATTTCAGGATCCGACCAGCGCGCTCAATCCGGTGCGTACCGTGGGCGATCAGATCGGCGAAGCTCTGCAACTCCATCGTGGAATGGACAGGCGCAGCGCGCTGAATGAAGCGCGTCGTCTGCTGGATCAGGTCGGCATTCCCGATGCGGCGCGACGGCTTGGCGGCTATCCGCACGAGTTTTCCGGTGGGCAGAATCAGCGGGTCATGATTGCCATGGCGCTTGCGGGACAGCCCGACATCCTCATCGCCGATGAACCCACCACCGCTTTGGACGTCACTATTCAGGCGCAGATCCTTGAGCTTCTGCAAGAGATTCAACGCGAAAGAGGCATGGCGCTGGTCCTGATCTCACATGATCTGGGCGTTGTCGCCGAGATCTGCGAGCGCGTGCTGGTCCTTTATGCCGGGCACATCATTGAAGAAGCACCTGCCGTGCGTCTGTTCGACCATCCCACTCATCCATATACACGCGGGCTTGTTGGGGCCCTCCCGAATCTAGACGGGCCTCGGCAGCGCCTCGCCGCCATTCCCGGTGTCGTTCCGAGCCCGGCGGACCTTCCGCCAGGATGTCCCTTCGCGCCACGCTGCGACCTGCGCACGGACCAGTGTGGTGAATGCACCGTCGAATTGACGTCTGTGGACGATAATGCCGACCACAGAATTGCCTGTCTGCATGTCGCCGGCCAACGGTGCCAGGACGAGACCGTCGCCGCATGACGCTGACGGTCGCACCGCTTCTCCAGGCCGATGGGCTTGTCCGACGATATTCCTTGCGTCAGGGCCTGTTTCGGGGTCACTCGACGGTCCACGCCGTCAATGGACTGTCGCTGTCTCTGGCCAGCGGCGAGACGCTCGGACTGGTTGGCGAATCGGGCTGCGGAAAATCCACCGCGGGCCGGCTTCTCATTGGCCTGGAACGACCGGATGCGGGCACCGTCAGCTTCCGCGGAGAAGAGTTGCCGCCGATGGGCGATATCCGTTGGCGGCATCTCAGGATGCGAATCCAAATGGTATTTCAGGACCCGCTGGGGGCGCTCGATCGCCGGTTGACGATCGGGGCGCAAATCGCAGAACCGCTCGAAATTCATCGGATCGGCAGCAAGTCCGAAAGAGCGGACCTGATCAATAGGCTCCTCGCTGACGTTGGTCTCAGAACCGATCACGGGGCGCGCTATCCTCATGAACTCTCGGGTGGCCAAAGCCAGCGTGCGGTGTTGGCACGGGCACTCGCGACCGATCCGGACCTCATTGTGTGCGACGAGCCCGTGTCCGCGCTCGACGTCTCGATCCAGGCTCAAGTCGTCAATCTTCTGCGTGACCTGCAGGAGCGGCGCCGCATGGCGATGATCTTCATCAGCCATGACCTGCGCGTCGTTCGGCAGATCAGTGATCGCATCGCCGTGATGTATCTCGGCTCGATCGTCGAAGAAGGCTCGCCCGATGCAGTTCTGCGCGCCCCCTTGCATCCGTATTCAAAAGCGCTGGTTTCTGCCGTACCCAAGCCTGGACGGCGTAGCGAGCGGACGATCCTGCAAGGTGATCCGCCCAATCCATCGGCGCGGCCCGCCGGCTGCGCCTTCCATCCACGTTGTCCGGAGGCTCTTCCGGCCTGCGCACGGATGGTGCCCGAGCTCACATCGGTAGGCGCAGGACGCAGGGTCGCTTGCCATTTGATCAACAGGGATGGTCTTCAAGTTGGGAGCGTCGCCTGATGACCCGCTTCATCATGGTTCGGGTGGCTCGCGCCGTGCTCACCATAGCGATGGTCGTCACATTCGCCTTCGTGGTTCTGCGAGCCTCTGGCGATCCCGCTCGCGCGATGCTGTCGCCGGAAACGCCGGCCGACGCGGTCGAGGCGTTTCGCAAGGCTTGGGGGCTCGATGCACCAGTCTGGGTCCAATACGTAAAATATCTTCTTGCGGTCGTCCACGGAGATCTCGGCCAATCCATGCGGGACGGGCGTACTGCCGCCACGGTTGTTGCCGAACGCATCCCGGTCACGCTGATGCTCACTGCTCCGGCACTCGGCCTCAATCTTCTCCTAGGCATTCCGGCCGGCATCTATGCAGCCCTCAAGCGCGACAGTTTCACCGACCGTCTGGTGATGATGGTGACGGTAGCGGGCTTCACCGTGCCTTCATTCGTGCTCGGCCTCGTACTCGTGCTCGCCTTTGCGGTCGAGCTTCCCTGGTTTCCTTCAGGGGGCGCCGGCAGCGTGCGCCATATGGTCCTGCCGGTGGTCACGCTTGGCCTTGGCGGCGCGGCCGTTCTGGCTCGTTTCACCCGCAGCGCCATGCTCGAGGTGCTCGGGCAAGCCTATATCCGCACGGCGAGTGCCAAGGGTGTGCCATGGCGCAGAGTCGTGACGGGTCATGCCCTGCCCAATGCCGCCATACCAGTGTTGACCATCGTGGGTTTGATGGTAGGCAACTTAATCGCGGGGACGGTGCTCGTCGAAAGCGTCTTTTCCTGGCCGGGAATCGGCAGTCTGCTCGTCGTCTCCGTCGTAAGTCGCGATTTGGCTGTGGTCCAATGCATCTTGCTGCTGGTGGCAGCCGCCATGATCGCGACGAACCTCGCAGTCGATCTCCTTTACGGTATGTTCGATCCGCGTCTGCGCGATACGCGCTCTGCTGGAGGAGCGTAGATGGCGGAAATGTCTGCCGGACAGATGTCGTTTGCTCACGTTAAGAAGAAGAGAGTACTTCGTTGGCGCAATGTTGCTGTGCAAGGCGCCATCGCTTGGCTCGCGCTCATGCTCGTCATCGCGATCCTGGCAGATCGTCTCGCTCCCTATGATTATGCCGCACTTGATCTTCGGCATCGTCTCGCCGCGCCTATTGGCTTCGGGGGGCACGTATCGCATCTGTTCGGCACCGACGAGCTTGGCAGGGATCTGCTGGCGCGCTTACTTATATCGATCCGGATGAGCCTTTTCATTGCTTTTGGAGCCACGTTGATAGGCGCATGCCTGGGTACCACGCTCGGCTTTCTCGCCGCCCATTTCCGCGGCTGGGTCGAACAGGTCATCCTCGCATGTGTCGATTTCCAGGCCAGCATGCCGTTTCTCGTTCTAGCGCTCGCGGTACTTGCATTCGTGGGTAACTCTCTGCTGCTCTTCGTGGCCCTCCTTGGCCTTCATGGCTGGGAGCGCTACGCGCGCGTCACGCGCGCGCTCGCGATGAGCGCGAACACGCAAGGCTATGTGGTCGCCGTACGCCAGCTGGGTGCAGGACCTTGCCGCCTTTACCTGCGCCACATCCTACCGAACATCGCCTCAACCTTGATCGTCACCATGACTCTTGCCTTTCCGGATATTATTCTGCTCGAGAGTGGTCTGAGCTTCCTTGGTCTGGGCGTGCAGCCCCCGCTCACCTCCCTCGGCAATATGGTCGGCTATGGTCGTGACTATCTGACCCGCGCGCCCTGGATACTCGTCCCCTCTTCGCTGATCATCTCGCTCACCACACTGTCCATCTCGCTGGTGGGGGACTGGCTGCGCGACCGCATGGACAAGACATTATCGTGAAGGCCTCTGTAACTTCCCCTGCTACCCGCCGCGTCATCCTTGTCAGTTTCGATGGGCTCCGTCCCGATCTTATAAACGCTACAGCCACTCCTCATCTTCACAGGCTGCAGCGCCAGGGCGTGACCCTCGGCCGGAATGTCACCGTCTATCCGAGCGAAACGCGGGCAGCGATGCCTAGCCTTGTTACCGGCGCATCACCCGGGCGCCATGGCATGGTCGGGAACCAATACCTCGACCGTTCAGCGGTGCCCTCCCGCTACATTGACACGGCGGATGACCAACTGGTCGAAACCCTGGATACATTGAGCGGCGGGCGTCTCATGGGCGTGCCATCGCTCGGCGAGGTTCTTGCCGCTTACGGCAAGACGCTCGCGGTGCTCGCGTCGAATTCTGCCGGGACGACCCGCCTGTTCAACCACAAGGCGCGCACGCTCGGTCATCCCACAATCTCGGGGCACTTCGCGCGGCTCGCGACTTCGCGATCTCTTCTCGAGGCGCTGAATGCTCGAATCGGTCCGCCCCCGGCGCCCCCGCCTGCCGGAACGCCCGACCTCGCAGCGCAGAGCTATCTGACGGCGGCTTTGCTCGACATCGTCTGGCCACAGCTTCGGCCGGACGTCACCATTCTCTCCTTTGGCGAACCGGACAGCTCGTCTCATTACTGCGGCACGGCAGGGGTACGGACCTTGGAAGCGCTCGCCTGGGCCGACCAGCAATTCGGTCGCGTTCTGGACTGGTGGGAGGCTGAAGGGCGGGGGCGGGACGTTCACATCATTGCCGTCTCCGATCATGGGCACGTGAGCGTCCATGCGCAGGCTGACGTTCACCAAGTGCTCAGAGATGCCGGATTCCGTTGCGGCTCGGCGCCCGGACAAGACGTAGATGCAATACTCGTTCCCGGCCAGGTCGGAGCCATTTATCTGGCAGACCCCTCGGAGCTGAAGATCCGGCGGGCCGTCGCAGCAATGACCAAAGCGCCGTGGTGCGGACCGATCTTCACCGCTGGACGAAATGACGTCGACGGCATCGCGCCGGGCAGTTTTGCGCGCCAACTTGTGATGGCAGATCATGCCCGATCCAGCGACATCCTGTTCTCCTATCGTGCCGATAGTGAAGTCGATCCATTCGGCCTCATCGGCCGAACCTGGAGCAACGACGCGCTGATCGGACTGGGAGTACACGGCGGCTTGCATCCTAAAGAGATGGCGGCGGTCGGCATTCTCGCCGGACCTGCCTTCCGCTCGGGCAGCCTTTCAGAAGTTCCGTCGGGGATCTGCGACATCGCGCCGACCATTCTGCATCTTCTGGGAATTGTCGCCCCTAGCCAAATGGATGGGCGCGTCCTCAACGAGACGTTTGCGACATTCCCCCAGGCTGCACCCGCTTCAGTCGTAGAGACCGTCTATGAAGCAAGCTCCTCCACTTACCACCAGGTCTTGCGCCTCATACAGGTAGGAGCCGTAGGCTATATCGAAGGCGGCTTTGCAGAAAGCGCCGCGTGAGCCTGGTGGCTTTCCGGCCTCGTACATTTTGCAGAATTTAGCCGTTCTATGCCGTCGGCTCCTTCTCACCCGTCTGGCCATCCGGGCTTACGGCCAGCGAAGACCAATTCGCTAAGCCCGATGGTCCAATCTCGCTCGGGGGCGCGGCGCTCATTCCTGAGCAGGGCTCCGACCAGCGTTGATATAGACGACAACTTTGTGGATGGGTTTAGTAGTCGTGGCGCTCCCGGCCCGCGAGTCCTGGCCGAGGCTCGATTGATGATTCTGTGCGTCTAAAGCGCGAAAAGAATATCTGCACCGGGGCGACATCGGTAGTGATGCCTCATTCTCAGTCGCTATCCATACGCCCGCTGGCTCGGCCTTCTCGGTAGGTCGAAGATGAGAGGCGCGGGTCTCAACGACCGGTCCGGATCGTCTTGAGAATTGGTGTGGGTGAGTCCTGGCAGCTCCGTCAGGAAGCCATGGACCCCGCTTCTGATCCGTTCTGTGAATTCCTGGAAATCCCGATGGGCAGACGTTGTGCTCCGCGTGTTGCGAGAACGAGTGTCAGGAGGTGCTGCAACTGAATTATATCCGGAATCGACTGCCCGCTACTTGCGGTGGCGAGCTTCTTTGCGGGGCGGGTGACGGCGATTCGCGCAAAGAAAGCGCGTTTTCGGACAAGTTGCGACGAGAAACGGCGTCTCAAGATAGATAAAAGCCCCCGGAGAACCTCCGCGGTATGCAGAATGCGCTGCGCACGGCTTCAGCGGGCCCTCTGACGCGCCGCGGCAGCGGCGCCGTATCGGGTCGAATTCCTCGTTCAATATTGGCGTTTTCAGGTTGCGAGGCCAACGGGGAGCTGACCGATGCGAGATTTTCGCATCCTAATGCAACCCACTCATCTGAGATTCGGGACTAACGTGATTCTCGGCACCCCTAGAAAGAGTCCATTTCGGTATCGCTGTGACCAGAATCATTGCCTGAAAAATCTCAGGCCAAGCTCTTGGAGACGGAAACGTGGCTGACTATTTTGAGGTCGATTTTTTAGATGTCGAAGCAAAGAGCAGCGGTGACGCCATTTGCGTTCGCTATGAGTTGAATAATCAGACCTTCATTCATGTGGTCGATGGAGGCTATCAATCAACCGGCGAGAAGGTCGTCAACTTTCTTAACAAATACTACGGGACGCCGAGGCGGATCGATCATGTCGTGGCGACTCACAACGATGGCGATCATGCGGGAGGCCTGCAGCGCGTCCTGGAGGATTTTGAGGTCGGCGCGCTTTGGATGTTGCGACCCTGGCGTTATGCTGCAGAGCTTCTTCCTAGGTTCAAACGCTTCACGACCTCTCAAGGGCTGGAGAAAGCCTTGAGGGAGGCTTATTCCAATCTAGTTGCTCTTGAAGAGATCGCCCTCCGAAAGAACATCCCGATATATGAACCATTTCAGGGTAGCACGATTGGTGCTTTCCGCGTGATGGCTCCGATCCGTTCGCGCTTTCTGGATCTGGTTGTCTCCTCCGACAAAACCCCCGAGGAGAAAGGGTTGCTCGAGATCGCGCGCGATGCGGTTATTCGTGTGGCGAAGGAGGCCGCCGCGCTCGTCAAGGCAGCTTGGGGTGACGAATATTTTCCCGCGGGCGAGACGAGCAACGAAAACGAGATGAGCGTGGTTCAGTATGCCTATCTCAATGGTTGCAAAATCTTGCTTACCGGCGATACTGGACGCACTGGGCTCAAAGAAGTCATCGACTATGCACCTTTGATCGGATTGACGTTGCCCGGCATTGATCGATTCCAGGTTCCTCACCACGGCGGGCGCCACAACGTTTCGACCGAACTGCTGGATCAACTCTTGGGTGAAAGGAAGGCGGCCCAGGGCGGTAAGACAACCTTCACCGCGGTAATTAGCTCGGCTAAAGCCGATGAGAATCATCCGCGCAAATCCGTTGTTCGAGCTATGCACCATCGTGGGGCGCATGTCATCTCAACCGAAGGGTCAGACAAGCGAACTGCCAAAGACGCTCCGGAACGCGATGACTACAGCCTCGCCGAATGCTTGCCATATCCCGACAGACAGGAAGACTGAGACTTGCGTTCGCATCTCAGGATGTCCGGCGATCCATTTTTTTGTCGAATGGCGTTCGTGTTGGCCGAAGGATAGCGAGCCGGTTCTCTCGCTCTTTGCCGCGGTGCGAGCCCCCAAATAGGCAAGAACAATGACTAAGAAGGGCTCGAAAGAGAGATCTCTCAAGGATCAGAACACTACCTCCTTAATCACCATCCTGGTCGTCAACATCGCTATTTTCGCGGTTGCGCTTAAGACTGATCAGCTTGTTGCAGCCGATTATCAGGAGATGCTGAAGCATTGGCAGGCGCTTATACCTGCTGGATTGGGGGCCGTGCTCATCGGAGTGATCAACGGTTTGCTTGATATCCAAACCAAGGCCAGATTGGTGTTTTGGCGTTGGCACGATCCCCTGCCTGGATGTCGAGCGTTTTCTTACTATCTTCATCGCGATGCGAGAATCGATATCGGGACACTCAAGACTAACGTGGGGCCGTTTCCCACCACGTCGAGCGAGCAAAATGCTCTTTGGTATAAGCTCTACAAGTCGGTAGAGGACGATCCGGGCGTGCTGCAGGTCCATCGCATGTTCCTGCTGACGCGCGACTATGCCGGCATTGCGTTCATGCTGCTGATGGTCTTTGGCGGAATCGGCGTAGTGACCATGCAGACATATAAGACTGCGCTCGTATTTGCGGCCGCGCTCCTCGCGCAATTTGTCCTCAGCGCAATAGCGGCAAGGAATTATGGTGTGCGTTTTGTAAATACCGTACTCGCTTTAAAGGCGACAAGCCGCCGGCCAATCTAGCGGCGAGCTGCGAAAGCGTCGGGATCAGAACGCCGCATTCGTTGGCACGGGCAGTAACCACGCGACGATGCGCGTTGGCTGTTGCTCATCAGTGGATGCCCATCTTGCGAAATATTCAACCGCAATGTAAGGTCGTTTAATTTATGATATCAACTGTTTGTTGGCGGTCGGTTTTCGGGCCGATGGTGGGGGGACTTCATGCGCGCGTTTTGCTTGTCCATAATCTTCGTGACCTTCGTTTCAGGCGAGGCGTTTGCCTGGCGTTGCGGTGAGCCAGGAGCGCCGAAATGCCCAGGGGGCCTATGCGTTCACGACCTGACATTGGCGAGCGACTACTGCGCTCGAGGTCTCATCATCGCCGACAGCCCATCGGGACCGACTATAGCGGTCGCTTCACCCAAGGCCAGTGCACTGCTGCGCCGTTTGCGGGCCAAACCGATCGTAGGCAACGAATAAAGTTCCGATTGTGGGGGCGACCATGTTGGAGCGATCGTTTATTCTTGTCGCGCTGGGCTGTACGCTGACAGGCTGCGGACTCTCCTATTCGCGGCTACCAGAAGTGTGGGATCAGGCGGGGGACCCCAACGCTACGCGGGATATGGAACGCCAGGTCAAGAACGCCATCTACTGCGAACTGAAGTTCGGCCGGGACGAAATCCGCAGACTTCCGGTACCCGTACGGTTAGTTAACGGGAAGCAGGTCTCCACCGCGGAGGACGCCTACATGCCGGGCTCCTGGGGCGTCCTCATTCAACTTACGCTGCAGGCAGACGAGAAGAGTTCGGTGACACCAGGCGCGTCGTACAAGATGCCGCTCGCCAATTCGCAGACTTTCACCTTCGGTTTGGGTGGACAGCTTTCGTCCGAAAATCTGCACTCGCATAAGTATAATTTCTACTACTCCGCAAATGATCTGGCTGAGCCGATGATAGGCAGCAGCTGCGCTCCAGGCTTCCCTCTCGGGCCTCGGTCGACCAGCTCGCCGTTCGTGGATGCCTCAAACCTCGGTATCCGGGAGTGGCTCGTTGACGCGGTCCAGGTGATCGATTTCCATCGGTCGTCACGCGCGACCGCGAATGGTGAGGGGCCGCCGCTTGGGGTTGCCGGCACACAGTCGGATTCGTCGCAATACGACAACAAGTTCATCATCACGACGGATGCGAGTATGGCCGCGACATGGAGTCTTGTTCGGCTGTCGACGCCGTCCAGTCCCTTGCTCGATGCTAGCCGCACCAGGACGCACGAGCTTCTTATGACGCTGGCGCCCGGAGCCTCGTCTTTCCAAGCGGTCACCGATAAGCGAGGGAAGGTGGTCGGGAGGATCGTGAACGGCCCATCGCAAGCGGCCGTCGATGCGCACAACGCGGCTCTGATCGGCAGCGCGGTCGCGAACGCGCTGAGACCTCAGTGAGCGCGAAGGATCTGTGCCACCCACCTGGGCTCGTACCTACAGGGTTCAATCAGATCCCCTGACCCGCGATCGAGTCCCGGAGAAGGTCATAGAATTGATCAGCAAGCGTGGAGCTGCTTATGAAGATTTGGCGAATTTTTGAACGGCTCGCGCACTGGGTGGCCCTTCTCTTGGGTATTGTCGCAATCGTCGCGATCGGTGTGATTATCGGCCACCCTGCGGAGAAAAGCGGCAACCAGCCGAACTTCGCCGGTGCTGAGCAGCAACAGAAGCGTCTGGCGGTCTTTCTCGATGGGACGTGGAATAGTGTCGATAGCAACACGAATGTCTGGCGGATGCGGGCCCTGTGCGCCTCGAAAGGGAGAGACGGAAAGCCGCAGCTCGTCTACTACTCGGTCGGAGTGAACGGTTTTCTCGGTGGGGTGTTCGGACAGGGGCTCGATGAGAACATCCGGCTCGCCTACGAGTGGCTCATAGAAAATTACAACGACGGCGACGAGATCTACATTTTCGGCTTCAGCCGCGGCGCATACACCGCAAGAGCCTTGGCTGGATTGATCGCCATCGACGGCATCCTCAAGGCTGGGTCGCCCATAGGCGTCAGCGAGCTCTTCGAGCGCTATAGGAAAGGTGACGAGGAAAGTATTTGGACTTTGAAGGATAAGGAAGCGGCTGGCGACGTCGCCAAGCTGACCGAGCAGGAGAGATGGCTACTCAAGTATGCTCAACCCACGAAAATCAAGGTGATTGGCGTCTGGGACACCGTCGGGTCTGTCGGCTTGGCGGCAGGGAATATCCCCGGCATCAGCCGTTCGTCTTTCGATTATCTTCAGACCGGACTGCGTCTTCCCATCCTGAACGGATATCACGCGCTGGCTATCGATGAGCATCGGAACGACTTTGTTCCCACCCTCTGGGATGTCCACCATCCAAAAGATCCGAAGGCCATCATCGCGCAGCCGCGACTGCTCTCCGGCGTCGAGCAACGCTGGTTTGTGGGCGCCCACGCCAACGTAGGTGGCGGCTACGAGACCGACCTTCTCGCCCAGGCACCACTGCGCTGGATGATGAAAAAGGCAGAATCGCAGGGACTTTCGTTTCGATCAGAGGTCGACTTGGAGGGAAATTCGGTGGTGGCGCCGATCACCGATTCCTACAAGCTCTTCGGCTACGGGATGTACGCCAGGTTCACGCGACCGCTCTACCGGTCGATTGGCCAAGAGCCGGATGTCCGCGACGACGGGAGGCACATCAACATAAACGAGACGATCGACGGCAGCGTGTTTGGGCGCTGGCGCGCCGATCCCGGGTATCGTCCGACCAATCTTGTCGAATGGGCACAACGCAAGAAAGTAGACCCGGCGCAGCTGCAGACGTCCGTGCGGGCCGACGATCCTCATTCAGCCGTGCCCGACCAATAGTCGCACTGGATTTTGATGAGTCCCGACGGTCAAGCGGAGAGAAGCGAACATGCTAGCCCTCGAACCTAACTGTGCCACCGCGTCTTGTCGCATGTACCGACGTTGCTGATAGACCTATTGTTGCCTGAACTATTGTGCTCCCTGACCAGGGGAGCGATGAGGCCGGTCGTACAATCAATAGGCATTGGCGAGCGCGCCGATATCGCGCGCGGTCTTCGGCTCTGGCCCTGGTTGCTCGGCGAAAGGGGCCCATCGGGGCCGTGCTGGACGAAAAGGGGTGCCCTGGATAGCGCCTGTCCTGAACAAGGCGGGGTCAATCGAGGCTCACGTCTACTACCCGCTGGCTATTCAGATCGTATTTGCAGGTAACCACGATGTGCACGATTGTGCCGGATGCGTTCTGGAACTCCGCGTCGGGCTCGACCAACGTCGCCTGTCCGGTCCTCACGAAGTCGTTGCCGCTGTTGAAGTTGCTGAACGAAAAGAAGGGGAACGACGGGGCGCCGTACTTCGCGAGCTTCTTTGCCGCATACTGGCACGACAACGAACTGCGGCTGCTGTCCTTGAAATTGTTCATAAGGTCAGCGTTATCGGAGCACTGGCGCCAGTCGGAGTTGCAGGAGCCGTTCCGCGAGTCGGCGGCCGGCACCGGCTCCGGCTTCTTCGGATGTCCCCCTTCCTCGGCTATCTGCTTGGTCAGGACTGCCTCGCAATCCGGGATCGCGCCGGGCGCCTGGCAAACCTCTTCAGCCAGTTCGGCGGGCGACTTCGACGTAGGGGCGATGGCGTGCTCTTGACGCGCCAAGGCCTCTTCCTTTGCGCCATCGATGGCGGTCACCGGCAGGAACGTAACCACCGAGACTGTCAGCACGATTGCCGCCATTCGGCGGTCGCGGATGTACAGGAAGCGGAGTGGAAAGGCAATGGAGACCAGCCCGATCATGATGCCGAAGAAGGACAGGAAGCTTGCTACTGTCATCATGGGAAAGGTGCCGAACTGAAGGGAAGGCGGCAAGCTTAGGTTAAAGCGATGAAAGCCATCTTCCGGAATTTGCTAAATGTCTCTCTACCGTAGCCCCCGCGCGGGGCGCTTGGCAGAGTGTGCCGATGGAACTTGGCCCGATGGCTGCTGACCATGACGACGCGGCGTCCCTACGAGGTGTACACCATGGCCGCCTTCCACGCATTCATCGCGGCGAGGCTCGGCAAGCCGGGGCCGACGGCCGCGGAGCAAGCCGATCTTGCCGGGCCCGACAGTTAACGCCCCGGTGCGACTTGGCTGCCCACCTGCAGTGCCGGTGCAAGCTCGGACCTTAAAGGCGGACCTCGGAGGTTTCGCGGCGGAGCGCCGCCATCTGCGCTGAGATCGCGATCAACCGGCCGGACCCGACAGTGTGTGGTGCCGGGACAGGCCTGCTACCATTGTGCGCTTGATGGATGGCCAGGAGGGATGGTGCGAGGCCGTCTTTGGCTGCGAGCCCCAATCTCTCGCGGGGGCGCCCGCGAAAGGGCGACGTCGAATATCTCGCCGCCGCTCCGTCGATCAGTTTGCTTGTTTTCTCGCGAGCTGGAGGTGTTCGTCTACTCGGAGGGAATTAGGAGTGGGAATGGTCGGCTTACCTCGTCGGCTGAGCAGCTCGTGAGGACTGGGATTGGGCTTGAAAACCTGATTGTGGAACTCTTGAAATAGCCGGATCGGCCCTATGTTTTGACAAGTAATTGATTTTCCAAGGGAAACCTTTCTCACGGCGACACTTGTAGGGTGTCAGAAGTTCTCCTATGTTTCTGACAGTGGAGTGAGTGCCATGACCACCCTGAGCACCCGGATTTTGGAAGTCACAAAAGAACTGCCCGAAGGCGCGCCCATCGCTGCCAAGGCACTTTTGCAACTTGGAAAGCGTGCTGCCGTCGATCAGGCCCTTTCGCGTCTTGCCGAGCGAGGAAAGCTCTTGCGCGCGAGGCGAGGGGTATATCTACGTCCGGTCGAAAGCCGCTTCGGGACTAGAGCTCCGTCGGTCGAAAAAGTCATTGAGGAGACCAAGGCGCGCAGCGGTGAAATTATCGTTTCCAGCGGCGCTGCGGCGGCCAACCACCTCGGTTTGACGACGCAGGTACCTGTTCGGCAGGTCTTTCTGACCTCCGGTCCTTCCCGCCAGCTCCATCTTGGCAAGCAAGTTGTGGAATTCAAGCATGCACCGCGTTGGCAGCTTACCCTGGCCAACCGTCGAGCAGGTGAGGTCGTGCGCGCGCTTGCCTGGGTCGGTCCTGAGACTGCAAGACAAGCCTTGCAATCGGTCAGTCAAAAACTGACTCCGATTGAAGCGAACGAACTGAGGTCTGCCGCACCTTCATTGCCGACTTGGCTTGCCAAGCCGGTAAGCGAACTGCGCGTTGGATAAATTTCTAAATCTATCGAATGCCGAGCGCCGAGAGGCGCTCGGCGTTGCTGCTTCAAACTCAGGACTACCTGCACATCTTCTCGAGAAGGATGTTTGGGTCGTTTGGTGCCTGAATGCGCTTTTTTCCTCGCCAATGGGCGACCATCTGGTCTTCAAGGGCGGAACGTCCCTTTCGAAGGCTTACGGCGCAATCCGCCGTTTCTCGGAAGACGTCGATCTCACCTACGACATCCGCGCGATAGCTCCGGACCTGGTGAGCGCAAGTGAGGACAATCCGGTCCCTCAGAGCCGCAGTCAAAGCAAAAAGTGGAGCGACAAGGCACGAGAACGCCTCCCAGTCTGGGTCAAGGAAAAGGCGTTGCCCGTAATCAATAAGCGCTTGCAACATGACAAGCTGAGCGCCAAGGCTGAAGCCAAGGACGACAAGATTTTCGTCACGTACGATCCCTTGGAGACTGGTAGCGGCTATGTGAGCCCCGCCGTGATGCTCGAATTCGGCGCACGATCGACAGGGGAGCCGAGCGAACTTCATGACGTCGTTTGCGACGCTGCCCAGTACCTTGAAACTCTCGAATTCCCGACCGCTAAGCCCAAGACCATGAAAGCGGAGCGAACCTTCTGGGAGAAGGCGACTGCGATCCATGTCTTTTGCGTTCAAGGGAAACTGAAAGGCGAACGCTTCGCTCGCCACTGGTATGACCTTGTGAGATTGGACGATGCAGGGATTGCGGAATCGGCAATGAAGGACCGAAAACTTGCTGTAACCGTTGCGGAGCACAAGTCGTGGTTCTTCTCAGAAAAGGATTCTGCCGGGGCGGTCATCGAATACAACTCGGCCGTCGGTGGCGCCTTAAAGCTCGTCCCAGAGGGACAATCGCGAGTCGTCTTGGAACGAGATTACAAGCACATGATCGCGGACGGACTCTTGCTCGACGAGCCCGAGACATTTGATGAACTGATGCGTCGGTGCGCGGACCTCGAGAAATGGGCGAACAAGGTTATTTGAACCAACGTGCGCATCGGTGGATGCAGCCCAGCCACACCGCCATGTTTTGCGTCGGAAGTAAGGTCACGCACGAACGTGCAGCTAGCTGTCGCGCAGGAAAGTGCGGTCACCCAGTCGCGCGACGGTAAACACCGGCCAGCATTACAAAATCTAAATCCCGATTTTGCCTCCAAGCAAGTACGAACATGATAGAAGTGAATGAGCTCCGCAAGTTCGACATTGCACTGAATGAACTGCGCATCGACGTCATAGCAAAGAAGGCGGCCCGCAGAGTTGGATTGTCGACCACCATCGGCGGATATGAACCAAGCAATGGGCTGGCTGGCGAAGGCGGATTCGCCGGAATTGAAGCTCCACATACGTGGGTACGTGGAGCCCTCAGATCACGCGGAAGGGACCAGCCAAGATGCTCACGCCCCCAAAAGCATCGCACTTGACGCGATTTGCGACCACGTTGTTCGCGCTCTGCGCGGCACGAACAATCTTATGTTTGGCGGGTCTCGCGGGACCGAGGCATCGGCAGCCGACCGTCTTCGCCTCAGATGCGAGAAAGCGGGCGTCCCGAACGAGTTCTATCCTCATCACGGCAGCCTTTCGAAGGTTCTCCGAGAGGACCTTGAAATTCGGCTGAAGGACAGCAGCCTGCGACGACGGCGGTCTGCACGTCGACGCTCGAGTCGGAGTGGACATCGACTCGGTGAAATCCGTCGCCCAGATCGGCGCTTCGCGACGAAGGCAAATTTCATGTCGCTTCCTTCGCGAAGTATGCTGCGGCCCTATTTAGTATGTCATTGCTTCCGCTCCGTGCAACCACGCCCATGGACAACCAACTGTTTAGCGCGCAGACTATGTTGATGCGAGGACAACGCAATCAGCGGCTCGTCCTGAGGTTCAAGAACGTTCTGCGTAGAAGAGAACCTCACGGGCGGCCTTGGTATCGCCAGCTGGACATTCCCGCTTGGCTCAACGCGGTGTTTACCCTCACCTTGGCGATCTTCGCTTACGAAGCATGGGAGGAATCGCGGCGGGCCAGGGAGATTTTTCAAGGCCAATTGACTGCCGCGCAGGATCAAATTGCTGCCGCACGGGATGCGCAAAGGGCTTGGCTGACCGTGGCCACCAAGCTTCTTACAGGCTTTAAACGCATCGCCTTGGAAATGGGCCCGTCGAAACCGACGTTTGAGGGATACGAACTCTCCCTCGGCTACCAAACTAAAAATGTCGGCCATCTTCCCGCACAGGCAGTGCTCATCGGAAGCTCCTGGATCGTCCCCAAACCGGGGGGTGATTATCCTATGGACGAACTGTACAAGCAGCAGAAGGAAACCTGCACTCGACCTAGCACGCAAGCTACGGACTCCCAATCTGTCGTCGCCACGACTCGTGGAACAACTATCTTTCCCGACGAAGAGCCTTCTCAGAATTATGGTACAATTAGAATTGGCCTTGGAGGTTGGCCAACAAAGCCGTTCTCGACCGACTCTTATGTGCTTCTCGTTGGATGCGTTATGTATAGAACCGGAGGAACTAAAACCGACCACCACACTGCCTTCGCCTATAAGATAGAAGCAATCGACGGGCAGATGTTCTCCCTTCCCACCGATCCGGCGAAGATTGCGTTGGAGAACATGCGTCTTAGTCGGCTGCGTTTTACCGAATTGAATTCTGCCGATTAAGCTTTGCGCCAAAATGCTATCGTCGACGCAGTCCGTTCACGAACTCCGAACTGACAGATCTAGAGTTCCTCACGCCCTCGCCGTAAACTCCTCTCATCGCTCCAACCGAGCCATGGTGCGCCGGCTTGCAGCTCGAAGTAATCGCCTTCGGTCACCCGCGCCTTCGAACCACCCGACGTAACGTATCGTTGCTCACGGGCAGCATAAGTCGACGGGCAAAACAGATTGGGCCGGGCCGTTCGGCGCGCCCACGGCGCCAGAGCGCCGTCATCGAAACGCTCGGTGAAAATACGTCGACCGCACATAACAGTAACGCAGCGGAAGCGGCGCGCCATGACTACCAGGCGAACCGGCCGCCCTGCCAGCGGCAGATCGGTGAGGCGTCGCTGATATCGGCTAACCATTGGTGTTGGATGAAGCGTCAAAGAGGTTTTTCCAAACTGCAAACCCGATGGGGATAGTCGTGGTGCGTTGTTGGCGGTTGACGCCTCGGGAATGGTCGTACGGTACGAGCCGGGAAGCATCCCGGAGGCTCACTTTCGGAGACGGGCATGGCTAAAGCCACGCAAAAGCGAGAACCGAACCTGGCGAGGATCGCCGTAGGGATGGGCGGAATCCTATCTCAGTCCGAGACCGTTGTTCGAGCCTTTGGCCGGGAGCGGGGGTTTGTCCTCATGCTGCTCGCGGTCCTGGCTGGCGTCTTGGTCTCCCTCTGTACGCTTCTTTTTCTTACCAATGGCATCGTCAGACATTTCGGTTGAGTAGTGGGGATTACGGTTGTGAGAACCTACCTGCCGCAACCGGTTTTGATAGATTGGCGTCCCGGTGATTTGCTGCACCCCATGGATATCCGATGGTCAAGCCCACAGAGGTGAAGCTCCGCGAGTTTTTGAAGAACAGCAACCTGCCGTACCGAAGAGTCCGCCGTGGATACACAGCACCGCTTCGAGCAACCTGATTCCGATCTTGAATGAAGAGAAGCTTCTCGCGGTGAAGTGCAACGTCTTCCAGGGCGAAAAGCTCTGCTATCTGTTCGTCGGTCGTGCTGCCTATAAGGGCAAGGATGCGCTGAACCCGGAACCGTGGCAGCTGCCGACCGTGTTCGTGATGCGCTTCAGCAATCCGCCACCCTTGAAGCGGATACATCCCTTCGATACGGGCGCCTTCGAGCGGGGAAGGATGCCGGATTAACGCCGACGGGTACGAGTTGACCGGGCTGATTCCGGACACCTACCGGCAACGGCTTTTCCGGATTGGAGATCCTGCGCCCATCATCTTTTGGGTAGACCAGGCCCCGTACATTGTTGAAGGCGATGCCGAGAAAGCAAAGTTAGAGGAAATCTTCGGCACCCGGGCGCGAACCCACCCGGTCCTGAAGGACCTCGGGGGGATGTTGCACGATGCCCGGACGGGAGTGTTCAAACGCCAGCAGGAGGAGTGGCTGGCGCGGGAGTTGGAGGTTGCCTATGGCGATGTGTTCCTGGAGCCGCCAAGCCGGACGAAGTATTGGATACACCGCTACAGGGTAGCCCTCGAAAACGCCCGAAAGCTCACGCAGCCTCCCCACCCCATTGATGTGCGGTTGCGGCGCGCCTCAACGGAATGGCTGGAGAAGTTCGCCACCAAGACCGAACTGCCTATGATCTCGGCCCTTCTGGGCGAAGCATCCCAAGGCGTTTATTCGGTGCGCCAGATTGCCGAGATCATGTTTGCTTACCTGAGCAACAAGTTATCAGCGGCCCGTCCGGTCGAGATCAATAAGATCACCAGCGACCAGACCATCCGAGCACTGTTTGCTCACGGCATGTACGACTTCTATATCCAGGACGGGTGGCCCCATGCGCCGTTTCAGTATGGCAAGCTCGACTTTGTCGATCTGATGAAGGAACGGCTGGTGCAGGGGAGCGAAAGCTGGACGTGGGCGCCAGCTCTGCAGCTCGCCAAGCTCCTGTTCGGCGATAAAGACGTTCCTCCCGAAGTCGAGGATGTCGCGATGATCTACATGCGGCCGATCCTCACAGACTACAAAAGGTTGCTGGATGAACTTGCTAACCATTACACATACAAGGGTGAACTCCAGCGAAGGCATTCTAGAGCGCTCAAACGAAGTCCTTGACCTGTTCGACCGCATTCAGGAGTTGGGCCGCGTAATCGTTGGTGCTGACCGCGATAAGGCTCAAATGATGGACGGACGCTTTCAGGTTAGTGAGAGCCAGGTCAGGTGGTACCGGGCATTTTTGGAAAGCTGATCGAGACATGAAGGTCTTCTGGGCTTGGCAATCTGACCATCCGCGCGAAATCTCTCGTGATGTTATCCCCACCGCGGTTGAGGTGAACCGCCCCGGGTTTGCCGGAGGCCATTTGGTTTAAGTTATGCCGCCATGGCGGGTTGTTCCAGCATGGCGTAGTAGTGTTGCTCGGCTTCGGCCGGCGGTATGTTGCCGATGGGCTCGAGGAGCCTTCGGTCGTTGAACCAGTCCACCCATTCCAGCGTCGCGAACTCGACGGCTTCGAAGCTGCGCCATGGTCCGCGCCGATGGATCACTTCGGCCTTGTAAAGGCCGTTGATGGTTTCGGCGAGAGCGTTGTCATAGGAATCTCCGACGCTGCCGACAGAAGGCTCGACACCAGCTTCAGCCAAGCGTTCGGTGTACTTAATGGAGACGTATTGGGCGGATTCAAACGGTCGTCGCAACACTCGGAGTTTGGAGGTTGCGATGAACGCTGTAAGGCGTCGATCATGCAGTGCCTGCTCCAGCGCATCGAGCACGAAGCCTGCATGCGCCGTGCGCGAGGCCCGCCAGCCCACGATCCTGCGGGCATAGGCGTCGATGACGAAGGCGACGTAGACGAATCCGCTCCAGGTCGCGACATAGGTGAAGTCGGAGAGCCAAAGGACGTTCGGCCTTGGCGCCCTGAACTGGCGGTTGACGTGATCCAGCGGGCATGGCGCGGCCTTGTCGCTGATCGTGGTCTTAACCGGTTTGCCGCGGATAACCCCCTGCAAACCCATGTCCTGCATCAATCGCGACACCGTGCAACGAGCAACATCGAAGCCTTCTCGCTTGAGCTGCCGCCACACCTTGCGCGCGCCGTAGACGGAGAAGTTCTCATCGAAGACGCGCCGAACCTCGATCTTCAGCGCGGCGTCCTGCCTGGCTCGCGCCGACAGCTTGGCGGGATCGCGCCGCTTGGCCACATGGGCATGGTAGGTCGAGGGGGCGATCGGCAACACCTTGCAGATCGGCTCGACCCCATGCGCCCCACGATGATCGTCGATGAAGGCGATCATGGCTTAGACCGGCGGTCGAGCTCCGCCATCGCAAAATAGGCGCTTGCCTTGCGCAGGATCTCGTTGGCCTGCCGCAGCTCACGGTTCTCCCGTTCCAGGGCCTTCAGCTTCTCGGCCATCTCAGTCGGGACACCGGCCCGCTGCCCGCTGTCGATCTCGGCCTTCTTGACCCAGTCATGCAGCGTCTGCGGTGTGCAGCCGATCTTGGCCGCAATCGAGGTCACCGCCGCCCAGCGGGACGGATGCTCGCTGGCGTGCCTGGGATATCGCGTCGGCGCTCCCGTTGGCTACTGCGCATTTCGCTGATGGTGAGCGGCGATTTCAGGCGATCGTGAGCAGCTGTTTCGCGCGATGGTGAGCAGCGGCTTTGACCGACATGGGTGATTGG
>NZ_JADPIX010000099.1:0-848 GCF_023073155.1 Bradyrhizobium sp. 45 | reverse complement strand
GACGTCGAGGTGTTGACGAACGTTGAGTCGTAGATCTCGGCGCCGTTCATCTCATTGATGGCGACTGGAACGCCGTAGCTCGACAGCTTTGTGAACAGGTTCAAATTGGGACGAACTCCGCCCCAGTAGTTCGTCGGGTCCACGCCGGCATGCTCGTAATAGTGATAGCCGAGCACATCGACCTTGACGCCATTCGCCTTCATGAAGTCGATGTAGCCGAACATCGTCGATGTGGTGCCGACGATGCGCCGAAGGTTTCTGCCGGTGTCGCGGCGTACCTGCTCGATCGCGTCCGACATTCCCCGCAAGAGATTGGCGAAGTCGGCCATCGACGGATATGCCGCGAACTCGGCAGAGGTCCACCCCTTGCCGAACAACGGAGAGCCGTTGCCATCACGCACGGTCAGATTGATCTCATTACCAAGTTCCCAGTCGCCGACTGAAGATGCGAACTGCCGAACAAACGCCAGGGTCCGATTGTAGCCCTGGGAGTAGATCGCAGCAGCTTCGCCGGCAGGATACTTGCCGGCGTCGGTCTTGTCGCCCCACATTAGCGGAAGCGCCAGAACAGGTTCAAGAGTGACGCCATAGTTGGCGGCAAGGCCTACGATCGAGGTGAAGCGCGTCGCTACCCATGGATCAGTGTCAGCCGCCAGAGGAATGGTCAGGCGGTATCGCTTGACTTTATGTGCGGCGAGCGTCTTGAAGACGTCCTCGTCATTGATCTGGCGGTACGCCCCGGAGGCGAACATGGAGTGGCCATTGACGCCGATTTGAACTGTCAAGTCTTGTTCCTTGATTGCGCGAGGAAAGAAGAGGACGCCCGACGTTTTGCAGCAGATCTGATT
>NZ_JADPIX010000156.1:0-47909 GCF_023073155.1 Bradyrhizobium sp. 45 | reverse complement strand
GGGCGGTGGCGGCGCTGCTGGGCGCGGCGGTGCCGCAGCCGGCGGAGGCGCTGCCGGCGGATGGGGAGGTGCAGCTGCGGGCGGCGGTGCGGCCGGGCGCGCGGGCGCCGCAGGCGGCGCGGCCGCTGGTGGTCCCTTCGGCGGCTGCTTCGGTTTTCCGTCAGGGCCGGTCTCTTGTGGCTGCGCCTGCGCGACGACAAGCGGCGGCGCGCCTTGTGCATGCGATGCGGAGCTTGCGAATTGCATCGCGGTCAGAGCCGTGGTGGCAAGCAGCACGAAACGAAGGTTGGTCATGTGGTGAACTTCCCCGGAAGGTTCTTTGACGAAGTGTTCGGATGAACAGCTACGCGTTAGGCCGGATTGTGGCGGACGAAGCGGACGCGGCCCGATTTATTTCTGCACGCAAATCACCTCACTATGGTGACGTTCATTGCGCATTCAGACGCAGGTTGCAATTGCCTCGGATCTGATGCGTCGCCTCATGCGCGATCCCGCGGCGGACTTGCATCCGTCGCGGGATTCGGCGTGAGCGGTCCGTTCGGTCCGCGTGATGGAATCTCTTCAGGCATGCGGCCCGGCAATTCGTCGGGCGGCGCTGGCGAGCCGGGCTCGCGCACCGGCGGTGCGATTTCAGGCTGCGGATTGCTCGGCGGAATCCCCGGCGGCGGTTCGGTGGGCGTACCGGGCGTCGACGGCGGTATCTCGGGCGGCTCGATCGGCATTACATAGAGACCTTGCGGTTGTCGCCGAGATCGGGGCGCGTGTTCGTCACCGCCGCGGCCGCCATCTTCACATAGGAAATCACGGTGCCGGGCGAGTCCCAGAACTCGGCATCGTCAGGCGTGACCTTGAGCACGCGGATGTTCGGATCTTCCGCAGAGTCCCACCACGCCTTGGCCGGCGTCGAGAACAGCTCCTTGATCTTGGCACGGTCATTGGAGATCATTGCGGTGCCCGTCAGCGACACGTATTTCTGGCTGCCGGCATCTGCGAACGACAGGTTGATGGACGGATTGCGCGCGATCTCCTCGTCCTTGTGACGCCGCGCGTCGGTGAGGAAATAAATCGTGTTCGCGTTGCGGTCGAGATAGGCGCTCATCGGCCGCGCGCGGAGCTTGTCGCCATCGCGCGTCACCAGCATCGCGAATCCGATCGTCTTCATCAGATCCCATACGCGGTCGACGTCGCGGGCATTGTCGTTGGCCATGTCGTGCTCCTTCTTGCAAGGGACGACAACGGCGCGCGCGGAACGAGGTTCCGGCCGAAGGATGGAACTTATCTATTCCGGCGCGTGGCAAACCGCCTCGATGTTGTGTCCATCAGGGTCGAGCACGAAGGCGCCGTAATAGGTCGGATGGTAATGCGCCCGGATGCCCGGCGGCCCGTTGTCGCGCCCGCCCGCTGCAATCGCCGCCTTGTAGAACGCGTCCACCGTGGCGCGGTCCTTCGCCAGAATCGCGACATGCACCGGCTTGTTCAGCGCGCCCTCGCCGCCGATCCAGAAATCCGGCTTGCCGTCGGCGCCGAAGCCGGCGGCTGGATCGTGTCCGGTCTGCTCCTGCGTGACCTCCATGATCAGGCTGTAGCCGAGCGGCGCCAATGCCTTGGCGTAGAACGCCTTGGCGCGCTCATAGTCGGAGACCGGGAAGCCCATATGGTCGATCATTCGTAACATCCGTTGTTCGTCGTCAGCGCGACAGGAACGTATTGCTCCGCGTCTTGCGCGCAACCACGAAACCGCGCGCGACCATGTCGGCGATACAATCGTCCCGCCATTCCTTTTGCGACAAATGCTCGATTACCACCGCGCGCGGCCATAGCAATTGCGGCGCGTCGCGGAAGAAGCCGATCAAAACGCGATCCTCGAAGCCCTCGACGTCGATCTTCAGCGCGTCCACCTTGGTGACGCCGGCCTCGCCGAGAATGCGCGTCAACCGCAGCGAGGGCACCTTGATCGCCTCGGCGCTGGCCGTGCCGGTGACGACATGCGTGGCACCGAGATTGTCGCCGCCGCTCTCGATCATCAGCTCGCCGTCGCTGTCGCCGGCGGCCGCCTGCACCAGGCGCACCTGCGTCGCTTTCGACGCGGCCTGGTTGAACGACAGCCGTCCAAACGTCATCGGATGCGGCTCGATGGCGATCACTTTGCCTGATGGCCCGACCTGTCGCGCCATCACCAGCGCGAAGGTGCCGACATTGGCGCCGACGTCGACGAACACGCCGCCCTCCGGGGTGTGCTGGCGCAGGAAGTCGAGCTCGTCGAGATTGTAATCGGGATTGAACAGCGCGCCGCGCTCGGTGGCGCTGCCCTGGTGATAGAAGCGGAACGATGCGCCCTGGTATTGCACGTCGATGGGACCACCGCGCAGCAGGTTCACCAATCGCGACAGCCAGGGCCGGAACGCGCCGCGCTTCAGCCCCGATTGTGTCGCGAGGCGAATGATCGCGGCCTGCGCCGCGTTCGGCGCAAACGCGCCGAACGGCGCGGACGAAGGGGCATTATCGGTCGCCAAGTCAAAGTCCTCGTTGCAAGCGGCGCATGCATAGCCGGTTTTGCCGGGGACTCCAACGCTCGATCCGGGCAACAATCTCTGGGTCGTCCCGGCCTTCGCCGGGACGACGAAGAAAAGAGACCGCCCCTCACGCCGCCTTTTTCGGCGCCTTGCGCTGGCGCAGGAAGCGGCCGAGCAGCTTGCGCTTGCCCTTGCGCGGGATCAGGTCGATATCGCTGACGAGTTTTGCGCCGCCCTTGCGGCGCTCCAGCACGATCTTGCGGCTGTGGAAGGCTTCCAGCTCGACACGATGCGCGACGCTGACGATGGTGGCCTTCGGCAGTTCGTCGGTGATCATCTTCATCATCTTGTCCTGGCTCTTCTCGTCGAGCGCCGAGGTCGCCTCGTCGAGCACGACGATATCCGGGTTGTGCAGCAACAACCGCGCGAAGGCGAGGCGCTGCTTCTCGCCGCCGGACAGCGTCTGGTCCCAGGGTGCTTCTTCCTCGATCTTCTCCTTGAGATGGTCGAGGCCGACCTTGTGCAGGGCCTCGCCGATCTCCTCGACCGTCCAGTCGTCTTCCGCGCCGGGATAGGCGACGGCACGACGCAAGGAGCCCGACGGCACGTAGGGTCGCTGTGGCAGCATGAACAGCCGCCGGTCGGGATGGAAATTGACGCTGCCGCCACCCCATGGCCAGAGCCCGGCGATGGCGCGCACCAGCGTGCTCTTGCCGGTGCCGGATTCGCCGGCCACCAGCAGCCGCTCGCCACGCTCGATCACCACCTCGGTCTCGCCGACCACGGCGGTGCCGTCATCGAGCGTGACGGAGAGATCCTTCAGCTCCAGCATGGCGTCATTGCTGGTCTCGCCGCGCTTGATGCGGCCGAAGCCGTCGCCCAGCTCGGCGCGCTCGAGGCCGTCGAGCGACATCATCAGCGAGGCGATGCGGCGAGCGCAGGCATTCCAGTCGGCGAGCCGCGGATAATTGTCGACCAACCAGCCGAACGCGCTCTGCACGATGGTGAAGGCGGAAGCCGCCTGCATCACCTGACCCAGCGTCATGCTGCCGTCGAGGAATTTCGGCGCGCACAGCAGAAGCGGCACGACCGGCGCAACGAGGCTCGATCCCTGCGACACCAGCGTGGTGCGCATGTGCTGACCCGCGAGCCGCGCCCATTGCCGCAGCACGTTGGTGAAATTGCGGTCGATGCCGTCGCGCTCCTCCTCCTCGCCGCCGAGCAGCGCGATGCTCTCGCCGTTCTCGCGCACGCGCGTCAGCGTGTAGCGGAAATCGGCCTCAGCCTGGTTCTTGTCCTCGGAGACCTGCACGAATTGGCGGCCGATCACCAGGATCGAGCCCGATGCGATTCCCGCATAGAGCATCGCGGCGATCACCAGGAAGCCGGGAATGGTCACCGACGATCCCGCAAGGGTGACGGTGAGCGCGCCGCCGATCGTCCAGAGCACGACGATGAAGGTCACGGCCGACAGCAGCGCGGACGTCACGCCGGCGAGAAAATCCACCGGAGAATCGGTCGCGACGCGCAGATCCTCCGCGATCCGGTATTCCGGATTCTTGTGGTCGCCGCTGACGAGATTGAGCTGGTAATAGCGGCCGTTGCCAAGCCAGCGCGTCAGCACGCTTGCCGTCAGCCACGCCCGCCAGCGCCGCTGGATGCCCATGCGCGCGAACACTTGTGCCACGCCGAGCACGATGCTGCCGATCGCGAGCGGGAAGAATACCGCGGTGAGATGGAAGACGGTGGACGCCTCGCGCTTCTCGATCGCGTCGAAGATCGCCCGATTCCAGACATTGATGCCGTATTGGAAGCCGACGGTGAGGACGATCAGCAGGCCGAGGCCGACGGAGTAGAGCCACGCAAGCCGGTCGCCGTTGCCGCCCCAGAAGCCGCGCGCGCTGATCCAGAAGCGGGTGAGGAGATAGTCCTTGCGGGCCTGCTCGGCCTCTTCAGGCGACAGCTCCGGGTCGGGCTCGACCAGCTCGGGCGGCGGCGGAGCCACTTCCCCGCCGGTCTCGCCGATGATTTCGACGATGGGCGGCTTCTTGCCCGATTCGCGTTTTCTGACCGGCTTTTGCATGGCCGGATAACGCAAGCTAAATCAAAAGGTTCCCGTAGGTTCCGGGCGTCAGCTCACTCGGCGGCGCCGTCGCGCACCCGGCGCCGCGCGACCCGGTGCAGCACGCGCGATAGCTGATCGATCGCGTAGGGCTTCTGCACGAGCTCGAAATCGACCTTGCCGTCCTGGGACAGCGCCTCGCTGTAGCCGGTGGTCAGCACGACCGGCACGCCGATGCCGCGGTCGCGGACCGCCTGCGCGAGATCGAGCCCGGTCATGCCGGGCATCACGATGTCCGAGAAAACGACATCGAAGCGATCGGCATCCATGACCAGCTCGGCGAGTGCATCGGTTGCGTTGTCGATCAGCGTGACGCTGTAGCCGAGCTCGGTGAGGCCGTCGGCCGCGAAATTGGCGAGTTCGATATTGTCCTCGACCAGCAGCACCGACATGCCGCTGCCGGCCACGGCCGGGGCCGTATTCGGTGCCTGCCGCTGCGGCAGCAAATCCGGCGCCACGCGCGGCAGGTAGAGCGAGAAGGTGCTGCCGTGGCCGACCTCGCTGGTGACTGTCACCTCGCCGCCGGACTGCCGGGCGAAGCCGAACACCTGCGATAGGCCGAGACCGGTGCCGTGGCCGATCTGCTTGGTGGTGAAGAACGGTTCGAAGATGCGCTCGAGCCGCGTAGCCGGAATGCCGATGCCGGTGTCGCTGACGGCAATGCCGACGAAACCGTGTTTGCCAGCAAGGTCACGGCCGCCTGAAAGATCAGGGTTGCCCGAGACGGGAGCCCGCGTGTCCGCAATGGTCGCCGCGGCCTCGACGTTGAAGACGATCCTGCCCTTGCCGTGCATGGCATCGCGCGCATTGGTCGCCATGTTGATCAACGCCGTCTCGAACTGGCTTGCATCGGCATTGACGAGGCAGGGCTCGGCCGGCAGCCGCATCGCGATTTCGATCGCGGGTCCGAGCAGCGTCGCGAGCATGTCGTGCAGCGACTGCAACCGCGCGCCGACGTCGAACACCTCCGGCTTCAAGGTCTGGCGGCGCGCGAAGGCGAGCAGCTGCGATGTCAGCTTGGCTGCGCGCCCGACCGCGTCTGCGATGGCCGTGATGTAGCGCTGGCGCCGCTCCTCGCTCAGCTGCGGCCGGTTCAGCAGGTCAACGGAGGCGCGAATCACGGTCAGGAGGTTGTTGAAGTCGTGCGCGACGCCGCCGGTGAGCTGGCCGAGCGCCTCAAGGCGCTGGCTGTGCTTGAGCGCCTCCTCGGCTTCGCGCCGCGCGGCGGCCTCGGCCTGGAGATGCTGGGTGCGCCGGAACGCGAACGCCAGCAGCAGAAACAGCAGCGCGGTGGCGGGAATGCCGAACACCAGATGCTGGCCCATGGTGGCGAACCAGCGCGCGCGGATCGCCGAGGTCTCCAACCCCGCGCTGACATAGATCGGGTATTCGGCGATGCGTCGGTAGCCGATGCGGCGCTCGACCTCGTCCCATGGCCAGGCAATGGTGATGAGGCCATGCTCGGGGTGAGCTGCGATGCTGCGGCCGACCGGCCCGTTAGGATCGAGCCTGAGGTCGCGATCCAGCCGCGGAAGATGCGCCAGCACCACGCCGTCGGTGCGTCCCATGGCGAGGAAGCTGCCAGGGTCGGAGCCGATCCGGGCATAAAAGCTCTCGAAATATTCCGGGAGGACAGAGGCCTGGATCACGCCGATGAAGCTGCCGTCGTCGGAGCCGCGGCGGCGGCTGACCCCGAAGAAGCGCGCGCCCTGATAGGGCTGGCGCGGCGTCAGGGGAACACCGATGTAGCTGCCGATGGTCTGGTCGACATGGGCGGCAAAGTAGTCGCGGTCCGCAAAGCTCTGCGCCGGCGGCGGCGAGGCCAGGCTGTTGACCAGCGACTTTCCGTCCGCATCGAAGATCCATGCCGATTTGAGCTGCGGCAGCGAATCGGAGAGTTGCTTCAGGCGGCGGTGCAGGGCCGGCTCGCGCGAGCGGATGATGTCGTCGGGCATGCCGCGCACCACCTCGTTGATCTCGGCGAGGCTGCGGTCGATGGTCTCGAACACCTTGAGCGCATGCTCATGCGCGACATCGAGGGTGCGCTCGATCTCGCGGTCGGCGATATCTTTCGTCGAGGTGTAGGAGATCGAGGCGGCGATCGCGAACAGCGCAATCGGCAGCGCCAGGGACGCAGCCATCATCCACTGCAGCAATCTCAGCGAATTGCGTTGTGCGCCCTGCACGGTCGCTCCGGTCCCACGCCGGAGAGCTTACTTGAATTTCGCGCCGGGAAGGAAGCGGCTTGTGGCGGGAACCAGAGGTTGCAACCCGCCTGCTTGCGCGCGCAGGGGTGCAGGCAAAATCTACTCGAACACCTGCCCGTCGTAGAATGCCCCGGCCGTTCCGGCCGGGGATCGCAGCATGAATGACGCCTAGATCTGGCGCTCGACCATCTTGAGCTTGAGCTCGGCGATGGCTTCCGCCGGGTTGAGGCCCTTCGGGCAGGCCTTGGCGCAGTTCATGATGGTGTGGCAGCGATAGAGGCGGAACGGGTCCTCGAGATTGTCGAGCCGCTCGCCGGTCGCCTCATCCCGCGAATCCGATACCCAGCGGTTGGCCTGGAGCAGCGCGGCGGGACCGAGGTAGCGCTCGCTGTTCCACCAATAGCTCGGGCAAGAGGTCGAGCAGCAGGCGCAGAGGATGCATTCATAGAGGCCGTCGAGCTTCTCGCGGTCTTCGTGGCTCTGCTTCCATTCCTTCTGCGGCGTCGGCGAGGTCGTCTTTAGCCACGGCTCGACCGAAGCGTATTGTGCATAGAAATTGGTGAGGTCGGGGATGAGGTCCTTCACGACAGGCTGGTGCGGCAGCGGATTGATCTTCACCGCGCCGTCCTTCACGTCGTGCATCGAGCGGGTACAGGCCAGGGTGTTCTGGCCGTCGATGTTCATCGCGCAGGAGCCGCAGACGCCTTCGCGGCAGGAGCGGCGGAAGGTCAGCGACGGGTCGATGTTGTTCTTGATCCAGATCAGGCCGTCCAGCACCATCGGCCCGCAATCATGGGTGTCGACGTAATAGGTGTCGACGCTGGGAGTCTTGCCGTCGTCCGGATTCCAGCGATAGACGCGGAATTCACGGACCTCAGTCGCGCCCGCGGGCTTCGGCCAGGTCTTGCCGCCTGATATCTTGGAGTTCTTCGGAAGTGCGAATTCAACCATTTCGATAAAGCTTTCGCTGTTCGCTCAGTACACGCGCGCCGTTTAGTAAACGCGAGCTTTGGGCGGGATGTACTGGACGTCGTTGGTCATGGTGTAGTCGTGAACGGGGCGGTACTCGATCTTGACCTTGCCGGAATCTTCCAGCCAGGCCAGCGTGTGCTTCATCCAGTTCTTGTCGTCGCGCTCGGAGAAGTCCTCGCGGGCATGCGCGCCACGGCTCTCGGTGCGGTTGGCGGCCGAGTTCATCGTCACCACCGCCTGCGAGATCAGATTGTCGAATTCGAGCGTCTCGATCAGGTCGGAATTCCACACCAGCGAGCGGTCGGATACGGCGATGTCGATGATGCCGCTATGGACCTTCTCGATCAGGTTCTGGCCTTCGCTCAGGATGTCGCCGGTGCGGAACACCGCGCAATTGTTCTGCATCACGTGCTGCATGCCTTCGCGCAGCTTCGCGGTCGGCGTGCCGCCGGAGGCGTAGCGGTAGTGGTCGAGCCGGCCGAGCGCCAGGTCGGACGAATTCGCCGGCAATTCCGGCTGGCTGGCGTTCGGCGTGAGCTTCTCGGCGAGGCGCAGCGCCGCGGCGCGTCCGAACACGACGAGGTCGATCAGCGAGTTGGAGCCGAGGCGGTTGGCGCCGTGCACGGAGACGCAGGCGGCCTCGCCGATCGCCATCAGGCCGGGGATGATGGCGTTGTCGTCGCCGTCCTTCTTGGTCAGGACTTCGCCGTGATAGTTCGTCGGGATGCCGCCCATGTTGTAATGCACGGTCGGCACAATTGGGATCGGCTCGCGCGTCACGTCGACATTGGCGAAGATCTTTGCGGATTCCGAGATGCCCGGCAGGCGTTCGGCCAGCACCGCGGGATCGAGATGGTCGAGATGAAGGAAGATGTGGTCCTTCTTCTTGCCGACACCGCGACCTTCGCGAATCTCGATGGTCATCGCGCGCGAGACGACGTCACGCGAGGCCAGATCCTTGGCGGAGGGCGCATAGCGCTCCATGAAGCGCTCGCCCTCGGAGTTGACGAGATAGCCGCCTTCGCCGCGCGCGCCTTCGGTGACGAGACAGCCCGAACCGTAGATGCCGGTCGGGTGGAACTGCACGAACTCCATGTCCTGCATCGGCAGACCGGCGCGCAGCACCATGCCGCCGCCGTCGCCGGTGCAGGTGTGCGCCGAGGTGCAGGATGCATAGGCGCGGCCATAGCCGCCGGTGGCGAGGATCACGGTCTGGGCGCGGAAGCGGTGCAGCGTGCCGTCATCGAGCTTGAGCGCGATAACGCCGCGGCAGGTGCCCTGGTCGTCCATGATCAGGTCGATGGCAAAGAACTCGATGAAGAACTCGGCCGCGTGACGCAGCGACTGGCCGTACATCGTGTGCAGCATGGCGTGGCCGGTGCGGTCGGCGGCGGCGCAGGTGCGCTGCGCCTGGCCCTTGCCGTAGTCCATGGTCATGCCGCCGAACGGGCGCTGGTAGATCTTGCCGTCTTCGGTGCGCGAGAACGGCACGCCCCAATGCTCGAGCTCGTAGACCGCCTCGGGCGCGTTGCGCACCATGTATTCGATCGCGTCCTGGTCGCCCAGCCAGTCCGACCCCTTCACGGTGTCGTACATGTGCCAGCGCCAGTCGTCCTTGTGCATGTTGCCGAGGGACGCCGAGATGCCGCCCTGCGCCGCGACGGTGTGCGAGCGGGTCGGAAACACTTTGGTGATGCAGGCGGTACGAAGACCGGCTTCGCTGCAGCCGACCACGGCGCGCAGGCCTGCGCCGCCGGCGCCGACCACGACGACATCATAGGTGTGATCTTCGATCGGATAGGCTTTGCCGTTGGTGGCGGGAGCGCCGTTGCCCTTGCCATTGGTCTCTGTGGCCATGGGTTTAGACTCCGGAGGAAAGTTTCAGGATCGCGTAGGTCGAGGCGAGCGCCACGGCGAACGAGAAGAAGTTGTTGAGCATGATCGAGATGAGCTTCAGCTTCTCGTTATGGATGTAGTCCTCGATCACGACCTGCATGCCGATCTTCATGTGCCAGGCGCTGGCGAAGATGAAGAGCAGCAGGATCACCGCGATCGGCAGCGAGCCGAGAATCTGTGCGGCGCCGGCCTGGTTGCGGCCGAGCAGCATCATCACGATCACGATCACGGGGATCATCAGCAGCGTCATGGCGACGCCGGTGATGCGCTGGCGCCAGAAATCGGAGGTGCCCGAATGCGCCGCGCCGAGATTGCGCACGCGGCCGAGCGGGGTGCGCATGGAGGAGCCCTGCGGGGCGCCGTGGGATTCGTCGAAACTCATCGTCCGCCTCCGATCGCGTAGGCGATGATCCAAATGAGGACCGTGAGCACGATGCCGCCGATCAGGGCGCCCCAGGTCAACGCTTCGCGCTCATTGGCCTTGAAGCCGTAGCCGAGGTCCCAGACGAAATGCCGGATGCCGCTGAGCATGTGGTGCATCAGCGCCCAGGTGTAGCCGAACACGATCAGGCGGCCGATGATGCTGCCGGTGAAGGCTTGGACGTGGCTATAGGCGGCGGGGCCGGAGGCCGCCGCAATCAGCCACCAGGCCAGCAGCAGCGTTCCGGCGTAGAGGGCAATTCCGGTGGCGCGATGGACGATGGAAAGCGCCATCGTCAGGGTCCAGCGGTAGGTCTGAATGTGCGGCGAAAGCGGTCGTTCGATCCGTGCG
This sequence comes from Bradyrhizobium sp. 45, assembly GCF_023073155.1. Taxonomy (NCBI): domain Bacteria; kingdom Pseudomonadati; phylum Pseudomonadota; class Alphaproteobacteria; order Hyphomicrobiales; family Nitrobacteraceae; genus Bradyrhizobium; species Bradyrhizobium sp. 45. Next base: position 37,427 of record NZ_JADPIX010000156.1, on the reverse strand, counting down.
GTCATGGGCTTCAATTGCTTTATTGCGGCCCAGCATGGGGCGCGCGGGGATCGCGAAAGGTCGGCTCTATTTACGGAGTCGATTTCACCTGCGCAATCACCAAATCGCCATAAACCGAACTTGAGTTCAGCTCTAGGCCCTTGATGTAACAAGGCCAATCGGAGACTTGGTATACCAGAGGGGTGGCGCACCGGCTAAAGATAGAATATAAATTCACCTCTTGTAATGAGAACCCGAGACGCATTGAAATTACTATTGGAACGGCTCCAAGCCGCTGCGGGCCGGCCAGGGTTCGAGCCAGTCAGTTCATGACGTTCGAACCGGTAGGGATGGTCGGCAAGCAATCTCCAAGTTCCGCGAAGCGCGCCGATTTTTCGCGAGACGGGCGGATATGCGCAGTCCGCATCCCACCCCGGACCGGAGATGCGGCGGTCGACCCGACAAATCAGATCGCCTAGAGCATTGCGGGCAGCCGTTTCCGAGCGATGCATCGGAGAAGTTGCGACCCATCGCCGGGGCAGGTCAGGGGTGATTGCGGGACTTGATATCAAGGAGATCGCCGAACTCGCGCTGCTGCTGATCGCAACCGGCGCGCTCTCCGGATTTTTGGCCGGCGTGTTCGGCATCGGCGGCGGCGCGATTCTGGTGCCGGTGTTCTACGAGTGCTTCCGCATCGCCGGTGTGCCGCTCGAGGTGCGCATGCCGCTCTGCATCGGCACTTCGCTCGCTGTCATCATTCCGACCTCGATCCGTTCGTTCCAGGCGCACTACAGGCGCGGCGCCGTCGATCTTGCGATCCTCCGGGTCTGGTGGCTGCCGATCCTGATCGGCGTCGTCGCCGGCAGCGTGGTCGCGCGTTACGCGCCGGAGCGACTGTTCAAGATCGTGTTCGTCGCCGTCGCTTGGTCGGCCGCGGTACGGCTGATCTTCGCGCGCGAGAGCTGGAAGCTCGGCGATGATCTGCCGAAGGGCCCCTTGATGCGGATCTACGGCTTCTGCGTCGGCATTTTGTCGACGTTGATGGGCATCGGCGGTGGCCTGTTCTCGAACCTGCTGATGACGTTCTACGGCCGCCCGATCCACCAGGCAGTGGCGACATCGTCGGCGCTCGCGGTCTTGATCTCGATCCCCGGCGCGCTCGGCTACATCTATGCCGGTTGGCCTGCGGCGGTGAGCTACCCGGCCGTTGCAGCCCTGCAGGTCCCGTTCGCGCTCGGTTACGTCTCGCTGATCGGCGCGGTCCTGGTGATGCCAATGAGCCTTGTGACGGCACCGCTCGGTGTGAAGGCTGCGCATGCAATGTCGAAGCGGACGCTGGAAGTCGCGTTCGGGTGCTATCTGTTCATCGTCGGCAGCAGGTTTGTGATGAGCCTGGTGGGTGGGCACTAATTGACGGACCGGTCCTTCAATCTCACTTCGCTGTGGCCCCACATTTGAAGATTGCCTTGCGCCTCCAGGAGGTCGGCCTCAACCAACGCCTGAATGCGGGCCGCAAAGACCTCAAAATCGACGGGAGCCGCTAGCGCTTCTTCCTTTTCGACCCTCTCAACCGCGCAGTACAGGACCATTGCGAACTTCTGCCATCGCGACTTCATGACAGAGAAAATGACGCGATCCAAATCGGTCTCCAGCATAGAGGACGGAAGTGAAACGTCTTCCCACCGGAGTGTGCTGTCGATGGTGGCAGGCCGTCCCGGCGGTTCAAGATCCGGAAATCGCTTGTAGATCAATCGCAGAAGCTTGAATTGCAAATGGAAAACCGCCGTTACGAGCGGATCTGCAAACAGCTTTCGGCCGTCATCGCCAACATCGACGATCGCGGCCTCCGCTCGCCGGAATGCTGCGGCGGCATCGAGCAGGTGCTTGTGTATCTTCTTAGCTTGCTCTCGGTTCATGTCCCCCCAGCCCGGAGCAGTTGCGCCCCTATTTCTTCGCGTAAAGATCCTTGTACGTATCCCGCAGCACGTTCTTCTGCACCTTGCCCATGGTGTTGCGCGGCAGCTCGTCGACCACGAAGACCCGCTTGGGCATCTTGAACTTGGCCAGCCGGCCGTCGAGCGCCTTCAGCACCGCGGCCTCGGTCACATCGGCGCCCTTGTTGCAGACCAGCACCGCCGTGACGCCCTCGCCGAAATCAGCGTGGGGCACGCCGATCACGGCGGATTCGATCACGCCGGGCATGGCGTCGATCTCGCTCTCGATTTCCTTCGGGTAGACATTGAAGCCGCCGGAGATCACGAGATCCTTGCCGCGGCCGAGAATATGGACGTAACCCTTGGCGTCGATCTTGCCGAGGTCGCCGGTGATGAAGAAGCCGTCGTCGCGGAATTCCGCCTTGGTCTTCTCCGGCATGCGCCAATAGCCCTTGAACACGTTCGGGCCCTTGACCTCGATCATGCCGATTTCGTCACGGGGCAGCTCCTTGCCGGTCTCGGGATCGGTGACGCGTACGGACACGCCGGGGAGCGGAAAGCCGACCGCGCCGGGCACGCGCTCGCCGTCATAGGGATTCGACGTGTTCATGTTGGTCTCGGTCATGCCGTAGCGCTCGAGCACCGCGTGCCCCGTGCGCGCCGACCATTCGCGATGGGTTTCGGCGAGCAGCGGCGCCGAGCCCGAGACGAACAGCCGCATGTGCTTTGTGGTTTCGCGCGACAGCGCAGCGTTCTGGAGCAGACGGGTATAGAACGTCGGCACGCCCATCAGCACCGTGGCACGCGCCATCAGCTTGATGATCAGATCCGGGTCGAGCTTCGGCAGGAAGATCATCGATGCCCGCGCAAACAGCGTCACGTTGGTCGCCACGAACAGGCCGTGGGTGTGGTAGATCGGCAGTGCGTGGATCAGCACGTCCTTGTCGGTGAAGCGCCAGAAGCCGACGAGCGAGAGCGAGTTCGACGCCAGATTGTCGTGGGTCAACATCGCGCCCTTGGAGCGGCCGGTGGTGCCGGACGTGTAGAGGATCGCGGCGAGATCGTCGTTTGCGCGCGCCACCGTGGTGAATTCGCTGCTCGTCTTGTCGGCGGCGTCCGTCAGCGAGCCCTTGCCGTCAGGCCCGAGCGTCTCGACTTTGGCCTTCACCTTGGCGGCGATGGGGGCGAGGCCCTCCGCCTTGGCGGGATCGCAGACCACCAGCGAGGGCTCGGCATCGCCGATGAAGTAGTCGAGCTCGTTGAGCGTATAGGCGGTGTTGAGCGGCAGATAGACTGCGCCGGCCCGCACCGTGGCCAAATACAGCACGATGTTGGTCACGGACTTCTCGACCTGCACCGCAACGCGGTCGCCGGGCTTCACGCCGCGCGCGACCAGCACATTGGCCATCTGTCCGGCCCGGGCGATCAGATCACCATAGCTGATGCGGACCCCGTCATGCGTCTCGATCGCGAGGCGCTTCGGATCGTCGAGGCCGTCGAACAGGCGGGAAAACAGATTGGCGTTGGCAGCTTGGTTCATGCAAGATTTCCTCGACCGCAAGGCTTGACCGCAACGATCGTCAGAGGCCGGTCAAAACCGAGGGCTGGATTAGCAAAAACCGCCCCGATGAAGCAACGGAGACAGTTTGCATGACCAAAAACGGGAAACGCGTGGCCTGGGTGACAGGCGGGGGCAGCGGGATCGGGGAGGCCGGCGCCGAGGCGCTGGCGGCCGACGGCTGGACGGTGGTGGTTTCGGGCCGGCGCAAGGACGCCCTGGATACCGTGGTCGCGAAGATCGCCCAGACGGGCGGGGCCGCCGAGGCCATCGCGCTGGACGTGTCGGTCGCCGCCGCGGCCCAGAAGGCGGCTGATCAAATCGTTGCGAAGCACGGCCGGATCGACCTGCTGGTGAACAATGCCGGCATCAATGTCCCTAAGCGGAGCTGGAAGGACATGGAACTGGAGGGCTGGGACCAGCTGGTCCAGGTCAATCTCAACGGCGTGCTCTATTGCATGCGCGCGGTGCTGCCGACGATGCGCAAGCAGCAGGACGGCTCCATCATCAACGTCTCGTCCTGGGCCGGCCGCCACGTCTCGAAAATGCCGGGCCCGGCCTACACCACGACCAAGCATGCGGTGCTGGCGCTGACGCATTCCTTCAACATGGACGAATGCGTCAACGGCTTGCGCGCCTGCTGCCTGATGCCGGGCGAGGTGGCGACCCCGATCCTGAAGCTGCGCCCGGTGGTACCGAGCGAGGAGGAGCAGGCCAGGATGCTGCAATCCGAAGATCTCGGCCGCACCATCGCGTTCATCGCGAGCATGCCGGCGCGGGTGTGCATCAATGAACTGCTGATCAGCCCGACGCATAATCGCGGGTTTATCCAGACGCCGCACAACAGGGATTGAGCGGCAGGTAGATCGTCGAGGCGCGTCATTGCGAGCGAAGCGAAGCAATCCAGCGGTGCATCCGCGGTGGCAGCCTGGATCGCTTCGTCGCTTCGCTCCTCGCAATGACGCCCCCCACGGAGAACCACGCACTTAGTTTCACCCATCACAAAGAAGTTTTGTTCGAAACCGCTTCGCAAACGCTCCCGTAGTTCGAGCCAACGACGGCGCTGCTGCTTCACACTCGCAGGTCGCAGCCACTGTTGTTGCCCAACTCGAACGCCGGCAATCGCCGGTCACAATCCAATCGGGAGACCCTCCATGTCGAAGCGTATTGCCTATCTCACCGCTGCGGCCTTCAGCGCGCTGGCCATCACCGCGACCGTCGTCGCGCCCGCCCGCGCCGAGGAAAAGACCGTCATGGTCGGCGGCGCCGCGATGTTCCCGTCCAAGAACATCGTCCAGAACGCCGTCAACTCGAAGGACCACACCACGCTGGTGGCGGCGGTGAAGGCGGCCGGCCTGGTGCCGACGCTGGAAGGCAAGGGTCCGTTCACGGTGTTCGCGCCGACCAACGCCGCCTTCGGCAAGCTGCCGGCCGGCACCGTCGACACTCTGGTGAAGCCCGAGAACAAGGCGACGCTGACCAAGATCCTCACCTACCATGTCGTGCCCGGCAAGCTCGAGGCGTCCGACCTCACCGACGGCAAGAAGATGAAGACCGCCGAAGGCGAGGAGCTGACGGTGAAGAAGCAGGACGGCAAGGTCTGGATCCTCGACGCCAAGGGCGGTACCTCGATGGTGACGATCTCCAATGTCAACCAGTCGAACGGTGTAATCCATGTGGTCGACACCGTGCTGATGCCGGCGACGTAAACACCGCGCCGTCCGGCTTCATCCCCGAACCGGATGCGACGAAATGGCGAGCCGGGGGTACCCGGCTCGCTTTATTGTGACCACGATAGCCAGCCGACATGGATTCGATGCCGAACAGGGCGTAACGAAAGCGGAAGCATCGGCGTATAATTGCTGTCAGACGATGTTCAGGACGGAACCGCCATGTCGAGCCTCACAGTCACCGACGAGCAGGTCAGCGCCACCCCGGCCAAAGTGATCCAGCCGGCCTGGGTCCGGGTCATGCACTGGATCAACGCTTTCGCCATGATCCTGATGATCCTGTCGGGTTGGCAGATCTACAACGCCTCGCCGCTGTTCGGTTTCAGCTTTCCGCGCGAGTACACGCTCGGCGGCTGGCTCGGTGGCGGCCTGCTCTGGCACTTTGCGGCGATGTGGCTGTTGATGATCAACGGCCTTGCCTATCTCGTCACCGGCCTTGCCACCGGCCGCTTCCGGAAAAAACTGCTGCCGATCACCCCATCCGGCGTGCTCCACGACGTCAGGGCTGCGCTGACCTTCAAGCTCGGCCATGCCGATCTCTCCGTCTACAATTACGTCCAGCGCGTGCTCTATGCCGGCATCATATTGATCGGCGTGATCATCGTGCTGTCGGGGCTGGGAATGTGGAAACCGGTGCAACTGCACTGGCTCGTGTCCCTGTTCGGCGACTATCCGACCGCGCGCTACATCCATTTCTTCTGCATGGCCGCGATCTGCGCCTTCCTGGTCATTCATGTTTTACTCGCGCTGCTGGTGCCGAAGAGCCTGCGCGCGATGATCATCGGCCGTTGAGTGGAGAGAGAGTCATGGCGAAGCGCTCATTCCTGATCCCGGGCGTCGACAAGCGGCTGCTGATCAAGGATTCCATCAAGACGATGCCAGAGGTCAGCCGCCGCCGCTTCATCGCGGGCGGCGCAAGCCTCGGGGCGCTGACGCTGCTCACCGGCTGCGACGTGATCGACTCGTCCTCCGCGGAGGAGATGCTGAAGTCGGTTTCGAAATTCAACGATGCCGTGCAGGATTTCATCTTCAATCCCGACGCGCTGGCGCCGACGTTTCCCGAGAGCGCGATCACAAAACCGTTTCCGTTCAACGCCTATTACGATCTCGACGACGCGCCCGATGTCGACGGTGCCGACTGGAAGCTCGAAGTCCGCGGTCTCGTCGAGAACAAGAAGTCGTGGACGCTTCCCGAGCTGTACAAGCTGCCGCAGGCTACGCAGATCACCCGTCACATCTGCGTCGAGGGCTGGAGCGCGATCGGCAGCTGGACCGGTACACCCATGCGCGACTTCCTTAAGCTGATCGGCGCCGACACCCGCGCAAAGTATGTCTGGTTCCAGTGCGCCGACAAGGACGGCTACAATTCTCCGCTCGACATGCGCACCGCGCTGCATCCGCAGACCCAGATGACGTTCAAATATGCGGGCGAAATCCTGCCGCGCGCCTACGGCTTCCCGATGAAGATCCGCGTGCCGACCAAGCTCGGCTTCAAGAACCCGAAATACGTGGTGTCGATGGAAGTCACCAACGACTACAAGGGCGGCTATTGGGAAGACCAGGGGTACAATTCGTTCAGCGGAAGCTAGCTGTTGTCGTCCCGGCGAAGGCCGGGGCCCATACCGCGAGGTCTATCGATTTTCGCTAGATGCCAATCCCGAACGACCAGTCTTCCCCAAAATGCTCCCTGTGGTTATGGGTCCCGGCCTTCGCCGGGACGACACTTGTTATGAGGCCGGCTCCACTTTCCGCTGGCACAGCGCGGCAACCGCGCCCAGCGCCAGCAGCGCCGCCGACACATTCAGCGCGTAACTCAAGCTCCCCAGCGCGTCCGTGATCGCGCCGACCACGATCGGGCCCAGCGTCTGGCCGACGCCGAACGAGATCGTCATCGCCGCGATCGCGGTCGGCCACACCTCGGGCGGATAGTTGAAGCGCACGAAGGCGGTGGTCGAGCCGACTACGGCGAAGAAGGCGACGCCGAACACGATCGCCGAGACCGCGAGCCATGCCGGCGAATGCCCGAGCATCGGCAGGGCGGCGCCGAGCGCGTTGGTGCCGAGGATGATGGCGGTGGCAAGACCACCGCGATCGAGCGCGAGCACGCGGCGCCAGGCCCACGGCGTGACGAAGGCGCTCAAGCCAATCAGGCTCCAGAACGCGGCCTGCGCTGCGGCCCCGCCGCCGCCGTCGCGCACATAGGCGATCATGAAGGTCATGTAGGCGATGTAACCCGCGCCAAACAGGAAGTAGCCGGCGAGGTAGATCAGCACCGGAAAAATGGCGAAGGCGCCGTGGCCGCCTTGCGAGAAACGCACGCCGCTCTCGATGCGGACCAGGAACAGCGGCACGGTCATGACGACAGACAGCAGCGTCATCGCCCACCACACGATCCACCACGAGCCCGGCCCGAAATATTGCAGCGTGAACGGGGCGATCAGGCCCGAGGCGAGAATGCCGATGCCGGGTCCGGCATAGAACAGGCTCAGCAGGAAATTGGCCCGCTCCGGGCGCGACTGCGCAATGGAAGCGGCCAGCGCGCCGCCGGCGACGAAACCGGCCGCGGCGCCAACGCCCAGCACGAGACGGGCCAGGCTCAGCGCAACGAAGTTCCCGGTCAGCGCGCAAGTCGCAAGCGCGGCGACGCAGGCCAGGGTTCCGCCACGGATCGCGGCCGACCAGCCGACCCGTTCGATCAACCGGGATGCCACAAGCGCGCCCGCGAGGTAGCCGACGGCGTTGATGGTGTTCATGAAACCGGCCGCCGAGTAGGACCAGCCGAGGTCCTCCCGCATGTCGGGCAGCACCAGCGAATAGGCGAAGCGGCCGATACCCAGCCCAACCGTCGCAGCCAGCGACAGGGTCAGGATCAGCCGCGCGGGATGGGCGTCGGGCGGGGGACGTTCAGGGGCGTGCAAATGGGTACTCCGGCATGCGCAGTGTGGCAGGCCCTGCCCGCGTTGCACAGAACCGAAGCGGCAATGGTGTCTTGCCAAGCACGCAACGCCGCTCTAGCACTCCGGCCGAAATCGACCTCAGAGGAAACGACCATGGCGACCCACAAACTGCTGCTGCTTCCCGGCGACGGTATCGGCCCCGAGGTGATGGGCGAGGTGAAGCGGCTGATCGACTGGCTCAGTTCGGCGGGGATCGCCAAGTTCGAGACCGACACCGGCCTCGTTGGCGGTTCGGCCTATGACGCACACAAGGTGTCGATCTCGGAAGGCGACATGGCCAAGGCCAAGGAGGCCGACGCCATCATCTTCGGTGCGGTCGGCGGTCCCAAATGGGACGCGGTGCCCTACGAGGTGCGCCCCGAAGCCGGCCTACTGCGCCTGCGCAAGGATCTCGGTCTGTTCGCCAACCTCCGTCCCGCGGTCTGCTACCCGGCGCTGGCGGAGGCCTCCAGCCTGAAGCGCGAGGCGGTCGAGGGCCTCGACATCATGATCGTGCGCGAACTCACCGGCGGCGTCTATTTCGGCGAGCCCAAGACCATCACCGATCTCGGCAACGGCCAGAAGCGCGCCATCGATACCCAGGTCTACGACACCTATGAGATCGAGCGCATCGGCCGCGTCGCCTTCGAGCTTGCGAAGAAGCGCAAGAACAAGGTGACGTCGATGGAGAAGCGCAACGTCATGAAGTCGGGCGTGCTCTGGAATGAGGTCATGACCCAGGTCCACAAGCGCGAATATCCCGACGTCACGCTCGAGCATCAGCTCGCCGATTCCGGCGGCATGATGCTGGTGAAATGGCCGAAGCAGTTCGACGTCATCGTCACCGACAATCTGTTCGGCGACATGCTGTCCGACATTGCTGCGATGTTGACGGGATCGCTCGGCATGCTGCCCTCGGCCTCGCTCGGCGAGGTCGACGTCAAGAGCAAGAAGCGCAAGGCGCTGTACGAGCCCGTGCACGGCTCGGCGCCTGATATCGCAGGCCAGGGCCTCGCCAATCCGATCGCGATGATCTCGTCCTTCGGCATGGCGCTGCGCTACTCCTTCGACATGGGCGCGCTCGCCGACAAGGTCGACGCCGCGATCGCCGCGGTGCTGGCCAGCGGCCTGCGCACCGCCGACATCAAGTCGGAAGGCACCACTGCCGCCTCGACCACGCAGATGGGCGAAGCGATCTTGAAGGAATTGCAGAAGCTGCACGCTTAGAGCCGTAGCCCGGATGGAGCGAAGCGAAATCCGGCGTTCTTCCCGCGTGTCGAAAATCCCGGATTGCGCTTCGCTCCATCCGGGCTACACGACAAACAAAAATGGCCGGGCGCGAGCCCGGCCATTTGATTCGGTCGATATGTCCGCCTCAGTACAGCGGGAAATTCTGCGGATAGCCGCCAACATCCTGCGGCGTGCTCAGCGGCTGGCGATCGATCGGGCGGTTGAGATTTTCGCGCGCGAAGGTCGGATAGCCTACCGCCGGCGGGAAGGCGTAGTCGGAGAACTTGCGGTCGCCCGGATTGACCTCGGTGCCGCCGTCGAGCCAGGAGCGCTTGCTCACATAGATGCGGGTGCGGCCCTGCTGATAGCTCGAATTGGGGCCGCTCGGGCCGTAATAGTGACGGCCGCTGTCATAGCGCTGCTTCTTGGTGTCGGCCGAGGCGGGTGTCGCGAAGGCTGAGGACATGGCAATCACGGCGCCGGCCGTAAGCCACATCGCCAGTTTGTTCGCGGCAGAGAAATTCGAGCTCATCACGTCCCCTTCAGGCGGCAAGCCGCCAATCAATTTCACGCTCATACTAACCCGGCCGGGGCGGCTGCAACTAGGTCTATTGGGTCACACCAGCGCTGAATAATCGTGCGCGCCGGCAAAAGTTGCATGGATACAGCCACTTGAGCTTGATGCCGATCAGAGCGCGCCGCGCAACTGCGCATTGGCGGCGCCGAGCAGCCAGTCCGACGCGCCCGGGGGCGCGCAGGGGCGGCGCTTCAGCTCCGCATGGGCGAACAATTCGGCCAGCTTCGGCTCGTTGCCCGAGGTCAGCAGCGTTAGCCGGTTCAGCGTGCAGGCGATCGCGGCGCGCCGCGCAGGCAGGCTGTCGCCCTGGCAGGAGAATCCGGAGATCTGGAGCGCCGGCTCCTCGCTGCGCTTGAGGTAGCCGAGGCAGGCCCGCGCGCCCTCCGCCGGACCGGTCGGCTGGAATAGGGCGACGGGGCCGAATTTCGTGTCGATCAGGCCGGCTTGCTCCAGCGGGGTCGCGGTGCCCAGTCCCATCCGGACGGCCAGATCCATTGTTGCTGGACGCGTCACGTCGAATTCGCCGCCTTCCCGGTAAATCTCGAGCTCGGCCACGGTCCTGTCTGCCTCGCTGGCCCAGCGCATCACGTCCCTGCGGCCGCCTTCGGGATGCCTGAAGATCGCGTAAGAAGCTGTTTTTTCTGACGAATCGAGCCGGCTAAGGGCGAAGGCCGGAGGCGACCGGTCGGCCACGCTCCAATCGGGCTTCAGCGCCGGATCATCGTCGCGCAAGTTGGGCAGCTGGCCGAGTGCGGCAAGGCCGAGGATGGCAAACAGTACCAAAATCCCCACATAGGCGAACAGGCGCGCCAGCGTGCCGACGACCTCGTCGGCGAAGGCTGCAAGCGCCAGATGGATCTGGGTGGGGTTTGCGGCCGTGCTGGCCTCGGGCGAGTGCATCCACGTCCCTAAGGCATGGTCCAACGTTGTCTTGAGGCCGGTTCTCGCATAGAAGCGCTGCTCTTCCTGTTTAAGCCTCAGCTTCAGGAAAGAGCTTTTTCGTCGGAGAGTGAACGATGGGTTACAAAGTCGCAGTCGTCGGCGCGACCGGCAATGTCGGACGGGAAATGCTCAACATCCTCGACGAGCGCAAATTCCCTGCGGACGAGGTGGTGGCCCTGGCGTCACGCCGCAGCATGGGCGTCGAGGTCTCCTACGGCGACCGCACGCTGAAGGTCAAAGCGCTGGAGCATTACGACTTCTCCGACGTCGACATCTGCCTGATGTCGGCCGGCGGAGAGGTGTCGAAGGAATGGTCGCCGAAGATCGGCGCCGCCGGCACGGTCGTGATCGACAATTCCTCGGCCTGGCGCATGGACCCGGACGTGCCGTTGATCGTGCCGGAAGTGAATGCGGACGCGACTGCGGGCTTCAAGAAGAAGAACATCATCGCCAACCCGAACTGCTCGACCGCGCAGCTCGTGGTCGCGCTCAAGCCCCTGCACGACAAGGCGACGATCAAGCGCGTCGTGGTCTCGACCTATCAATCGGTGTCGGGCGCCGGCAAGGACGCGATGGACGAACTGTTCTCGCAGACCAAGGCCGTCTACACCAACCAGGAGCTGATCAATAACAAGTTTCCGGCGCGCATCGCCTTCAACGTCATCCCCCAGATCGACGTCTTCATGGAGGACGGCTACACCAAGGAAGAGTGGAAGATGATGGCGGAGACCAAGAAGATTCTTGATCCCAAGATCAAGCTCTCCGCGACCTGCGTGCGCGTGCCAGTTTTCGTCGGCCATTCCGAGGCCGTCAACATCGAGTTCGAGAACCCGATCAGCGCGGACGAAGCACGCGACATCCTGCGCAAGGCGCCGGGTTGTCTCGTCATCGACAAGCATGAGCCCGGCGGCTACGCCACGCCGTATGAAGCCGCCGGCGAGGACGCCACCTATATCAGCCGTATCCGCGAGGACGCGACGGTGGAGAACGGTCTCGTGCTGTGGTGCGTCTCGGATAATCTACGCAAGGGCGCCGCGCTCAACGCGATCCAGATCGCGGAAGTCCTGATCAACCGCAAGCTGATCAGCGCGAAGAAGAAGGCGGCGTAAGCCGTGCTGCCGTAGGGTGGGCAAAGGCGCGAAGCGCCGTGCCCACCATCTTTCCACAATTGCTAGAAAAGTGGTGAGCACGCTTCGCTTTGCCCACCCCACAAGAGCTGCGGACCTACGCCATCTCGCGCGCGTTCCTGAATTCCTTCGCCGCCTTGTCCAGCACGAACAGTGATCCCTCCGCGACGCCGAAATAGGCGCCGTGGGTCTGCATCTGGCCGCTCTCGACCGCCTTCTGCACGAACGGGAAGGTCATCAGGTTTTCCAGGCTGCGGAACACCGCGGCCTTCTCGATGCGCTCGACGAATTGCGCCATGGTCTCGTGGTCGCGCTGCTCCACCACTTCGCCCGGCTTGATGAACATCTGCATCCATTTGCCGATGAAGTCGCCCGGCGTGAGCGGCTCGATCTTGTCGACGAAGGCGCGGATGCCGCCGCACTGGGCGTGCCCGAGCACCACGATGTGCTTCACCTTCAGCACCGTCACGGCATATTCCAGCGCCGCCGAGACGCCATGCGCGTTGCCGTCGGGCTGATACACCGGCACCAGATTGGCGATGTTGCGGACGACGAAGAGTTCGCCCGGCCCGACGTCGAAGATCACTTCGGGCGAGACGCGGCTGTCGCAGCAGCCGATCACCATCACTTCAGGGAACTGCCCCTTCACCGACAGCTCGCGGTAGCGGGTCTGCTCGGTCGGCAGCCGCTGGGTGGCGAAGGCCTTGTAGCCTTCCAGCAAATGCTCTGGGAATGTGGTCATGGCCTATGCCTAATCATATACCGCTGGGACGAACAAGCCTTTCGAATAGGCAGGCCAGATGCTATCGGCTTCGGTCGGAATGAGATGAGGAAACCGGAAGGAACGCTTGCATGACCCGCCCGCGCCGCAGCCATCTGTTCATGCCCGGCTCCAACCCCCGCGCGCTGGAAAAGGCGCGCAATCTCGCCGCCGACGGCCTGATCCTCGACCTGGAAGACTCCGTCGCGCCCGATGCCAAGGCAGTGGCACGCGATGGCATCGCGGCCGCGATCGCGGCCAAAGGGTTCGGCAAGCGCGAGATCCTGATCCGGACCAACGGCCTCGACACGCCCTGGTGGGCCGACGATGTCGCGATGGCGGCGAATGCCTCGCCCGACGGCATCCTGGTTCCAAAGGTTTCACGCGTGGAGGAGCTCGACACGATCGGCCGCCGTCTCGCCGAACTCGGCGCGGCGCCGACCGTAAAGGTCTGGGCCATGATCGAGACCGCGCGCGCGGTACTGCATGCCGAAGAACTCGCTGCCGCCGGGCGCGATCCAGCGCGGCGCCTGTCAGGCTTCGTGTTCGGGCCCAACGACATCTCGCGCGAGACGCGCATCAAGATGCTGCCGGGCCGCGCGGCGATGATCCCGATGATCTCCCATTGCATCCTGGCGACGCGCGCCCATGGCCTCGAAATCCTCGACGGCCCCTATAGCGACATCGCCAACTCCGATGGTTTCGCCACCGAATGCGCGCAAGGCCGCGATCTCGGTTTCGACGGCAAGACGCTGATTCACCCCTCGCAGATCGAAGCCTGCAACGCGATCTTCACCCCGCCGGAGGAGGAAGTCGCGCGCGCGCGAAAGATCATCGCCGCGTTCGAGCTGCCGGAGAACGTCTCGCGCGGCGCGATCCGTCTCGACGGCGCCATGGTGGAGCGGCTGCACGCCGACATGGCGCGGCGCACGATCGAGATCGCGGACGCGATTGCGGCGATGGGGAAGGGCTGAGGGCAGGCGGTTGCGCTCAAGCCGAACGAACATTGACGCGGTTACCGGTATGCTCGGGGAGCCGCGGTTCTCTGAACGACCACGATCCCGGCTTTTCCCGTTGCGGTGGTGAAAGACAATGCTACCCTCACGCTCGATATTGATCCGGGCAAGCATTTGATGCGCATTTTTTTCCTAGCAGTCCTTCTCGTTACGTCATTTCCATTCGCCACGCCGGCGCTTGCGCAGCAGGTTCGGGTTGCGCTCGTCATCGGTAACGGCGCCTATGAGAAGGTAGCCGAGTTGCCGAACCCGACGCGCGATGCGGCCGACATCGGCCGCGCGCTGGAGCGGCTCGACTTCAAAGTCACCCAGGTCAAGAACGCGACTGCGCAAGAGATGAGGAAGTCTGTCGTCGAGTTCGGCCGCTCTGCGGAGGGAGCAGACCTTGCGGTCGTTTTCTATGCCGGACACGGCATGGAGGTCAGCGGCGAGAACTGGCTGATTCCGGTCGGCGCAGAGCTGCGCAGCGATACCGACATCGAAAGCGAGGCCATCAGCCTGCGCTCGGTGAGCCTTCAGGTTTCGAAGGCACGAAAGTTGGGCCTTGTGATACTGGACGCATGCCGCAACAATCCTTTTGCCGCAAAGATGAGACGCTCGCTGAGCACCCGGGCCGTGGCTCGCGGACTCGCTCCGACGGAGCCATCCGATAACGTTCTGATTGCGTACGCCGCCCGGGACGGTACTACGGCAAGCGACGGGGATGGCCGGAACAGCCCATTCACGGCATCGCTCCTTCGCCACATTGAAACGCCGGGGCTGGAGATATCGTTTCTGTTTCGTCGTGTTCGTGACGACGTGATGGCGGCCACCAGACGCGAGCAGCAGCCTTTCGTATACGGCTCTTTGTCGAAGGAAGAGATTTACCTGAGAGCTCCGGTGGCGAGCGCTCAAGCGCCAGTCGCGTCGGCTCCCGCGCCTGCAGATGCCGCGGAGGACGAGAAGTTTTGGCTGGCTATCCAGACGTCCACGGTGGCAGGCCTCTACGAGGAGTTTCTGACCAGGTACCCCCGCAGCAGCCACGCCGCAGAAGCGCGCCAGCGGGTGAAGAATTTCAAGGCCAACGAAGTTGCGGTGCTCTCATCCCCAGCTGCCCCTCCGAAACCGGACGCAAAAACCGTCGTCCGAAATCTATTTGCGCCCGAAGATAACCAGAAAGTTGCAGCCATCGCGGCAGCTCAGCAACTCAAACTGCCAAGCTACGCTATATCGCCTGATCAGAATGATCCGCTCAATGCTAACTCCAGATTTGTCGGCGTGTGGTCCAACAAACGTGGATGGACGAATGGCAAAGGACGGTATGCCATGCTGATCGTTACGGAAGTCTCTGCCACCGGGTTAGCCAAGGGACACTACCTCTGGGGACCGCCGACAAAGGCATCGTGGGTGAAGGATGAGGCGGGGTACCGGTCGTTTGCCGAATACATTGTGAACGACAAATTTTCCATCAGCGGAACACCCGTCACCGTCAGGATGGACAAGAACGTCCTTACGCTGTCGTCCGTCAACAAGGAAAATCCAACTGAGAAGGCGAACATAGAGCTCCGCCCTGTCTGGAAGCTCGTGCCAGCGCCGGAGGATGCTTCAAGCAAGCGCGAGAAAACCTCGCAGCCTCGTGCCGCCAAAAAGGAAAGCGCGGCCGAACCGAGCCCGTCAGGCAATGTCAGTGGGACGAGCATGGAAGAGCGCTATCGTGCTTGCAGAAAACTCGTCAAAGGATTTGCCCGGCGCGAGGCTTGTGCCCGTACGGGCGTGATCTAGCACCGGCGGGACATCCTGCCGCTAAACTAATCCTTTGATAAGGGCAACGCCTTAGCGATGCGCGTGATCCGCACGGTCGAGCGACTCCAGTGTCGAGGCATTGGCGCAGAAGCCGTGATAGTTCTCCGCGGCGGTGCCGTCGGCCAGCTCGCGATCGCACTGGCCCTTGTGGCTGCAAAGCGCGCACACCCGCTCCATGTCGCGCAGCAGCAGCGGATGCGCGCGGCCGAGCCCTTCGGCACTGATGCCGAGCTGCTCCAGCATCTTCGGCAGCTCGTCGGCGGCGTGCTTGCCGTGACGGACCAGATCTTCCAGATCGTCAGGCGCGATCCGCAGGTCTTGCGCGATCCGGTCGAAATCGGCGCGGTCGAGCTGCCGGATCTCGTTCAGCTCGCGGCGATGCTTCAGCCAGCTTGCAAAGGACTCGATGAGGTCCTGGACAATGGGATAAGGCCTGGTTGCGGTGCTCATGCGAAGCTCCATTCGAACGACGGAATTGGAGCGAGATTAGGCACAATGGTGCAGGTGCGCGTTGCGCTGAATCAAATACAGCTCTCGTGTCCCGGACGCGCTGCAGCGTGAAGCGCTGCTCGCAGAGCCGGAGCCATCTCGCCGCATCGCTGGGCCCCGGCTCAGCAACGCACCGCTTCGCGCTGCGCTGCGTCCGGGCGCGAGAGCGCCGCACAGCGGAGAAAATTATGCGAACCGCTCCGCCGCCCACGCATACAGGCTGCCCGGGATCGGCTTCTCACCGCCGCGGCCCTTGGGCGAGATATGCAGGCCGATGATGTCGCGGTCGGTGACGAGGCCGAGATAGCTCGAGGGATCGAAGAACAGTTTTGGCTCGGCATGCACGGCGTAGAACGATTGCTTCGGCAAGGCGCAGTGCAGCTCGCCGGTGCGGCGCGCGAGCGCGGTGAGTGCCGCCGGCCCGAAGATCGCGACGCGGATGTCGGAGAGGCGGTTCGAGCCGCCGCGCAGGCGGCGCATCGCAAACGTGACGCGATGGCGCAGCGACAGCCAGTTCGGCGTCAGCTCCTCCTGCTCCATCAGCTCTTCGAAAGCGGCAACGATGCCGTGTTCAGGTGGAAGGTAAATCACGGAGTTGCCGAGCTGGCGCGGCCGCTCCCACGCGAAATAGGGCTTTGCCGGATCGATCTCGACGGGCCTGAGCAGCAGCACGTCGGCGTCGAGCCAGAGGCCGAGGTCCTTCGCCATCAGCTTCATGCGGAAGAAGTCGCTGAACTGAAGCGTGGTCCAGTCGCGCCAGCTGCCGTCCGGCTGCGGCGGTCGCAATCGTTCGGAGAACGCATGTGGCAGGATAGCTTCGGCATCGGCATTCTCGACGCCTGCGGGCAGGCCGGGAATGGTGTCAAAACTGTAGACCGTGACCTTGTGGCCGGCAGCCAGCTGCGAGCGCAGACAGGTCTGGCGCAAGGCGTCCATCGGGCCGTGCCAGAAGGTGACGATGTCGGGCAGCATGCGCGGAGCTTAGAGCATGATCCGGAAAAGTGTGCAGCGGTTTTCCGACAAGATCATGCTCGAAAGATACGGGATAATCAGAACAAAGAAAAAGCCCCGGCGCTTGTAGCACCGGGGCTTGAACAAAAACTTGAGATCAGGCCCAGGCGCGTTCGCGCTTTAGCTTGTCCTCATAGGTGTCGATCGAGGCCTTCTTCTCCATCGTCAGGCCGATGTCGTCGAGGCCGTTGATCAGGCAGTGCTTGCGGAACGGGTCGATCTCGAACTTGACCTTGCCGCCGTCGGGACCGCGGATCTCCTGGTTCGGCAGGTCGATCGTCAGCGTCGCGTTGGCGCCGCGCTCGGCGTCGTCGAACAGCTTGTCGAGGTCTTCCTGGGCCACGCGGATCGGCAGAATGCCGTTCTTGAAGCAGTTGTTGTAGAAGATGTCGCCGAACGAGGTCGAGATCACGCAGCGGATGCCGAAGTCGAGCAGCGCCCAGGGCGCGTGCTCGCGGCTCGAGCCGCAGCCGAAATTGTCGCCGGCGACCAGCACCTTCGCGTTGCGATAGGCGGGCTGGTTGAGGACGAAATCGGGGTTCTCGCTGCCGTCGTCCTTGTAGCGCTGCTCGGAGAAGAGCCCCTTGCCAAGGCCGGTGCGCTTGATGGTCTTGAGGTACTGCTTCGGAATGATCATGTCGGTGTCGACATTGATGATCTTCAGCGGCGCCGCGACGCCTTCCAGCGTGGTGAACTTGTCCATGGTTGCGCTTTCCCGGGATGGTCTAGGGAACCGGTATTTATCGCGATCGGGGCGGAAATCCTAGGCCGAATTCGGCAGATCTCGTCTGCCTAACCGGGCTCTCTGCTCAACCCGGCTCTTGAGCCTCGATCGCGGACATATCGTCGTCCGACAGGCCGAAATGATGGCCAATCTCGTGGATCAGGACGTGGCGAACGATATGGCCGAGGCTTTCGTCGTGCTCGGCCCAGTAATCCAGGATCGGCCGGCGGTAGAGCCAGACCATGTTGGGCAGCCGCGCCACGTCGGCAAAACTCTGCTGCGGCAGGCCGACGCCCTGGAACAGGCCGAGCAGGTCGAACTCGCTCTCGCATGCCATCTCGTCCAGGACTTCCTCGGTGGGGAAGTCGTCGACGCGGATGATCACGCCCTCGCACAGCCTACGAAACTCCGCCGGCAGGCGTTCGAACACTTCATGCGCCATCGCTTCCATCTCGGCCAGCGAGGGCGCTTTCAATTCCGTCCACATGGGCTTCTCATAGCGTGGGTTTCGCGGCGATGCATCCGGCTTTATAAGCGCGGCGAGGTTGACGAGCGCCGTCAAAACGGGGAGCGTAGGCCTCGAAGTGGACGTTCAGGTGGGCAGAAAAATGCGAGCGAAAACAGCGCTGACGCTACTGTGCATGGGGTTGTTTTCGCAGTTTTGCGTTGGCGCGGAGGCCCAGACCGCGGCTCCCGGGATCAGGCTGGCCCAAGCGGCCTCGCGAGACGATCTGCCGCCGCCGCGCAAGCGGACCCCGGCGCGCCTGCGCGTCACGCCCTATTACAGTCCGGATGGCGTCTATCCCCGCTACAATCCCGGTCCCGATGCGGTCCGCGAGTGCAACGCCACCTATGTGCAGGAATATCGCCCGAGCGGCACGGTGATCGTGCCGCATATGAGCTGCTACTGGCGCCGGGGCTGATACGAGCGCGATGCCGTCGCGCGCCGATGAAGCGCCATGTTGCAGGCAGAGGCCGTCATGATGAGATGGATCGCGTTGGCCGTCGCTGCCGGACTTGCCGCAGGCCTGCCTCACGCTTTTGCAGCGCATAGGGTGACGAAGCTGCCGGATGCCTCGGCAGGGCGCGCGGCGTTCGACGGAGGGCGACATGTGCGGCCCGACATCATGCATTACGCTCCGCGTCCTGATCCGCATTATTACGCGCGGCCGGTCTTCTACCGCCCCTATCCCTATGCCGTGCCGGCGCCATTCGTGTTCGGCTATGGACCGTGGCGGTGATGCACTAGCCTGCAGGCGCTTCCGCGGAATGCCGTTCATTCATGATGGGTTCACGTCGCTGTCCGTAATTTAATCTCGGGAGCGACCGCCAATGAACACGGATGACGCGAGCCGGGAGCGAGCGTCGCAACTCCGCTGTCCAGATTCAGGGAGAAGTCGATGCTGAGGATATTGGGTCTCAAGGCAAGCCGGATGCGCTTGCTCGGAATTGCGGCCGCCGCGACGCTGATGTTGTCGGCCGGCACGACGCGCCGCGCTGAAGCGATGACACCAGTCAATCCGACCGCGTTGCCTGCGGCGAAGGCCGCAAGTGACGACATGATCCAGGTTCGCCACGGCGGCGGCGGTGGTGGTGGACATGGCGGCGGCTTTCATGGCGGCGGCGGTTTCCACGGTGGAGGCGGCTTCCACGGTGGCGGAGGACATATCGGTGGCTTCCGCGGCGGTGGTTTCCACGCTGGTGGCTTCCGGGCCGCACCCGCCTTTCATGGCGGCGGCTATCGTTACGGCGGAGTTCGCCACTATGGCGGAGGCGGATTCCATCGCTACGGCATCTATCGTCCCGCCTATTACGGCCATCGCCATTTCCACCGGCGCTACTATGGCGGCTACTATCCCTATTACAGCCATCCGCGCCGCTGCCGGGTCATCTGGACCTATTACGGCCCGCGCCGCGTCTGCCGCTGGCATCGCTGGCACCATCCGTATCGCTATTGGTAAGCACGACCGAAATGAAAAGGGCGCCTCGACGGCGCCCTTGTTCATCCGGTGGCCTAAAGCCAATCCTTCAGTTTCCACGTCGCCGACGTCCAGCGCGTGAG
Source organism: Bradyrhizobium sp. 45 (assembly GCF_023073155.1). Classification (NCBI taxonomy): domain Bacteria; kingdom Pseudomonadati; phylum Pseudomonadota; class Alphaproteobacteria; order Hyphomicrobiales; family Nitrobacteraceae; genus Bradyrhizobium; species Bradyrhizobium sp. 45. Next base: position 17,570 of record NZ_JADPIX010000156.1, on the reverse strand, counting down.
GTTCTCCAGCTTCCATTGCTTGAACATCGCCGGCGGCCAGCGGCTGAGCTTCGAGGCCTCCTCGACCTCGGGCTTGGCGACCATGCGCAGCGGTGCCGCGCGCCGCCGGTGCTGGGGCGTCGCCGCGCTGATCAGATCGACATATTCAGGCTTGCTGGCCATGAGCTGGTGTCCTCGCGAAACGCTCGCGAGGACACAGTGTCGGCGCTGCCGATTAACGGCGGTTTGCCGCAATCACTCAAATTGCAGGGAGCAGCTTACCGCCACTCCCTGATGTCGACGAAGTGACCCGCGATCGCAGCGGCTGCGGCCATCGCCGGCGACACCAGATGGGTGCGGCCCTTGAAGCCCTGGCGGCCCTCGAAGTTGCGGTTCGAGGTCGAGGCGCAGCGCTCTTCCGGAGCCAGCTTGTCGGGGTTCATCGCGAGGCACATCGAGCAACCGGGCTCGCGCCATTCGAAGCCGGCCTTGATGAAGATCTTGTCCAGACCTTCAGCCTCGGCCTGCTCCTTCACGAGGCCGGAGCCCGGCACGACCATGGCGTTGACGCCGCCTGCGACCTGCTTGCCTTCCGCGATCTTGGCGGCGGCGCGCAGATCCTCGATCCGGCCGTTGGTGCAGGAGCCGATGAAGATGCGGTCGAGCTTGATGTCGGTGATCTTCGTCCCCGCGGTCAGGCCCATGTATTTCAGCGCGCGGTGCTTCGACAGGCGCTTGGCCTCGTCCGCGATCTTGTCGGGATCGGGCACGCTGCCGGTGACCGAGATCACGTCTTCAGGGCTCGTGCCCCAGGTCACGATCGGCGGCAGCTTCGCGGCATCGAGCCGCAGCTCGTGGTCGAAATGCGCGCCCTCGTCCGAGCGCAGCTTCTCCCAGTAACGCATCGCCGCGTCCCAGTCGGCGCCCTTCGGTGCCTTCGGGCGGCCGCGCAGGAAGTCGAACGCCTTCTGGTCCGGCGCGACCAGTCCGGCGCGTGCACCGCCTTCGATCGACATGTTGCAGACCGTCATGCGGCCTTCCATGCTGAGCGCACGGATCGCGTCGCCGGCGTATTCGAGCACGTAGCCGGTACCGCCCGCGGTGCCGATCTCGCCGATGATGGCGAGGATGATGTCCTTGCCCGTCACGCCATCCGGCAATTTGCCGTCGACAGTGACGCGCATGTTCTTCGCCTTCTTCTGGATCAGCGTCTGCGTCGCCAGCACATGTTCGACTTCCGACGTGCCGATGCCGTGCGCGAGCGCGCCGAACGCACCATGCGTCGAGGTGTGGCTGTCACCGCAGACGATGGTGGTGCCGGGCAGCGTAAAGCCCTGCTCGGGGCCGATGACATGGACGACGCCCTGACGCTTGTCGAACTCGTCGTAATATTCGATGCCGAATTCCCGGGCGTTGTCGGCCAGTGCCTTGATCTGCTCGATGCTTTCAGGGTCGGGGTTCGGCTTGGTGCGGTCGGTGGTCGGCACGTTGTGGTCGACGACGGCCAGCGTCTTCTCCGGCGCGCGCACCTTGCGTCCGGTGGCGCGCAAGCCTTCGAACGCCTGCGGTGAAGTGACCTCGTGCACCAGATGGCGATCGATATAGAGCAGGCAGGTGCCGTCCTCGGCTTCGTGCACCAGATGGTCGTTCCAGATCTTGTCGTACAATGTGGTCGGCTTGGACATGAGCGTCAGCTCCAGGAATGTTGTGTAGAGCGGGTTGCGCGGATAGCGCGCGGGCAACAAAATCGTCAGCGCAGCTTTTAGGCTGCGCGCGTAAGCTCTGACGTTGCCGAGGTCGCGAAGCGTCCGAAGAACCGGCCAGGCAGCCGCGAGCGATCGTCGATGACGACGCGCTTGACGGGCGAGAGGCTGGTCAAATCTGGAAACATTCCAAGAATATATAGCAGGCCGAACCGGAATCGCGAGGGCTTTGACGCGCACGGCTGACGCAACAAAAAAGCGCGGGGTTGGCCCCGCGCTTTTGGAAACTCGCCTGTAAGCGGAGCTTACTCGTTGACGGCAGCCGGACGGTCCTGCTTCTTCTCGACGATGCGGGCCGACTTGCCGCGAAGGTTGCGGAGATAATAGAGCTTGGCGCGACGCACCTTGCCGCGGCGCACCACCTTGATCGAGTCGATCATCGGCGACATCACCGGGAACACGCGCTCCACGCCTTCGCCGTACGAAATCTTGCGCACCGTGAAGCTCTCGTTGAGACCGCCGCCGGAACGGCCGATGCAAACGCCTTCATAGGCCTGCACGCGGGTGCGGTCGCCTTCGACGACCTTCACGTTGACGATCACGGTATCGCCGGGGCCGAATTCCGGAATCTCCTTGTTGGCGGAGAGCTTGTCGAATTGCTCTTTTTCGAGCTGTTGGATCAGGTTCATGGGTAAATCTCCATCGGCGCGCCCAGCCTTGGAAAACGGGGGCTGCGCGAAATTCGTTTATCCAGCCATTGCGGATGTGGCCGCTGCTATAAGGCAAGCCGGAGCGTTTGTCACCCGTCTGTCTTGTTTTTTGGCGTTTTTTGGCGTCCGCCCCGATTCGGGACTTTGCGCGGGATCCGGGCCCACAAATCCGGTCGCCGGGCCGCGGTCAGGGCCTCGGATTCCTCCCGCCGCCAGCTGGCGACCTTGGCATGGTCACCGGAGGTCAGGATCTCCGGAATCGGGGTTCCCTCGAACCGCTGCGGCCGGGTGTATTGGGGGTATTCGAGCAGGCCGTCCGAGAAGCTTTCCTCGGTTCCCGAGGCCTCCTTGCCCATCACGCCCGGAAGCAGCCGAACACAGGCGTCGATCAGGGCCAAGGCCGCGATTTCGCCGCCGGAGAGGACGTAATCCCCAATCGAGACCTCCTCCAGGCCCCGCCCGTCGATCACGCGCTGGTCCACCCCCTCGAACCGCCCGCAGACGATCAGAGGACCCGGGCCCTTGGCGAGTTCGAGAACCCGGGCCTGGGTCAATGGCCGACCCCTCGGGCTCATCAGCAGTTTCGGCCGGTCCGGCCCGATCCCGGCGGCATCGATCGCGGCCGCCAGAACATCGGCCCGAAGCACCATGCCCGGTCCGCCGCCGGCCGGGGTGTCATCGACACTGCGGTGGCGGTCGGTGGCCGAGGCCCGGATGTCCCGCGCCTCCAGCTCCCAGAGCCCGCCAGCCAGCGCCCGGCCGGCCAGGCTCACGCCCAGCGGCCCCGGAAACATCTCCGGAAACAGCGTCAGCACCGTCGCGCGCCAGGGTGAGGGGTTGGTCATCGGATCTCAGTTATTGTCGTCCCGGACAAGCGGAGCGCAGATCCGGGACCCAGAACCACCGCACTTCGTTTGGCGACGGCTGGCGCGATCAGCTTAGCTAAAAATTCTGGCACTGTGGTTATGGGTCTCGGCCTTCGCCGGGACGACCCGGGGAGGGATCCTCGCCCGCGATCTCCTGCGGCAGCGCGATCACGACGCGGCCGCCGGCGATGTCGACCTCCGGCACCACCGCATCGGTGAACGGCAGCAGCATCGTGGTGCCTGTGGGCGGCGCAATCTCGATGATGTCACCGGCGCCGAAATTGTGGATCGCGAGCACGCGGCCGAGCGCATCGCCGGCCATGGTGACGGCGGCGAGCCCGATCAGATCGGTGTGGTAATATTCGCCCTCGTCCGTCGCGGGCAGCTTTTCGCGCGCGACGTAGAGCTCGATGCCGTTGAGGCGCTCGGCCTCATCGCGAGTCGTGACGCCCTTGAACGTTGCAACCAGATGATCCTTGGCCGCGCGCGCCGTTGCGACCTCGAACTGGCGCTTGCCGTCCTTGGACGAAAGCAGACCGTAGCTCCGCACGGCAAACGGATCTTCCGTGAAGGTCCACAGTTTGACCGCGCCGCGCACACCATGCGCGGCGCCGATCCGCGCGACGCAGACCAGCGCCGGCATGATCTGGCCTTAACCCTTCGCGGCGGCTTCGGCCTGCGCCTTGCGCTCCTTGCGCGGCACGGCCTTCTCGGGGTTGTTGCGCACTTCGCGCTTCTTGACGCCGGCGGCGTCGAGGAAGCGCGATACACGGTCCGACGGCTGCGCGCCCTTGGCGAGCCAGGCCTTCACCTTGTCCATGTCGAGCTTCAGCCGGGTCTCGTTGTCCTTCGGCAGCAGCGGGTTGAAATAGCCGAGACGTTCGATGAAGCGGCCATCGCGCGGAAAGCGCGAATCGGCGACGACGACGTGATAGACGGGACGCTTCTTGGTGCCAGCGCGGGCGAGACGGATAACGACGGACATCTAAGTTCTCCTTCAAAGTACGTTTTGTTCGGTTGATTGGTATTCCGCGTTGCGCGAGACCGCTGCGATCTCCCGCGACGAATTCCTCATTTCTTCTTGCCAGGGAAACCGCCGAGACCCGGCAGCATCGGCTTGCCGCTCAGCCCGGTCAGGCCCGGAACGTTCGGCAGACCCTGGCGCAGCCCGGCAGGTAGATCCTTCGGCAGGCTGGGCAGACCCTGTCCGCCGCCACCCTGCATCTTCTCCTGCAGCGCCTTCATCTCTTCCGGCGAAGGCGGCTTCATGCCGCCGCCAAAGCCCATCGCCTGCGCTATGCCCGCGAGCGGACCGCGCTTGCCGGAGCCCATGGCCTTCATCATATCGGCCATGTTCCGGTGCATCTTGAGCAGCTTGTTGACCTGCTCGACGCTCTGGCCGGAACCTGCGGCGATGCGCTTCTTGCGGCTGGCCTTGAGCAAATCGGGATGACGGCGCTCGTCGCGCGTCATCGAATCAATCACCGCGACCTGGCGCTTCAAAATCTTGTCGTCGATGCCGGCGGCCGCGATCTGGTTCTTCATCTTGGCGATGCCGGGCATCATGCCCATCAGGCCGCTGATGCCGCCCATATTGGCCATCTGCAACAGCTGCTCGCGCATGTCGTTGAGGTCGAACTGACCCTTGCGCATGCGCTCGGCGGTGCGCGCGGCCTTTTCGGCATCGATGTTGGCGGCAGCGCGTTCGACCAGCGAGACCACGTCGCCCATGCCGAGGATGCGGCCGGCGATACGATCAGGATGGAAATCCTCCAGCGCATCGGTCTTTTCGCCGGTGCCGAGCAGCTTGATCGGCTTGCCGGTGACCGCGCGCATCGACAGCGCGGCGCCGCCGCGGCCGTCGCCGTCCACGCGCGTCAGCACGATACCGGTGAGGCCGACGCGCTCGTCGAAGGCGCGAGCGAGATTGACGGCGTCCTGGCCGGTGAGGCTGTCCGCCACCAGCAGCACTTCATGCGGATTGGCGGCGGCTTTGATCGCTGCCGCTTCCGCCATCATCTCTTCGTCGAGCGTGGTACGGCCGGCAGTGTCGAGCAGCACGACGTCGTAGCCGCCGAGCTTGCCGGCCTCGAGCGCGCGCTTCGCGATCTGCGCCGGCTGCTGGCCGGCGACGATCGGCAGCGTCGGAATGTCGAGATCGCGGCCCAGGACGGCCAGCTGCTCCATCGCCGCGGGACGGTAGATGTCGAGCGACGCCATCAGCACCTTGCGCTTGTCGCGCTGGACCATGCGACGGGCGAGCTTTGCGGTGGTGGTGGTCTTGCCGGAGCCTTGCAGACCGACCATCATGATCGGCACCGGCGGCACGGAATTGATGTCGATGGTCTGGCTTTCGGCGCCGAGCGTGTTGATCAGCTCGTCATGGACGATCTTGACCACCATCTGGCCTGGCGTCACCGACTTGACGACGGTGGCGCCGATCGCCTGCTCGCGGACCCGCTCGGTGAAGCTGCGCACCACCTCTAACGCGACGTCGGCTTCCAGCAGTGCGCGGCGCACTTCGCGCATCGCGGCGTCGACGTCCTTTTCGGTCAGCGCACCGCGCCCCGTCAGACGATCGAGAATGCCGCCAAGCCGTTCCGACAGATTGTCGAACAATGCCGTTGTCCTTTTTTCACCTCTCCCCGCAAGCGCGGGGCGAGGGAGCAGAAATCCAAACACCTTCACGCCCGAGGGCGCATCGCGCTGTCGGGCGTTGGCCTCTGGCCTCTGGGACCAGTCGGCGGGTCGAAAAGAAAGCCTTTCCGAGAAGTGCCGGGGTTAAACGCCGCTGACGCCCGAAAGTCAAGGAAAGTTAGGGTGGCCGGGGCTGCTTTGGAAGGCAAAGCCTTGAAAAGATGAACTTTCCGGCGGCGGGTTCCTTTTCCGCAGACCCCGCCCATATAGCGGTGATGTCCTCCCCCTCCGACCATCTTTGAAGCCAGTTCCGTGCCGATCACCCGCCGCCGCCTTTTCGGACTGCTCGCCGGTGCCGGCGCATTGGTCGGCGTGCCCTCCCTTTGGATGTCCCGCATGAAAACCTATGACGGCCGGGTCTCCGACCATTTCGACGGCCTGAACTTCTTCGATCCGGACGGCGTGCCGCCGAAATCGCTTCGTGAGGTCCTGCGCTGGCAATTCGGCGGCAAGCGGCAGCGCGCGACTTGGCCGGATTGGGCGCCGAGCCCCCATGCCGACGCCCCGCCCGACCGCGTCCACGGCGACAAGGTGCGGCTCTCTTTCGTCGGCCACGCCAGCTGGCTGATCCAGACCGGCGGCCTCAATATTCTCGTCGATCCCGTCTGGTCGACGCGGGTCTCGCCCGTCAGCTTCGCCGGGCCGAAACGGCACAACGATCCCGGCATTGCGTTCGACAAGCTGCCGAAGATCGATGTCGTGCTGGTCTCGCACGGCCATTACGATCATCTCGACATGGCGACGCTGTCGCGGCTCGCCAAGAATTTTGCGCCGCGTGTGGTGACCCCGCTCGGCAATGACGTCACGATGCGCAGCACCGATGCGACGATCAAGGTGGAAGCGTTCGACTGGCATGATCGCGTCGAGCTCGGCGGCGGTATCGCCGTGACCCTGGTGCCGACCCGGCACTGGTCGGCGCGCGGCATGTTCGATCGCAACAAGGCGCTGTGGGCGAGTTTCGTGCTGGAGACGCCTGCGGGGAAAATCTACGTCGTCTGCGATTCCGGCTACGGCGATGGCGGGCATTTCCGCCGCGTCGCCGAGAGGCACGGGCCGCTCCGCCTGGCGATCCTCCCGATCGGCGCCTATGAGCCGCGCTGGTTCATGCACGACCAGCACATGAACCCGGAAGACGCGGTGAAGGCGCTCGCGGATTGCGGCGCGCAAGCCGCACTCGGGCATCACCACGGCACGTTTCAGCTGACCGATGAAGCAATCGATGCGCCGGCGAAAGCGCTGGTCGAGGCGCTCGATGCCGCGAAGGTTCCGCAGGAAAGATTTGTGGCGATGAAGCCGGGGCAGGTGGTGGAGATCTAGCTTCGCCGTCGCTTCGAACCCGCTGTCGTCCCGGCCTAGTGCGCAATTGCGGCCGGGACGACAATCGAGTCTGTAGCGGCAGCTGCCCCTACTGCTCTTTCGCCTTGATCGCCCAGCTCACATTCACCGTCACCGCTAGCGTTTCCTCGCCCGGCGCGACCGCGGCCTGCGGTACGGCCATGGGAGCTGCGGCCATGCGTCCCTTGAACAGCGGCATCGGGGCGCCGCCTTCGGAGACGCTGAGCGGTGCACCCAGCGTGACGCCGGTCGCCTTGGCGTAGATCTCCGCTTTGCGGCGGGCGTCTGCGACAGCTTTCTCGCGGGCATCGTCGAGCAGTTTCGAGGCCTGCGTAACCTCGAAGGAGATGTTGCCGATATCATTGGCGCCGGCGCCGACCAGCGTGTCGATGATGGCGGCGACCTTGGTCACGTCGCGGATCTTCACGGTGACGCGGTTTGAGGCGCGGAAGCCGACCACGGGCGAGGCGCCGGTGGATTTGTTCTGGCCGTATTGCGGCTGCAGCGACAGCCGCGAGGTCTGGTAGTCCTTCTCGTCAATGCCTGCGCCCTTCAGCGCCAGCAGCACCTTGCCCATCGCGGCGTTGTTGGCGTCGGAGGCTTCCTTCGCAGACTTGGCGTCGTTGGCGACGCCGGCGTCGATCTGCGCCAGATCAGGCGCGGCGGAGATCGTGGCTTCGCCGCTCACCGAAATCGCGGACGGAAAATCGTCGGCGAGCGCAGGCGTTGCCAGCATCGTGGCGGCAAAGGACGCAACAAGGGAGGTCAAAAGGATGGCAGGCTTTTTCATCGGTTTCACTTCAGCGGCACGAAAACATTGATCACGAGCTTGTCCTCCGCCGTCTTCAGGGGATCGGTGAGGTATTCCTCGATGAAGGTGTCCTTGGCTTCCAGCTTCTTGTCGTCGAGATGATTGGTGATCGCCTCATAGGTGTTGTCCATGTTGTCGTAGGAGCCGCGATGAACGAATTTCAGCGCCTTGCCCTCCGGCGATTTGCCGACGCTCATGTCCTTGGGCAGGTTCTTCGGGTCCTGCTCGACCGGGATCTCGGCTAGGAAGGTGAAGCCGGTGTCGTCGGTCGAGGTGTAGACGATCATCGAATTGCCGGCGTGCTTGATGCCCTGCTTGTCCAGCAGCGTGTTCAGCGCCTTGAAGGCGTCAATCAGCGTGTCGAAGGCCGAGTCCCAATTGGCAGTGCCCTTGACCATCAAAACCTTCTTGGACTCGAGCGTGGTCTCCTGGCCGAAAGGATCGGCCGTCTGCACGGGAGCCGGCGTCGCGGCGGCAGCCGGGGGCGGAGTGGCCGGGCTGGGTGACGCACTGGCGGCTGGCGAGGGCGAGGTTGCAGGGGACGTTGCAGGGCTTGGCGTGGCGCTGGCCGCCGGCGAGGGCGTGGCGACGGGGGCAGCGCTCGCGGCCGGGGCGGGCGAAGCCGACGGGGCCGGCGAGGGGCTCGCTGATGCGGCCGGTGCCGGGCTCGGCGTTTGGGCCAGCGTGGCGGACAGACTAAACGACAAGGCCGCTGCCGGGATCAGCGCGGCCAAAACGAGACGACGAAACCTGAACATTTTTATTCTCCCCAATAGCTTATCCGCCAAGGCCTTACGTCCCCGAAGCCTTAGCCCGGCCGCATGTCCCGGATCGCGCGAATTGCGCCGTTCTAACACGCGAGCGCCGAATTCGTCCCATGACAGATGCGTCATGGCAGCGTCCTGGCTCTTGTCGGCAAATCACTGGCCAAGAGGGCCAAGGATCGCCATATAAGGCAGGCGAAATTCGGGAATTTTCATGAGCGCGCTGGCCAACCACGCATTTGCCAAGATGAACGGCATCGGCAACGAGATCGTCGTTGTCGACATGCGCGATTCCACCTCAAAGGTCACCCCGGACGATGCCCGCGCGGTGGCATCGCCGCGAGGCGGCGTGCCCTACGACCAACTCATGGTGCTGCAGAAGCCGCGCTTCGACGGCACCGAAGCGTTCATCAGCATCTACAACAGAGACGGCTCCGAGGCCGGCGCCTGCGGCAACGGCATGCGCTGCGTCGTGCGGCGCATCTTCGAAAAGACCGGCCAGAGCACGGCAACGTTCGAGACGGCCGCGGGCCTGCTCAATGCCTGGCAGGGTCCGGCGCCGGATCTTTATACGGTGGACATGGGCGCGCCGAAGTTCGGCTGGCAGGACATTCCGCTCGACCAGGAATTTCGTGACACCCGCTACATCGAATTGCAGATCGGCCCGATCGACAATCCGATCCTGCATTCGCCCTCGGTGGTCAGCATGGGCAATCCGCATGCGATCTTCTGGGTCGATGACGTCAACGCCTACGACCTCGAGCGTTTCGGTCCGCTGCTGGAGAACCATCCGATCTTCCCGGAGCGCGCCAACATCACGCTAGCCCATATCGTCGATCCCCAGCACATCACGATCCGCACCTGGGAGCGCGGCGCCGGCCTGACCAGGGCCTGCGGCTCGGCCGCATGTGCCACGGCGGTCGCGGCGGCGCGGCTGAAGCGCGCCGAGCGCAATGTCGAGATCACGCTGCCCGGCGGCAAGCTCGGGATCGAATGGCGCGAGCGCGACGATCACGTGCTGATGACGGGCACGGCGACCTTCGAATATGAAGGCCGTTTCGATCCGGCGCTGTTCGCGCCGGTCGGGTGATGAGCGTCGACATCGTCACCTTCGGATGCCGCCTCAATGCTTTCGAGGCCGAGGTGATCCGCCGCGAGGCCGAGGGCGCGGGCCTTTCAGATGCCATCGTCATCAACAGCTGCGCCGTCACCAACGAAGCGGTGGCGCAGGCGAGGCAGTCGATCCGCAAATTGAAGCGCGAGCGGCCGGGAGCGCGCATCGTCGTCACCGGTTGCGCGGCGCAGACGCAAAGCGGCATGTTCGCCGAGATGGCCGAGGTCGATCGCGTCGTCGGCAATGACGACAAGATGCGGTCGTCTGCGTGGCGCGAGGCGCGTACGGCGTTCGATCTCGGTACGAGCGAAAAAATCGCCGTCAGCGACATCATGGCGGTGAAGGAGATGGCGCCGCATCTCATCGACGGCTTTGCGAGCGGGCTGCCCCGCGTGTTCGTGCAGGTGCAGAACGGCTGCGACCATCGCTGCACCTTTTGCATCATTCCGTTCGGGCGCGGCAATTCGCGCTCGGTGCCGATGGGCGCCGTGGTCGATCAGGTCCGGGCATTGGCCGAGCGCGGCCATGCCGAGATCGTGCTGACGGGCGTCGACCTCACCAGCTACGGCACTGACCTGCCGGGCACGCCCAAGCTCGGCATGCTGACGAAGCAGATTTTGCGGCATGTGCCGGAGCTGAGGCGCCTGCGCATCTCCTCTATCGATTCGATCGAGGCGGACAGCGATCTGTTGGATGCAATTGCTGAGGATTCGCGGCTGATGCCGCATCTGCACCTGTCGCTGCAGTCCGGCGACGACATGATCTTGAAGCGCATGAAGCGGCGGCATACGCGCGGCGACGCCATCGCGTTCTGCGACCAGGTCCGCCGGCTGCGCCCGGATATCGCGCTGGGGGCCGACATCATCGCGGGCTTTCCGACCGAGACCGAGGAGATGTTCTCGCGCTCGCTCGATCTGGTCGAGCAATGCGGCCTGACGTTCCTCCACGTCTTCCCCTATTCGCCGCGTCCCGGCACGCCGGCCGCGCGGATGCCACAGGTGGCGGGCGGTGCAATCAGAGAGCGTGCGAAGCGGCTGCGCTCGGCCGGTGAGACCGCGCTCCTGCAGCGGCTGCAAGCCGAGATAGGCGCCACGCGTGAGGTGCTGATCGAGAGCGACGGTCAGGGACGGACGGAGCATTATCTGCCGGTGGCGATTGCGGGCGAGCGTGTGGGGAGTGTGGTGTCGCTGCGGATTGCCGGTCGCGATGGCGCGCGGCTGACGGTGTGATGCTTCCTTCCCTTCTCCCCTTGTGGGAGAAGGTGGCGCGAAGCGCCGGATGAGGGGTTGCTTCCGCGTACTCAACTCAATGTGGACTCGCGGAGAGAGACCCCTCACCCGTCTCGCCGCTGCGCGGCGAGCCACCCTCTCCCACAAGGGGAGAGGGAAAAACTACAACGCCCGCACCTGCCAGAAGCGCAGCGTCCGCCGCGCATTCTCCGGGGTCATGCGCGCGTAATGGCTTTGAGCCCTTGCGATATCGGCCGGCTTCATCGCGCCGCTCGCAAAGCGGCTTTCGAGCACGGCGGCGGTGGTTTCCCAGCTGAGCTGCGCTGCCTTGCACGGCACCAGCAGGCCGTCCTCGCGCAGGCTTTGCATCAGCGGGCGGATGACTTCGACAGTCGATCCCGACAATGCCGCCAATGCGGCCACCGCTTCTTCATAACGGCGCTGTGTTGCGAAGCCGAGCAGCGTCGCTTCGCTGAGCTGGCCGGTCGCCCTGAGACCTGCGACGGCGCGCTTGGCGCCTTCGAAATCGCGGACACCCGACATCTCGCGCTCGACACCGACGGTGACTGCGGCGATCGCGCTCTGGATCTCCTCGAACAGATGCGGCGGCGCGCGCGACAACAGGCGGGTCCGCACGGCCTCGCTCGCCGAGCGCAGCAATTGACGGCGCAGGTCTGACGGCAAATCGACGCGGACGCCGACGCTGACAGCGAGCTCGGGATCGGCCTCCGCCTGTCCGACGATGACGGCAAATCCGCTTCCGGAGACGCGCGCGCCGGGATTGGCGGCGAGCCGCCGGCTGACGCTGGGATAACGTCGCGCCAGCAATGCATCGGTGACGATCTCCTTCAGCCACCAGCGTCCGGCGACCGCGAGCAGATGCGGCTCGCCCTTGGATGATGCGATCTGCACCAGCGCGCCGTCGTCGAGGCGCGCGGATTCCTGCAGCACGGGACCAGCGATGCGGATTTCGTCATTGTTGGCGAGGCGGCGAATGACCGATGGCGGCGCCTGCGCGATCGGCGCGAGCTGCGCGCTGATCTCGGCGAGCGCTACGCGCGCGCCCATGTCGGCGATGGCGCGGAGCTCGATGGTGCCGATCATGCGATCGAGCACGTCGTCAAACAGTGCGATCTGCTCGTCGTCGAAACTGCCGGCGGAGGACAGGAACAGGTCGGTGACGCGGCGGGCTGTTGCCAGGCCCTTTTCCGCCGAGCCAGTCCGAAGCGCGGACTCGACCTCGTCGATGATCGATAACTCGGCCGTGGACATGACGCGCAGCTCGTCCTGAGCAGATTGACGGAAGCTTGTTCTAAGCAACCGCTATCATTAGAGACGAGCACTGAACGTTTCGTAAACTATAGGGGGCGCTGCGCGGCCTCCTCACCATGAGGGGCGAGCAGTCGGGCTACTCCCCGTTCCACCCGCAGGCGCGGAGCCGCTCGTGCATGTGGGGCGGGGCAGGCGCCACCACGCGGACCGGCTCCTTGTTGCGGGAGATCGGTACCACGATCTCGCGGGAATGCAGGTGCAGCTTCGGCTCGCCGAAGCGCGGGCCGTTGCCGTAAATGTTGTCGCCGAAGATCGGCCAGCCGGTCGCCGACGAATGCACCCGCAATTGATGGGTCCGCCCGGTCACCGGTTCCATGGCGAGCCAGGTCAGGCCATCGCCCCGGCCCATCACCTTCCAGTTGGTGATGGCCTTCTGGCCCTCGGGATCGGGCTTCTGCCACCAGCCTCGCTCGGCGTTCAGCCGTCCGAGCGGCATGTCGATGGTGCCTTCGTCCTCGGTGGGGCCGCTCTCGACGATGGTCCAGTAGGTCTTGCCGATCTTGCCATGCTTGAACAGCAGGCCGAGCGACGCCGTCGCCTTGCGATGGCGGCCGAGCACGAGGCAACCCGAGGTGTCCTTGTCCAGCCGGTGGGCCAGCACCGGCGGCCGCGGCAGGCCGAAACGAAGCGCCTCGAAGGAGGTTTCCAGATTGGCACCGCCCTTGGGTCCGCGATGCACCGGCAGGCCGGCCGGCTTGTCGATGACCAGCATCAATCCGTCGCGATGGAGCACGCGCGCCAGGATTTCGTCGGCCGTCAATTCGGGAACATCGAGCAATTGCAGGACTTTCGGTCAAGACTTTCGTTTGCGAGCCGGAACGGCTAACACACCGCCACCATGAACGATACCACCCCCGAGACCCCCAAGCTGAGCTGGTGGCGCCGCCTGTCCGACGGGCTGAAGCGCACCTCGTCCTCGCTCGGGACCGCGGTCGCCGACCTCGTCACCAAGCGCAAGCTCGACCGCGCCATGCTCGACGATATCGAGGACGTGCTGCTGCGCGCCGACCTCGGCACCTCGGTCGCGGTGCGGATCGCGGATGCGGTTGGCACGGGACGCTACGACAAGGCGATCTCGGCGGACGAGGTCAAGGACGTCGTCGCGACCGAGGTCGAGAAGGTGCTGGCGGCGGTGGCGAAGCCGCTCGAGATCGACGCCGGCAAGAAGCCGTTCGTCATCCTCGTGGTCGGCGTCAACGGCTCCGGCAAGACCACCACCATCGGAAAACTCTCGCAAAAATTCGCGTCCGAAGGCCGCAAGGTGATGCTGGCCGCCGGCGACACCTTTCGCGCGGCGGCGATCGAACAGCTCAAGGTCTGGGGCGAGCGCACCAGGACGCCCGTCATATCAGGCGCGCAAGGCTCGGATTCGGCGAGCCTCGCCTTCAACGCGCTGACGGCGGCGAAGGAGCAGGCCGTCGACCTGCTCCTGATCGACACCGCCGGGCGGCTTCAGAACAAGGCCGAGCTGATGAACGAGCTCGAAAAGGTCGTGCGCGTCATCCGCAAGGTGGACGCGACTGCACCGCATGCGGTGCTGCTTGTGCTGGACGCCACTGTCGGCCAGAACGCGCTGTCGCAGGTCGAGGCCTTCCATCGCACCGCAGGGGTCACCGGTCTCGTGATGACGAAGCTCGACGGCACCGCCCGCGGCGGCATTCTGGTGGCGCTCGCGGAGAAATTCAAACTGCCGGTGCATTTCATCGGCGTCGGCGAAGGCGTCGACGATCTCGCGCCGTTCACCGCGCGTGATTTCGCCCGCGCCATTGCCGGAATCGAAAGCTGAAGAATGGACAAGACCCAGCCGCATCCGCTGTTCAAGCTTGCGACCGAGCTCGGCCCGCTGCTCGTGTTCTTCTTCGTCAATGCGAAGTTCAATCTGTTCGCAGCGACCGGCGCCTTCATGGTCGCGATCGTCGCGGCGATGATCGCCTCCTATGTGGTGACGCGCCACATTCCGATCATGGCGATCGTGACGGGCGTCATCGTGCTGGTGTTCGGCACGCTGACCTTGGTGCTCCACGACGAGACCTTCATCAAGCTCAAGCCGACCATCATCTACGCTTTGTTCGCCGCGATCCTCGGCGGCGGCCTGTTGTTCGGCCGCTCCTTCATCGCCGTCATGTTCGACCAGATGTTCAATTTGACGCCGCAGGGCTGGCGCATCCTGACGCTGCGCTGGGCGCTGTTCTTCGCCGGCATGGCGGTGTTGAACGAGATCGTCTGGCGCACCCAGAGCACCGACTTCTGGGTCAACTTCAAGGTGTTCGGCGTCACGCCGATCACCATGATCTTCGCCATCGCCCAGATGCCGCTGACCAAGCGCTATCACCTCGAGCCGGCGTCGCTGGAAGCGAGCGAGGCCGAGGCGGGCGATGTGAGGAAGGGTTGAGCTCTCAACTCATCATTGCCGGTTGCGGCCACACACTCAACTGTCATCGCCGGGGCGATCCAGTATTCCAGAAACGGTTGTGAGATACGGAGAGGCCGCGGCGTACTGGATGCCCCGGTCAAGCCGGGGCATGACAGCGGTGTTTGGGGTTGGGTCCTTCGCTCACACTGACGACAGAGCTAGCTCCCCGCCGCCTTCAACGCGTTCTCCATCTGCGGCAACAGCACCGTCCGCAAATTCTCCGGCGTGATCGGTCCCACCAGCTTGTAGACGATGGTGCCTTCGCGACCGACGACAAAGGTCTCCGGCACGCCATAGACACCCCATTCGATCGAGGCGCGGCCGTTGGCATCGACGCCGACGTGGCCGAACGGGTTGCCGTAGCGCCCCAGGAAGCGCCGCGCATTGTCGGCGGCATCCTTGTAGTTGATACCGACGAGCTGGAAGCGCTTGTCTTTTGCCAATTCGGTCAGCAGCGGCGCCTCGTCGTGGCACGGCACGCACCAGGACGCCCAGACATTGACGAGGCTGACCTTGCCCTTGAACGCGGCGGGATCGAGGCCGGGGATCTGCACATTGTCAGCCTGCAATCCCTCGAGCGGCGGCAGCGTGGTTTGCGGCGCGGGGCGTCCGATCAGCGCAGACGGAATTCGCGAGGGATCGCCGCTGCCGAGCCGGAACCAGAACAGCAGCGCCAAGCCGATGAAGGCGATCAGCGGCAGCACCATCAGGAAGGTGCGGCGCTGCGGCGGAGCGGACGTCGATTGCTCGCTCATGATTGATCTCTCATGCTCGATCTCTCATGGCCGATCCGTCGCGCTACGGCCGGAGCGGCGGGTCACGCCGCTGCGCTCGAGCTCGCGCAGGCGCTGTGTCTGGCTACGATGATCGAGCACGATCCAGCCGATCAGGATCACGACCACAAGGGCGGCCGCGGCATAGGATGTCACGATGAAAGACGCATAGGGACCGAGCGACATGATCATGCAGCCCCAGCTTCTTTTGACGTGCTGCCTTCACGCGAGCCGGTGCCGACTTCTGCAAACGCCACACGGCTCGCCTGCATCATCTGCAGGGACCGCACGCGCCGTCGCAAAATCTCGTTGCGCATCGCAGCCAGATGCAGCGTGACGAACAGCAGGGTAAACGCGACCGCCATCACCAGCAACGGAATCAGGAATGATCTGTCGAGCGACGAGCCGCCCATCCGCATCACCGAGGCCGGCTGGTGCAGCGTGTTCCACCAGTCGACCGAGAACTTGATGATGGGCAGGTTGATGGCGCCGACTAGGGTCAGCACGGCGGCGGCGCGCGCCGCGCGGGAGGGCTCGTCGACCGCGCGCCACAGCGCCATCAGGCCGAGATACATCAGGAACAGGATCAGCACCGAGGTCAGCCGCGCGTCCCATTCCCAATAGGTGCCCCACATCGGCCGGCCCCACAGCGAGCCCGTGAGCAGCGCAAGGAAGGTGAAGCTGGCGCCGATCGGGGCGGCCGCTTTGGCGGCGACGTCGGCAAGCGGATGCCGCCACACCAGCGTGCCGAGCGAGGCAATGCTCATCACGCCCCATACGAACATCGACAGCCAGGCATTAGGCACGTGGATGAACATGATCTTTACCGTCGCGCCCTGCTGATAGTCGTCGGGTGCGGTGGCAGACTGATAGAGCCCGATCGCGAGCAGGATGATGGTCGCGGCCGCAAGCCATGGCAGCAGCCGCGCCGTCAGCGCGAGGAACCGTGTGGGGTTGGCGAGGTCGATCAGCGTCATGGTATCCTGATAATCACCGGTAAGCGCTCACGCAATCAGCACGAAAGTCCGCAGCGAAAGTTGATCGGGGTCAAGGTCAGTCCAGCCCATCTCAATCCAGCCCATGCTTCAGGCTCGCCGCAGCCGCGAAGGGGCCGATCACGAGACTGACCAGCGACAGCGCGCACAGGATCGAGAACGGCGCGCCGAACGTCATGGGTCCGACGATCGCCGCCTGCGAGGCTGCGACGCCGAAGATCAGCACCGGTATCGACAGCGGCAGCACCAGGACAGCTATCAGCAAGCCGCCACGATGCAGCGTCACCGCCAGCGCCGCACCGACCATCCCGGTAAATGTCAGCGCCGGGGTGCCGGCGAGCAGTGTCAGCGCCACAGCACCGGTTGCGACCATGTCGAGGTTGAGCAGCAGGCCGAGCACGGGGGTTGCGACGATCAGCGGCAGGCCGGCGGCCAGCCAATGCGCCAGCGCTTTCGACGCGCAGGCGAGTTCCAGCGGGGTCCGGCTCATCGTGATCAGGTCGAGCGAGCCGTCCTCGTGGTCGGCCATGAACAGCCGGTCCAGGGTCAGCAGGCTCGCCAGCAGCGCCCCCAGCCACAGGATGGCGGGTCCGAGCCGCGACAGCAGTGCCAGGTCCGGCCCCACAGCAAACGGCATCAGCACCACCACGGTCAGAAAGAACAGCACGCCAATCAACGCCCCGCCCCCGACGCGGAGCGCGATCCGGATATCCCGGCGGATGAGGGCAGACAGGGCGGTCATGCCACTGCTCCCAGAGGTGAGGAGGCAGCGTCGGCCGGTTGCGCCGGGCGAGCTGCGCTCCCTCCCCCCTTGTGGGGGAGGGCGGGGGAGGGGGGTAGCCCCGAGGA
>NZ_JADPIX010000043.1:0-849 GCF_023073155.1 Bradyrhizobium sp. 45 | reverse complement strand
TCGGCAGTTCATCAGGCAAATCACTCATTGGCCCGAGTCTGCCATGCTTCGCGCCCCGATGCAGCGAAGATTTTATGTCCTACGCAAGCGCTTTCGGCTGCGGGATTCGAGGCGCATGCATGCGTGTCCAATCCATGCCGGCCAGAAGCGCGGAAAACTGCGCGGCGTTCATTCGCATGACGCCGTCAACGACCGGCGGCCACTTGAAGGCGCTGCCCTCAAGCCGCTTCCAATACAGCACGAGGCCACTACCATCCCAGACCACGATCTTCACCCGATCAGCGCGCTTCGCACGGAAGACCACCGCCACGCCCTTCATCGGATCGTGGCCCAGCGTCTCCTTCGCCAACAGCGCCAGACCATCCGCGCCCTTCCTGAAGTCTACAGGTCGGGTCGCAACGTAAATCATGAGGCCAGCGGGAGCCGTCAGCATGAACGTGCCCGGCGCAACGCAACAAACACATCACTCAGCACGGCAAGTCCAGGCGTCCCTCGCACCTCAACTCGTGCCCCTGGAGCTCAACCGTCACAACGGCTGCTTCCGGCGATGAGGAGGGCGCGGCAGCCGCCGATGGCGACGATTCCGACACCAACGGCACAAACGACAGTGCACCCGCCGCAGCTGGCAGCACCAGTTGACCTAAACGCGCCCGGCGCCGCCAGTCATGCACCTGCTGTGGCCGGCAGCCATGCCGGCGTGCGATATCTGTTACAACCGCGCCCGGCTCAAGGCTTTCCGCGACAATCCGGGCCTTCAAATCATCCGGCCACTGCTTACGGCCTGCGCCGGCGTACACTTCGATACGCTGTGTCAATGGTCGTCTTATGTCGTCCGAATGGTCGTCCATT
>NZ_JADPIX010000062.1:0-850 GCF_023073155.1 Bradyrhizobium sp. 45 | reverse complement strand
ATCGATCCACGCCCATAAACGTTTAAAGCTGCACGCTGGCTCCTGCTTGCGCGCGTCGCAATCTGTCAGAGCTTACGTCCCATTAGACGGTGTGAGCGCTCTGCGAACTGGCATTCCAGCAAATTCGATCTGAGGGGCTTCGAAACCAACTGAATCAGCTGGTTGCTAACCGCTATCTGCAAGCCCGCACCGAGCAGCTCTTGACCCTGAGTACGGCAACGCTCGTTGCGTGTGTCGGGCTCTTAGTGTCCAAGTTGCAGTAACTGATAGCCCTCCGAGGCTCGCGCAATAGCGGGGGTTGTGTTGATCAATTGGCATCGGTCGTCGAGCAGGTTCGTGGTCCAATGCGGCGAGACAAAGTAAGGATCAAACGTCGGAGTGATGAAAAGCTAACCATAATCGAAGAAGGATCGCTCAAAAGTTCACTGCTGCTGGTGCGAACCTTATTGCATGCCTGCGCAGAGCGCAGGCGGACGACGCTCTGGCGCTGACACTCGACATTGCACTCAGCGCTGGGACTGCTCACCTGCTTTGATGGATGGCGGACAAAAGGCTCCAGTCATCGGACTGGAGCCGCCACCTTCCTAAGCGCCTCCGCGAGGGGGATTGCGGGCAGTCGGAAGAGCGGGGTTTATCGATCTAGTCAATGTTTCAACCGGATGCACGCTAGCGGCAAAAGTCAGACTATTGCGCTGTCATAAAACCAGTCAAACACCGGGCTTGTCATTTCAATCTGCGAGACTTTAACTCTGTAAGCGCGAATTTCCCTGCACCTTTTGCTTTTGAGTGCTCTGATGCATGAGGTGTCCACCAAAATAGGTGGACACCTTGTGATGGCAGACGATGATCA
>NZ_JADPIX010000125.1:0-50880 GCF_023073155.1 Bradyrhizobium sp. 45 | reverse complement strand
CACCCCCGCCTCCGCCGGCGACCGGTGTGCCGTCTGCCCCCCGCGGCAGCGGATGCGCGGGAGCCGGCGCGTTCTGGTTCGCCGGGACCAGCGACAGCCGCGGCCCTTCCGTCCTGTCGAACCTGAGCCTGTCCGGATCGACTGCCGCTTCGAACGCTTCGTTCATCGATACCGCGTGCAGCCCGAAGGCACGGACGAGTTCGGACGATCCTGCGCTCCGCTCCACGGCGATGGACGGCGCGACCGACGTATCCGCTTCCGGCTGCGTTGCCGCTTCCGGAGAGTCCGGCTTCGGCAGATGGGGCGCATCCTCCTTGCCTTCGCCGAACACCTGTTTCAGCAGCAGTCCCCACGATGCGATCAGGATGGCGGGCACGATGGAACTGACGCGCGACCGCTCTTCGATGAGCGCGAAGCGGCGCGCCGGCGCGTCGAGCGCGCTGCGGTCCGGAATTCCCAACGACAGCCGATCGTCCATGGCCACCTCCCGCTGATCAAGCCGTCGCTGCGGCGGGGAACGGGATCGGCGCCGCCGGCGCGCCGACCACCTTGTCCTTCGGTCCGAACGCGACCAACTTGCCGCCCTGCACCACGCCGACGTAGTCCACCGCCGCCAGCGCCTTCGGCCGGTGCGCGATCACGATGACGATCCCGCCGCGCGCCTTGACGCCTTCGATGGCCTCCCCGAGCGCCGCCTCGCCCGGTGCGTCGAGGTTCGAGTTCGGCTCGTCGAGCACGACGAGGAAGGGATCGCCGTAGAGCGCCCGCGCCAACCCGATGCGCTGCCGCTGACCGGCCGACAGCGCGGTGCCCGACGGCCCGAGTTCGGTCTGGTAGCCATCCGGCAACCGCGTGACCATCTCGTGGATTCCCGCGGCTTTCGACGCGGCGATGATCTTGCGGGCGTCGGGCTCGGTCTCGAACCGCGAAATGTTCTCGGCGATGCTGCCGTCGAGCAGCGAGACGTCCTGCGGCAGGTAACCAATGTGCTCGCCGAGCGCATCGGCGCGCCACTGATCGAGATCCGCCTCGTCAAACCGGACTTTGCCCCTGAGCAGCGGCCAAACGCCGACGACACCTTTGGCCAGAGATGTCTTGCCGCCACCGCTAGGGCCGATCAGGCCGAGCGCCTCGCCCGCCTTGAGCTCGAAGCCGACGTCGCCGACGAGCACGGTCCCGCTGCCCGGCGCGACCACGGTGATGCCTTCGACCTTCAGGGTCGCGCAAGGCTTGGGAAGCGGCAGGATATGGCTGCCGTCTTCTGCCGCGGCGAGCGTCTGCTTCAGACGGTTGAAGCTGCGCCGTGCCGCGGCGATCACCTTCCAGTTGCCGATGGCCGAATCGATCGGCGCCAGCGCCCGCGCCGAAGCCACCGAGCACGCGATGATCGCGCCCGCGGAAAGCTCGCCCTTGATGGTGAGGAACGCGCCAAGGCCCAGCAGCGCCGACTGCAGCATCATGCGCATCACCTTCGCCATCCCGCCGAAGCTGCCGCTGATGTCGCTGGTTCGGGTCTGCAGCGCCAGATGACGGGCATTGGCGGTCTCGAACCGGGCCACGGCGCGGCCGCCGAACCCCATCGCGCGCAGGATGTCGGCGTTGCGTGCGTGGGAGTCTGCCAACGTGGACCGCTGCACCGCGGCCTGGTGGGTCTCCTTGCCGGCCCGCCGCGTCAGAAGTTCGGTTGCCACCGTAAGCGACATCAGAACCACCGCGCCGGCCAAGGTGACAAGCCCGAGCACCGGATGAAGCAGATAGACGAAGCCGAGGAACAGCGGCATCCAGGGCAGGTCGAAGAAGGCGATGGGGGCTTGGCTGCCGAGGAAGCCGCGCACGACGTCGACGTCGCGCCCCCGCTCCAGCGCCTCGGACGTCGAGTAGCCGTATCGGGCCATCTCGATCACGACGCAGTGCGCCAAGGGCGCCAATTTGGCGTCGAGACGGGCCCCGAGCCTGACCAGTATCTGCGAACGCAGGATGTCGAACATGCCCTGGAACAGATAAAGCCCGATGGCGAGCGCGGAGAGCGCCGCCAAGGTCGGGATGCTGTGGCTCGTCAGCGCCCGGTCGTAGATCTGCAGCATGTAGAACGAGCCCGTCAACGCCAGCACGTTGATGATTCCGGACACTCCGAGCAGGACAAAACCGATGCCGCGGTAGCTGCCGATTGGATTCTCCGTCGGATTCTTTCGCTTCGGGTTCTTGCTCATCGTTTCCTGCCCTGCCCTTGGCCTCGGTGACGTCGTCCACCCGGGCGGCGGTTCGCCCGGGTGGTGATGGTCGGTTGCGCCTAGTGCACGCCGTTGAAGTCGGCCGTCGTCAGTGCATGGTTGCCGGCTCCCAGATCGATCTTGAAGTCGGCCGCGGCGTCGGCGTTGGTATTGCCGGACACGAAGGTGTGCTCCGCGCCGTCCTTGATCTCCTGCGTGACGATGACCTGTCCCGCCGAGGTGAAGACGTTGCCGGCGAACAGCACGAAGGACTGGTTCCCGGCCGCCCCCGTATTGGCGTCGATGGCCGACAGGTCGATCTTGTCGCCCGGCTGGAAACCCTTGATGGTGTCGCCGTTGGCGTCCGCTGCGGAGCCGAACACGTAGGTGTCGTTCCCTCCACCGCCGTCCATGACGTTCGCCACCGAACTGGCCACGATGGTGTCGTTGCCGGAGCCGCCGATGAAGTCCTCGAACCCGAATATCTGGTCGGTCCCGCTCTGGGCGCTGGCGACGCTGCCGTGCTGTCCGATGCCGTTGCCGAGATCGGCCGTGAGGTTTGCAGAGATGGCCGAGTAGTCCAGCGTGTCTTCCTCCGTGTCGCCGAAGTAGGTGTCGTTGCCGTCGCCGACGGTCGCGATGACCCGATCGTTGCCGGCCCCGCCGTAGACGGTGTCGTTTCCCGCGCCGCCTTCCAGGGCGTCGTCGCCCGCGTCGCCGAACAGGCGGTCGTCCCCGCCGTCGCCGGTGATCAGGTCGCGGCCGGCGCCGCCGAAGAGATCGTCGTTGCCGTCGTTGCCGAACACCACGTCGTCGCCTGCGCCGGCCTTCACCAAGTCGTCTCCGGATCCGGCCTTCAGCGTGTCGGCACCGTCGTTGCCGAGGATCACGTCGTCGCCATCGAGGCCACTGAGGACATCGTCGCCGGTCGCCCCCACCATCACGTCGGCGGCTGCAGTTCCAATCTGGCCTTCAGCCATGCCCGGGTTGACCGCCGGAGGTTGCGGCGTGTCTGGGCCGCCCTGTCCGTCGTGCTGATGGTCGCCCGACGAACAATGCTGATCGTCGCCGCCGGAGTTGCCATCCTGACCGTCGCCGCCGGATCCACCCTGGCCGCCGCCTTGGTCGCCCGAAGGCAGACCGGTCTGGGTGTCGACCACGTCCTGCGGCCGCAAGGTGCCGGTGACCTGGTCGTCGCCTCCTCCTCCGTGGAATACGATGCGGTGGTCGGAGGTCAATCCGGAGATGTCGACGGTGTCGGCGCCTGCGCCCCCGTTCACCGTGATCGTGCTGTAGTTCAGGCTGGTGCCGGTGAAGTTGCCGACGATGGCGACGCTGTCGCCGGCCACCGTACCGCCGTCGAGCCCGCCGTTGTTGTTGTTGGCGGTCACGTCGAGGGTGTTGATCGTGATCTCCTCGACGTTGTCGAGCTCGCCGATCACCGTGCCGTTGCGGGCGACGACGATCTCGGTGCCTGCATGCAGGCCCGTGAAACCGACATGAGCCGCGCTGCTGCCCGTGCCCGGACCGGCACCGTCCCAGTCGTCGGTGTTGGAGTAGATGGCGAAGGATTCCGCCGTGTTGTTGCCGGTGACGGTGAAGCGGTCGCCCGCCGCGCCGTTGGCGCCGCCGTCGACGAAGTCGCGGCCGTCCGGCAGTTCGGGAATGATGGTGATGTTGCCGATCTTGAAGGGGTTGGTCACCGACCAGCCGACGCTATCGTCGCCCCCGCCCGCAAAGACCGCGTCGTCGCCTCGTCCGCCGGTGAGGATGTCGTTGGCCGAGCTTCCGACCAGGATGTCGTTGCCCGTCGATCCGTTAATCGTCGTGCCGTTGACCGCGGTCACGGTGACCGTGGCGGAGGCCGGTGCGGCCCCGTCGTTCACCGTGTAGGAGAACGAGCCGCCGTTCGGCCTCGCCGGGTTGCCGCTCGTTCCGCTGTCGGTGATCGTGACCGCGCCAGCGGCATGGACCGCCGTGAGGCTGTTGAAGGAGCCCACCCCGGTGATCGCCAGCGCGTTGGGACCGTCCGTGTCGCTGTCGTTGGCGAGCAGCGCCCAGTCCGGCACCACGATGCCACTCGCGACGTTGCCGAGGTTGGTGTAGACGTGATCGGCGCCCACGCTCGGCGGATCGTTGACCGGAGTCACGTGGATGGTCGTGGTCGCGACGTTGCTGTCGGCCAAGCCGTCATTGACCGTGACCTGGACGATGCGGTCCGCATTGGTGGGGTCGTTGGAGTTGCTGGAGAACGTGATCGCCTGGATCGCGTTCTGGTAGGCCGCGATCGAGGCCTTGCCCGTCAGGCTGACGGTGATTTGTCCGGCCACGGAATTGTCGACAGTGCTCGCGATGCCGTCGCCGGCGATGTCGTTCGCGTTGAGCGCGTCGCCCGCCACCCGGCCGGTCAGGACGACCTTCGCCGACCACAGTTGCGTGCCGTCGTCGACGATTCCGGGATGGTTGGCTATGCCGACGGCATTGCCGTTCTCCGTGAACGTGACGACGTAGTCCGTGCTCGGAGCCGCCGCGGGCCTGACGTAGTCGACGGACACGTTGTCGATCGAGATGGTGCCGTTGTTGGCGCTGTTGCCCGTGTTGGTGGCCGAGCTGACCACCTCGAACCTGAGGGCCGCGTTGGCGGTCACCGTCTCGCCGGCGTTCAGGGACGCGAGAAGATCGGCCGAGAACGTATGGTTGCCGAAGCCGGCGGCATTGGTGATTGTTCCGAGTTCATGGAAGACCGGCGTCGCCGCCGTGGCGTCCGCGGTGAAGAGGACGCGGACGTAGTCGCCGTTGTCGAAGCTGTTCTGGTTGTAGGTGAAGCCCAACTTGGCCTCCACCACGCCGGCGAGGTTCACCACCCGCTGCACGTTGGCCCCGTCGGCGTTGTCGGTGAACTGCAGTTGCTGCGAGCCCACGCGGATCTGACCCGCGGTGGCGCTGCCGTTGACCGCGCCGTTGAAGTTGTCGCCGGTTTCGGTCCAGTTGCCCGTCCAGCTCGAGCCGCCGGCGTAGCTGCCGGAGGCGAAGTTGTCGGTCGCAGCGCCCGGATCGAAGGCGTGAAGCTTCAGGCTCGGGGGCGTGTTGACCAACGAGAAGTCCTGGTCGGCGAAGCGCAGCAGTTCCACGCCCACGACCAGGTCGGTGCCGTCGGTGACGATGGGCGCTCCGTTGGCGTCGACGCCGTTGGGATCCCGCAGGTCGGTCACCTTGTAGGCGACGATCTGTCCCTCGTGGGTGCTCTGGAATGTGATGGGGTCGATGCGATAGTCGGCCAGGTTGCCGGTGAAAACTGCGATGTCCGGCTTGGCCAGGGTGCTGGCGTCGGCGCCCCCGTCTCCGAGAACGTTGTCCTTGAAGAACTGGGTGCGCAGCATCTCGGTAAAATGCTTGTCGAAGCCCTGCGTGCCGAGCGCGGCGTTGTCGAGCAAACCGGCGCCCAGGGTGTCGTCGTAAGCGACGCGGTGAGAGGCGCCCTGATAGCGGGCATCCTGCAGGCGTAATGCCTCGGTGGATCCGTCGTTGTTGTTGTTGTGGTCGTAGGTTGAGGCGATCTCGTTGCCCTGAGCGTCATGGCCCTGGATGTACTGTCCGATCAGGGTGTCGAGCCGGACCGAGCCGCCGACGATGACGTCATTGCCGGCGTCGCCGGTCAGGAGATCGGCTCCGGAGCCGCCCACGACCCAGTTGTCTCCGGAGTCTCCTCCGAGATTGTCGTCGGACACGCTGCCGACCAGCCCCTCCATTTCGAACGCCGCGGGAACCGACTGCGCGGTATTGACTGCAGCCAGTGGGTTCGCTTGCTGGTCGAGGTCGTAGGTCACCCCGATCGGCCGGGCGTGTTGCAGGCTGAAGTCCAGGACGTCGAAACCAATCGTGCCCGGGGTGTTGCCGTCGTCGGTGACGCCGTCACCGCCCAGCACTTCATCAGGACCGGTGCTCAACGCCTGAGCGATGTCGCCAACCTTGAACCAGTCGTCGCCGGCTTGGCCGAAAGAGATGTCGACGTCGGTGCCGTCGAGCAGCATGTCGTCGCCGTTGCTGCCGTACAGCATGTCGGTGCCGGAGCCGCCGTCCAGATAGTCGTTGCCGTCGTTTCCTTCGAAGAACGGGTCGGTGTCCTGCTCGCCATACATGACGTCGTCGCCATTGCCGCCGAACAGCTTGTCTATCCCGAGGCCGCCGTTGATGTAGTCGTTGCCCGCGCCGCCGATGACCTGGTCCAGGCCGTTGATGTCGGTGCCGCTGGATTCGCCATACAGGAAGTCGTCGCCGGCGCCGCCGTCGATCAGGTCGGGGTTGTCGCCGCCGTAGATCGTGTCGGAGCCGTCCCCCCCGTACAGGCGGTCGATGCCGTAGCTGCCGTAGATCTTGTCATTGCCGGCATCGCCGTAGACCGTGTCGTCACCGCCCTGGGCGTAGATCAGATCCTGCCCCTTCGAGCCGACGATGATCTCGTTGGACTCGGCGCCCGAGTTCGGCGTGCCGTCGAGGTTGACGAAGCCGTTCTGCCCATAGGCGCTGTTGGGGTCCGTGTCGGCCAGGCGGGTGTCCTGAATGTAGTGCACGCCGCCGATGACGACTTCGTGTCCGTCGTTCAAGTTGCCGCGTCCGCCGTTGGAGTAGATGCCTATCGTTCCGGCATCCACCGCGGCGATGTCGCCGTATTTGTGCTCGTTGCCGGTCGTCAGGTACTCGGTCTGTCCCGGAGCCAGCACTTCCTTGTGGGCACCGAGATCGACGTACTGGTCGGCATAGCCGAAGATGTTGCCGTTGAGGTGGGTCAGACCCGTGGTGCGCTCCACCATGTCCTTCAGCTGGGCGTTGACGATCTCCGTGCCGAACTGAACGCCGAACAGGCGGTAGAGATAGTAGAAGCGATCGCCGTCCATCAGCCTTTCGATCTGGTCGACGAAGATTCGGTCGAAGGTCTCGCCGAGGAGCCCCCCCGGCTGATGGACTTCGGCCAGACCGCCGAGCCATGTGTCGATCTGGTTGAAGGCAAGCGTACCGACGCCGCCGGCCGCCTCGTCTCCGTTCATGAAGCCGTAGGCTTGGTCGAGCGAGATGCCGAGCGTGCCCGCGGCGACGCTTCCGTCGACGATTCCGACGATGGTGTTCGCCTTTTCCATGTCACCGTCGAAAGCGTACGCGGCGATGAAGTTGGCCAGCGAACTCGGATGCTGCATGTTCTGACCGAAGTCGTTCCAGCTCGAGTATTCGGAATAACCTAACGTGTGACGAACCTCGTTCAAGGTCGGTATGCCCACGTCCCGTCCGCGGGCGATATTGATCGCCGCCAGATCGAGCGGCTGGTCGAGCAGACCCTGGTTGAGCGCCGGGGTGACGAACTCGTCCACCTCGTTCATCTGCTGGTGCGTCATGCCGAGCACGATCGCGGACGGCCCGACGTCGGCGAACTTGTCCGGGGCCAGGAAGGCTGCCTTCAGGGCATAGCCCATGATTTTGCCGGTCAGGCCGCCGGACGGATCGATGGTGTCGATGGTCTCGCGCAAGGTCGAGTGACCGAAGCGGAAGGCGGCCTGCGAGTATTCCAGGGAAATCGCCGAATCGACCTCGGTCGAGTAGGCGCCGAACTCCTGGATATTGGGCGAGACGTTACGGGCGTACTGGTCGACGGCAGCATGCTGGTATTCCATCTCCACGACCAGCTTGGCCCCGTTGAACATCTTGTCCTGGTCCCAGGAGATGTTGCCTGCGGAATCCAGGTAGTCGCCGGCGGCGTTCATGCCGTGCCCGGTGTCGATCTGGAAGCCGTGCAGCGCGGCGTGGGTCGGGTCGCCGGACACGACGTCCTGGGTATGTAGTGCCTCGATGATGTTCTGGATCTGGTAGTTGTGTTCCTCATGGAAGACGTGGTGGATCGAAGTCAGACCGAAGTTCTCGTTCACACGCCCGTCTCCGGCCACGTAGTGGTCGCCGACCGAGGCCATCAGGATCTCGCCGACGGCGTCGTGCAGCGCGCCCGCCGGGACCGTGATGCTGAAGTCGGCGAAGTTGACGAACGGAAACAGCGAGCTGGCGCCGTCCAGGGTGTGCGGCGTTCCGGGAGGCGAGCCTGGGGGTAGCGTGGCCATGGTCAGCGTCAGCTTGTGTGTCGTTGCGTCGATGCCGAAGCTCGAGCCCGCACCGAACGTGGATTTGGCGTAGGTGTCGATGGTCGAAATTGCGGCCGCTACCTTGGCCGACTGGGCCGCAGTGCCATAGGCCGCCTCTCCGACGTCTTGCGCGCCGTTGCCATTCTTGTCGTAGAAGGCTCCCATGTGGCCTGCATCGAACCGCGGATTCATGTCGAGCAGCAGCGCCGAGCCGCTGGTGCCGGCGATCACGTGGCCGGATGCGTCGCGGTTGCGCAGATCGTTGACGTCCTCCCAGGTCAGGGCGTCGCGGCCGGTGGCATCCACATGGGCGCGCAGTTCGTCCAGCGTCGGCAGCGTCTGGTGCGTCGCGGTGCCGTCCGGCTTGGTCCATGCGGTTTCGAGGGTCTGCCCGTCGAACAGGTTCATGCCGGCGTGGTACTGGCCGGTGGCCGGATCCGCGACCCATTCCCGCAGCAGGTTCGTCAGTTGCTCGTGCGAGCCGTAGGTCTGGCTTTGGTCGATGAAGGGCGAGGTGTGATTGACGTATTCCGGGCCGTTGGCGTCCACCGTCTGCACCGTGGCCCGGTTGATGGTGATTTCGTGCACCGGCCGTCCGTCCGGTCCGAGCATGCCGTAGAGCGGATCGTCGCTGGCGAGCGCGATCTTGATGGTCTGTCCCGAGGCCTTGCCGATAAAATCGAGGCCGTGGTCGAAGAACTGGCCGAACAGTACGAAGAAGCCGTTGGAGGGCGATACGCCCGGATTGAGCCCGCCGAGGAAGTGGTCGCCCTGACCGGCCGAGGCGGCGAGCCGCGCCTGCGTGTCGACCTGACCGAGGCCGCCGTCGGCGACCGTGGCGAGTTGGCCCCAGTCGAGCACCTTCGCCGTCCCTGTCGTGGGATCGTAGTAGATTTCGTTCGGTTGATGCGAGGTCGCTCCGAGGTCGCCCTGATGGTTAGCCCAGGTGTCGAAGGTGACGCCGCCGGTGGTAGTCGTCAGGCTGATCATGCGCGGCGTGTAATCGACGACGTTCGGCAGATCGATCTTGGTGCCGTCGGCCGCGGTCTGGGCGCCGGCCGGATCGGCCTTGACCGCGTAGTCGCCGTTGAGGGCCGGGTTGAAGCCGCCGGTCGCCGCGCTGTAGGAGGAGTAGTAGGTCTTGGCGGCGGCGTAGACGCGGTCGGCGACCGTCTGCATCACGGACGAGTAGCCGGCGTAGTCGGCAGCCGCCGTGCGCGTGAAGATCTGGTCGACCGCGCCGAAGGTGGCGTTGATGAGCGACAGGTTGTTGTTGAGACCGCTGGGATCCCTCAAGCCCGCGAAGTCGAATTCGGAATAGTAGGACTGTCCCCACTGCGCGATGGCCACGGTCGATGCCGCGTCGCCGGCGGCCGACCCGCCGGTGCCGATGAGATTGCCGTGTGCATCGTAGACCGCCCCCGTGCCGTCCCACAGGATGATGGCGTTGCCTGCCGCATCGAACAACGGGCGGAAGTTGACCTGGCTGAGGATGAAGTCGATGTCGCTCTGGTCGATTACGAACGGCTTGAGATAATTCGACATGATGCGCTCCTGCCAGGATTAACGGAGAACCGAACGGCCGGATCTCCCACGTTTCAGAAGCATGTCGAGTGCTTCGCGGGCGCGGTAGGGCAGAAGGTCGAGCGAAAATTTCCGTCGATGGTCGAATGCGCCGCACCCGACGAAAGTCCCTTGCTTCGGACTTTAGTCCGAAGCGCCATCGGTCTTTCTGCGGCGGCGCGGCTGCTGCCGGCGATGGTGTTAACCCTGATCCGCTGCTTCAAAGGAGCAGTGTGGGCACGTGCGATCTTCACCATGTTTGCCCAGGAAGTTGAAAGCCGATACGATCGATGCATATGATGTCGCCAATTTAAGCATCTGTTCACCGATGACATTGTTCGAGAATGTTCTTCATGGAGCCAGTCGTGGAGGAAGTCTCCGTCGCCGATGAAGCTGATGGGCACATCCGTCGCGTCGACAGTGCCTTGTTGAGAGCCGGTGAAGGCAAGCCCGAGACCAGGAGGGCGTTAGGGGCATTCATCAAAGTCGCCACGGATCGGCCGCGTCGCTGGTGGATGCGAAGGTCCCTCTTCGAGCAGTTCGCATTGTTGTCTTCGCTGGTGCTATCGCTTTCCGTCGCCGCGGTCGGAGGATGGGTCGGCAATCGTATCGCCGATGGCGTTCTGCGCGGAACGAGTGGCGCCGCCGCGCTGTACATGACGAATTTCGTGGAGCCCTACGTTCAGTCGATGGACGGCGGAGGCACACTCAGCGCGGAAGACCTTCGCGGGCTCGAGTCCGTCGCCGAACTGCTGAAATCCAGGCGGCATGTCGCCTCCGTCAAGATCTGGGCGCGCGACGGTACCATCGTGTACAGCACGCAAAAGGGGCTAATCGGAAAGCGATTTCCGACGACCGACCTCACGCCTTCGCTGCAAGGGAAAATTCGTGCTGGGATGGCCGACCTCGAGGACGATGACAGCGAGTTCGAACGCTCTCTGTCGATGCCCCTCTATGAGATGTTCCTGCCTCTCTACAAGAACGAGACGGAAAGGATCATCGCGGTCGCAGAAATCTACGAAGACGCCCGCGCGCTTCTCCGCGACCAGGCAAGCGCCATCCGCGGCGCATGGCTGGTGGTCGGGTCGGTGGGTCTCGTCACCCTCTTGGCTCTGTTCATCGTCGTCCATCGAGCAAGCACGACCATCAAAAAGCAACGTTCGGCCATCAAGCAGCGGTTCCGGGAGAAAGTATTGCTGCATCGCAAGAACGATGTTCTTAAATCTGAAACGGAAGATGCTCTTCGCACTGCCGCCCGCATCGACGATCTTATCCATACGCGGCTCGGAGCCGAGCTCCACGACGGCCCTGCCCAGCTGATATCCTTCGCCCTGCTGCGGCTCGAAGGTCTGGAACAGGAGCTGGAAGGCCCGACACCCAAAGCGCGAGCTCTCCTGACGGAATTCCGGAGCGCGCTTAAGGACGCGCTCAAGGAGCTGCGCTCGATCGCCGCCGATCTGCTTCTTCCCGATCTCGGAGACAGCGGTAATCTCATCCGGATGCTCCGCAAAATCATACGAGCGCATGAAGGCCGCGCCGCCTGCATCGTCGATTTTGAGATGACCGGAGTGCCTGAGAAACTGCCTCGCGACGCGGTGCGCTGCCTCATTCGGGTGACGCAGGAGGCGTTGAACAACGCCTTCAAGCATTCGGGGAGCGACCGCCAGACCGTAATGGTTAATTACTTCGCCGGGACGCTGCGGCTATCGGTGAGCGATCTCGGATGCGGCTTTGCCGGCAAGACAGCCAAGTCTCGATCAGGTCTTGGATTGATCGGGATGGCCTCCCGAGTGAGAGCATTGGGCGGGACGTTCTACGTGATCTCCAATCTCGGCCAAGGCACGGAGATCCTGTGCGAACTTCCCGTCCAAAGTTCCACCGCAGGAACTGGCGATGAACACTCGAAAGATAGTCAACCGATCAAAAGTGATTGAAACTTTATCCTTACGATGCCTATTCTCGCAGCATTCTGAAATGCCACTTTTCCGCAGTGTTTTTTAATTGTGAGAGTACATATGGAAAATTCGAGTGAGCAGGCCACTATTGCCATCGTCGACGATCATCCGATTTATCGCCAAGGACTGGCCAGCGTGTTTCGGGCGGAGGCTCGCTTCAAAGTCGTAGCCGAAGGCGCCTCTACGGCAGACGCGCTGGACATCGCAAAAACGCATCGCCCGAGCATCCTCGTTCTGGATCTCGGCATTCCCGGCGATAGCCTGGAGACTCTCAAGCAGCTGTGCGTCGAATTTCCCGGAACGCACTGCGTCATACTCACCGCCTGCGACGATCCGCAGACCGGCATCGCCGCCCTGAACGCGGGCGCGCACGGCTACATCCTGAAGGGGGTCAGCGCGAGCGAATTGAAGGCGGCGATCTGGGCGGTCTTCAAGAACGAGTCCTCGTTCGTCTCGCCGGAGTTCGCGGCGCGGCTGCTTTCGGCGGTTCAGCAGAAGGAGGCGACGTCCATCGACGTCGGTCTCAGCCATCGCGAACTCCAGATCATCGCGGAGGTCGAGAGCGGCGCCACCAACAGGATGGTCGCCGACAAGCTCAAGATCAGCGAAAAGACCGTCAAGCACTACATGAGCAGCATCATGCAGAAGTGCGGCGCGACCAACCGCGTGTCCGCGGTCATGGCGTATCAGAGGATGCGCCAGTCCGGCCAACACGCTTGAAGGATGACAATCCATATCACGCTGCGAACCGCGCTGCGCTGGCGTTGGATCACCTGGGCAGCGCCTCATGCTAAGGCCCACGCGGGTAGTGGACCAAATGTCTTACGGAGACCAATACCGCAGCCAGTTGGAGTCACCTTACTCGCTGGCCCAAGCAAGCGGGACTTCTGCGCCTTCGGCCCGAGATCAGAAAGTCGTCCGTGAACAAGGCTCTAAGCGATTGAGCAGGAGTCAGTTTTCCGGTTGCGGCGGCATTTGAGATTGCAGGGATTGGGGGCTTGAGGCCCCCAAACCTTGCAATTTTGGTTTGTGGATTCCCTTTTGCTGCGGACCATGATTCTGTGTGCATCGGAGGGGCCGATGCGACCGAAGAAGCACAGGACGACGGGATCGAACGATCTGTTCCGGGCGCGGCTGGACCAGATCATCAACATGAAGCACGAGCTGGTTCAGCTCGCCGGCAAGATCGATTGGGACTGGATCGACGGCGAGGTCGCGCCGCTCTATAGCGAGAATGGCCGGCCCGGGATCGAGACCCGGTTCATGATCGGGCTGCTGTTGCTCAAGCACACTTATGGGCTGTCCGATGAGGGCGTTTGCGAGCGCTGGGTTCATGACCCGTATTTCCAGTTCTTCACCGGGCAAGAGTTCTTTCAGCATGCCTTCCCGCACGAGCGCTCGGACCTGAGCCATTGGCGCAAGCGGCTCGGCGACAAGTTGGAGCTGCTGCTGGCGGAGAGCCTGCGGGTGGCGCACGAGGCCGGCGCGTTACGCGGCCAGGACCTCAAGCGCGTCACCGTCGACACCACGGTGCAGCCGAAGGCCATCACCTTTCCGACCGACGCCAAGCTGCTTCATGCGGCTATCAAGGGGCTCAACCGCCTGGCGAGAAGGCACGCCGTCAGGCTGCGGCAATCCTATTCTCGTGTGGCCAAGGCCGCCGCGATGATGGCGGGCCGCTACGCCCATGCCAAACAGTTCAGCCGGCATCAGCGGCAGTTGCGCATTCTGCGCAGCCGGCTCGGCCGTATCATCCGCGACATCCGCCGCAAGATCGAGGGCCAGCCGGCACTGGAGGAGGCATTCGCCCTCCCGCTTGGCCGGGCCGTGCAAATCCGCTCGCAGCAGCAGCGCCAGCGCGGCTGGAAGCTTTATTCCTTCCATGCCCCGGAGGTGGAATGCATCGGCAAAGGCAAGGCCGCAGCCCCTTACGAGTTCGGCGTGAAGGCCTCCATCGTCAGCAACAACCGCCGGGCGCCCGGTGGCCTGTTCGTACTGCACGCCAGGTCGCTGCCCGATAATCCCTACGACGGTCATACCCTGCGGGACGTCATCGACCGCACCGAGGCGCTCACCGGCTGTCCGATCGAGCGGGCCTATGTCGACAAGGGATATCGCGGCCACGACACGCAAAATCCACGTCGCGTCTTCATTTCGGGCCAGAAGCGCGGCGTGTTCGGCGCCATCAAGCGCGAGCTCCGGCGCCGCTCCGCCATCGAGCCCATCATCGGACATCTGAAGGCCGAAGGTCACCTTGGCCGCTGCTATCTCAAAGGCCGCGCCGGCGACGCCGCCAACGTCGTGCTCTCAGCAGTCGGCCACAACTTCCGCCGTATCCTCGCCTGGCTCAGAGAACTCTTGTGCCTCTTCCTGATCCAGCTATCGCATACGCTTGCCTGTCCGCTCCCGCTCAATTCGGCTTCTTAACGGACGACTGAGTACACCCCTTTTTCCTCAGCCACGGAGGTAAAGGCTACCGTGGTGCCAACCAGTTGAAAAGGGCGTTGGTCGTGGCGCACTTTGGAGTCAGGAAATGGCCGGTGGCTGACTTCCTCTCTGGGCCTAGCCCGTTCCGCTTCCGAGGGTTGAACTTGGAGCCGCCGAGGGCGGCCTTTGACCCATCTGAGACATTAGACGGTGGACCAGGAGCAGCGTAACGTCCACGTGCGTCAAACGCTCGGTTCATATACTCGGGAGAGGTTTCATGAGGACTGTGTTTTCCTTCGCGGCAGTGGGTATCTTGGTCGGCATGATGCTGTCACCAGCGGCGACCGCAGCTGAGTTGAGGGTTCTGGCCGGCGGCGCCATGACAGCAGTGTGGGCGGGTCTCAAGCCGAAGTTCGAACAAACCTCAGGTCACAAGCTCGATATCTTCTTCGGCACCACTCCGAACCTGATCAAGGAAGCTACCTCCGGCAAGCCGTTCGATGTCGGCGTCGTGCCGGTCGAGGTAATGAGGGACGCCGCCGCGCGATCACACTTCGCAGCCGGGCCGACGCTGGACATAGCTCGTGTTGGCCTCGGTGTCGCGGTTCGCGACGGTGCGCCGAAGCCCAACATCTCCACGCCCGACGTGTTTAAAGCTGCCTTGCTTAACGCGGAATCGGTCGCCTCGATTCCGGAAAGCGCAACCGGCTATTCAATAGCGAAAGTATTCGAGCGCCTCAACATCACCGAACAGATGAAAGCCAAGATGAAAGCGCAGCCGACCCCCGCACAGGTCGTCGCTGTAGTCGCCAACGGAGAGGCCGAACTCGCGCTGTTCCTGATGAACGTCTTGACGGTGCCGGGCCTCGATGTGGTTGGCCCGTTCCCTGCTGACTTGCAGCAGGATGTCGTATTCACGGCCGCGCTCGGTGCGGCCACGAAGGAAGCCGCAGCCGCGAAGGCGCTCGTCGACTACCTGAAAACGCCGGACGCCATATCGGTGATCAAGAGCAAAGGTATGACGCCGGGGTGAAACAATCAGCTGCTTCGTGGGGCAACGACGTTCAATAGACGCTGCTACAGCGGATTGCTTAACCCGCTGGTGCATGTCGGCTGATGGCCCGAAGCCGAAGGTCGATTGAGCGCGTGTAATGTCGGCCGTCAGGGGCAATCCGGACGCGGTTCCAACTTGGTGTCCACCGCTGCTTTTGGCCCTGAGCAGACCTTTGTTGGGTGCTGTCTGGTTAGAATGAAACAACGATAAAGAATCAGGACACTTGGCCCGATACATATGCCACGTGCTCAATCAGAGGATGAGCGTCATGTGGTTGCTTGTGGCTTTCATGGTCGTGGTCGTTAGCGGGCTAAACTTCATCATCGAAAAATCGTCCATGACGAAAATGATGAAAGCGGCCACTCGCTTGGCGGTCCTCGCCGCGGCGCTGGCAACCACCTTCTATTTGATCGCCTAGCCGAAGAGCCGCCTGAACCCTATGTCATGTCGGTCAGCATGGGAAAAACCGTGCGGAGTCCTCCATTGGCTCAGAGCTTCCCGAGGTCTGCTTCCTGAAGTTCACCGGAACAAGGCATGCAAGCTTTCCCAGGCAGCCTTTGACCCAAACCGGACGCTGTCAAACATGAGGCTAAATTCAAATTTCGAGCAAGTCGCGGCCCGGGATGATTTCGCCGGAGAAAGCTTTGCGGGCTTCGTCCACAAACACCTGATCAGGTACAGCGCCATTTCCTGGAACGAAATGACTTAACACTAGCGTTTTGACCCCTGCGGCTTGAGCCACTTCGCCGGCCTGTTCGACCGTAAGTGCATTGCTTGAAACACTTTTGAAAAGGTTGTCGGCGGTCTCCTTATCGAACCTGCCTACTTTCACGGCTCCATCGAGCGCCTGACGCATTCCCGGAAGATATTGCGCCTCGCAGACGAATACGTCCGCGCCTTTCGCAAGACTAATGAGAGCGTCGGTCTTTCGGGGCTCACCAGAGAACACGATAGAGCGATCTGCAGTGTCAAAGCGATACGATAGCGCCACCGGAAGCGGTGGATGGTCAGCCAAGACACAACTGACCTTCATATTCTCGTCTTGCATCACAATTCCGGCCAACTCAATCTCATGCGGAATAAGCATCGCCCTAGGATCGGGCTTGCCTTCATCGCGAATTCGAATGTCGATGTCGAAAGCATTCAACTCAAAGAACTTCTTTGTCATTTCCGCCAATGGTGGCGGGCCGTAAGAATACACTGGCTTCCGCAGGCTCGAATACCAGGCAAAATAAAACAGGTTTCCGTAGTCTAAATTGTGGTTCGAATGCTGATGCGTTATGAAAATGCTCTTTAACGCGTTGAGCCTAAGACCAGCTTGCACGATCTGTCGGGCAACGCCGTTGCCACAATCAACAACGTAAAGGGAGCCCCCGGTTACAATGGCGTTTGAAGGTGCGGCTCGCCCAACCTGCAAGGGGGGACCGCCGGTCGTGCCCAACAGCACAAGTTTCGTGCGGGCGGATTGTCCCGCGGCGAGGCTCGGCGCCAGTGCCGGCGCGAGAAGTGCTCCTGCGGAAATCTTTAGCGTCTCTCGTCTATTCAACATCACAGATCGCCCTCGCCGAAGCGGCAGAATGCTACTGCTGAATGGCAGGACCGTCTACTTCGCTGTTCCGGTTGAGCCGGTTTGGGATAGCGAGTCATGGCCCGTCGTTACTGTTGAAGCGCTGCCGCTACATGTCGGTTGAGAGCGGACGACCGGAAGTTTGCAGCTGAGCGCTAGACCGACACTTTTGCCCAGACGAAACCTGTGTGAATCTCTTAGACCGGCTTTACGACGCGACAACTTTGAAAGAAGCGCAAATGAGTCAGAAGCCTTGACCAAGCTCAGGTGTGCAATTCTGCTAAGCTAAAAGTCCAAGCGTGTGGCCTACGCGGAGAGGCAACGGTGACAAACTCGGAAGTCTCCAACGACCCACCTGGCAAGCCGCCATCCGATAATGATCAACCGGACAAAGCTGTCTCCGATGAGGAGCGCCTGGGGAAGCCGCTAACGGATCGCAATTTAAAGGTCCGCCTGCGGGCAAGGTTGCAGTTGATTGGCGGCGCGCTGGCCTCGATTGCGGCCGTCGGTGCGATCGCGGGCGGCCTCGTCGGCTACTGGACTGTTTGGAAGACGCTCCGCACAGACGTGTTTCCGGAAAGCCAAAAGACGCAGAAGGAGGCTACGACCCGGCCTAACGTTGCTCCCCGTTTGTCTCTCGTTGTCCTGCCATTCGCAAACCTCAACAACGATGCGGAGCAGGACTATTTTGCCGACGGCCTTACGACCGATTTGACAACGGACCTCGCGCAAATGCCCGATACGTTCGTGATCGGGCGCGGGACGGCTTTCACCTACAAAAATAAGCAGATCGATCTCAAGACGCTCGGCAAGGATCTTGGTATCCGATGGGCGGTACAGGGCGCGGTACAGCGCGCCGGAGATCGGGTCCGGATGAACGTGTCACTTGCCGAACTGTCGACTGGTCGTGACGTCTGGTCTGACCGCTTTGACGGCGATCGGACAAATCTTGCGGCCTTGCAGGAGCAGGTCACGGCGCGGCTCGCTCGCTCTCTCAACGTCGAGCTCATCCAGGCCGAAAGCCGGCGCAGCCAAATGGACAGGCCAACCAATCCAGACGCTGTGGATTTCAGCATGCGCGGCTGGGCGAAGCGCTATGGCCCCCGGACAAAGTTAACGAATGCACAGGCAAACGACTTGTTCGATAGCGCACTGCGCCTCGATCCAGACAACATCGATGCAATGATCGGGAAGTCGTTGTGCATCGCGGAGGGCGTGATCTACGGATGGTCAACATCCGTGGTCGAGGACAAAAGGACGGCGCTGAACCTAATTGATCAAGTTCTCGCAAAACGCCCGGCGACCGCAAACGCGCACGTAGCCAAGGGAAACATTTTGAACTACGGAAATCCTGAGCAAGCCTTACCTGAATACGACGCAGCGTTGGAAATCGATCCTAATTCGCCCGTCGCGTATGCATCCAAGGGGATCGTACTTATTACGGCCGGACGCGCGCGCGAAGCGTTTTCCCCGATTCAGATCGCGTTGCGCCTAAGCCCCAAAGATCCGGCCGCTGGCACTTGGCACTATTTCCTCTGTCATGCTCATGTCCATCTGCGCCAATACGCGGAAGGCATCGACGAATGTAAGCGCTCCATCAACTTGAGTAAATTGGACTGGTTTCCGTATGTAGATCTGATTTCAGCTTATGGAGCCACTGGCCAATTGGAGATGGCCCAGCAAGTGTTGGTCGAATTGAATGCAATCCGACCGGACTTCACGATCCAGTGGTTCCAGCAAATCGGCTACGCACGTTCGAGCAATCCGCAGTTTCGTCGTGAGTACGACGACATCGTCGAAGGACTGAGGAAGGCCGGCGTTCGCGAGCAATGAGGTGACCAGGATCTTCGTTGCTTGCTCACTTAAGAGGAATAGACCGGAAGTCCCTTTGATCCAGCAAGAGTGCCGCGAATGACTCCAAGTAATCACGTTGCGATTTGACCAGGAGGGCAGCCAATGTCGTCAAAATGTCTTCAGAGAATGTTGGGAATCGCACTACTTGCCCTGCTCCTTGTCCCGGCGGCGACGGCACAGGGACAAGAAATAAGGGTTACCCTGCTAGGCACAGGATGTCCTCCGGCCGTCATGAACCGGTTCGGACCGAGCATCCTCGTCGAAGCGGGTGGGCAGAAGTTCATTTTCGATGCGGGCCGCGGTGCCCTTCAGCGACTCAATCAGATCAAGGTGCCCTGGCAGGATGTAAACGGCGTCTTTCTCACTCACCTTCATTCAGACCACGTTGTCGGCTTCCCGGATCTGTGGCTGACCGGTTGGCTTACGCCGGGACGGGATCGGCCACTGCAGGTGTGGGGACCAAGAGGGACAAAGCGGATGACGTCGCTGTTCGAGCAGGCATTCGAGTACGACATCCGGATTAGGCTATACGATGACCGGGCCGCACCAGATGGCGTGGTCATCCTCGCGGAGGACATCGCCGAGGGCTTCACATATGAGGACAGCGGCGTGAAGATCACCGCGTTCGAAGTGGATCACACGCCAGTAAAGCCGGCGTTTGGCTATCGCATCGACTATTCCGGTCGGTCTGTCGTGCTCTCCGGAGACACCCGCACCTCTGAAAATCTAATCCGGCACGCTCAGAACGTTGATCTGTTGGTGCACGAGGTCGCCTCGCCCGAAACATTCCAGCGCCTTGGAGTTCCGCCAGCGCGGACGTCAAGTGTTGTTGCCCATCATGTCACGCCAGAGCAGGCGGGAGAGGTGTTTGCGCGGACAAAGCCTAAGCTGGCAGTGTATTCACACATTGTGTTGCCAAACGCGACCGAGCAGGATCTGATTCCGCCAACTCGGAAAAATTACTCCGGTCCCTTGGAGCTTGGTGAAGATCTAATGGTCATAGACGTCGGCGAGAAGATTGACGTCCGAAGACCTGCCAAACCGTGATCCGAGCTAACGCGATGGAAGCAACTTTTTCTGCGCTGCACGAGTCCGGATTTGGCCCCTACCGGACCAATTGGCGGTCGAACCGAAATGTCCGCTTGTGTGAAGGATTTCGGATGCCGGCCGCATGATTGACGGCGCGGCACATTCCGGGCGGCCGGCGTCCGAAAGCCTCCAAGGGAGATGCTATGGGGCGGCGACGAGGATATTGCATCCATTGTTGCTGATGAACCGATGGAGCGCCCCATGCAGAAGTTGAACGATCTGAGCCGATCCTCGAGCCCCCTCGACCCGAATGGCACGCTGATCGCAGTTATCGAACTGAGCCTGTTGAGCTGGCTCGTCGCCGGCATCGTGCCTGGCGTCGAGCGCCAGCCATTGAAGAAGCTCGCGGTCGACGAGAGCGCATTGCTGAAGTTGCTGCATCGATGGCGAGAGGAAGCAACGAAGGCCGGGCATCGGATCAAACGCATCGCCGTCGTTTTCGAGGCCGGCCGTGACGGCTTCTGGCTGGCGCGCTGGCTCAGGGCACGCGACATTGAGGCTCACGTCATTCACGCATCGAGTGTGGCGGTGTCGCGCGAGCACCGGCGCGCCAAGACCGATCGGCTCGACACCGAGCTGCTCAAACGCTCTTTTCTCGGCTGGCTGCGCGGCGAGCGTGATCACTGCAAGATGGTGGCGATCCCGACAATCCAGGACGAAGATGCCAAGCGGCCCAACCGCGAACACGAGAGCCTCGTCGGAGAACAAAGTCGGATCGTCAACCGAATGAAAGCAGCGTTGATCCGGCTCGGCATCCGCGGCTTCAATCCCAAGCTGAAGAAAGCTGCCGAACGCCTTGACGGCTTGCGCTCCCCCGAGGGCGAGCCGATCCCGCCCAACACCCTGGCTGAGCTGCGTCGCGACATGGCGCGCCGGCGACTCGTCAGCGATCAGATACGGCAGATCGAGGACGCTCGCCTGGAGCGTCTCAAGCAAGCGCCCAATGATGGACCACATGCAATGGTGCACCTGCTGGCGCGCGTGATCGGGGTTGGTGTTGAGACGGCCGACATGCTGGTGCAGGAGGTACTGTCGCGAAGCATGCGC
The DNA here is from genome assembly GCF_023073155.1 of Bradyrhizobium sp. 45. Classification (NCBI taxonomy): domain Bacteria; kingdom Pseudomonadati; phylum Pseudomonadota; class Alphaproteobacteria; order Hyphomicrobiales; family Nitrobacteraceae; genus Bradyrhizobium; species Bradyrhizobium sp. 45. Next base: position 29,992 of record NZ_JADPIX010000125.1, on the reverse strand, counting down.
GACCGACGGGCCGTAGCGCGTTATGCCGGCCTCACGGGCTCGCCCGACGAGAGCGGCAGAAAACGCCGGGAGAAAGGGCTGACCCGTTCCGGCAACGCTCGGGTTCGACGAGGCATGATCCAATTGGCGTGGCGATTTCTCATGTTCCAGAAGGACAGCACCTTGGCGCAGTGGTTTCGAGCCCGCACCGAGAATGCCCGCGGGACGCGCAAGACCATGATCGTGGCCTTGGCGCGCAAGCTCCTGATCGCCCTGTGGCGTCTCGTGCGGGAGGGAGTAGTGCCGGACGGCGTCGTTCTGCGGCCGGCATAATCAACGGAGGTCACTGAACGACACCCAACAGTTTCGGCCCTGTCTGTCCGCTTGTGACGGTGTCGCCGATGACGGTTCGAGGTGGCGGGGTCCCGACGTGTTTCCTTGGCTTTCAATGCCGAAAGGGAGAATGGGTCCGCCGCTTCGGAGCTTCGCTGCCGATGCGTATGACTGCATCATGGTTCGGGTCCTTGGACCCACCGAATACAAGGTTGTGGCGCGATTGATCGCGCCCGCAAGCGAGCTCCCCTCTGATCGTTATCCCGATCGCACCAACCGTGCCGTCGTGCTCGAAGCTGTCAAGGTGTGGCCTGGCAACGGCGGAGCCTGTGGTATGATTCGTGCGACGGCCAACCTTGACAGCTTCTGCGCACGCCAGCGCAGGCGAAGTGCGGGTCGGGACGAAGAAACGGCTTTCAGATCGAACAAAGAAACTGACGAAGGAAAAGATGCGCGACCTGTCGCCTCTTGAAACGCCTCCTTGACAAAAAAAGCCCCATACAAGGAAACCGCGCATGGTGGGCAGGACTGATGCGGCAGGCTCTATGGGGATTTGAGCGCTGCAGGCGAGTTTGGTGATGGAGTTCGAACCGGTGCAGCGCGCGGCACGACGCTGTCGCTATCATGGAATGGGCGGTGGACGTTGTCGAACGCGATCAATGATCGACGGATGGGCGACGACCGATGAGCGTTCGGGTGCGCTGCGCCGTGGCCGGTCGATGAGCGGCGGGCATGACGAACAGCTTTGCGGAATGGCCGATGCGCGGTCATGAGGTGTCGATCCTGATGGCGCTGATTGGCGCGGTCGATTGACGGTGCGGCATTGCACCTCGCTCAAAAACCTCGATGACGATCATGCGGCCGCCGCAGCATGGACACGGTGGCTTGCCGCTGTCGACGATGGTCTCGGTCGGTTCATCCTCACGATCGCTGACGGCGAGCAGTTCGCGCGCGCGTGCGACATTGTCGGCGCAGACGCCCCGTGCGAGCAGGCCGTAATGGCGGATGCGGTGAAGGCCTTTTGGCAGCACGTGGATGAGGAAGCGGCGGATGAACTCGTCTGTGGCGAGCGTCATCCGCTTTTGCCGGTCGCGGCCTTCGACCCGATAATCCTTCTATCTGAAGGTGACATCGTGCTGGTCGAGGGCGATCAGGCGGCTGTTGGCGATGGCGACGCGGTGAGTATAGCGCGACAGATAGGCCAGCACGGCTTGTGGCCCGCCGAACGGACGCTTGGCATAGACGACCCATTCCGTCTTGCGCGACGCTGCAAGCAATGCGGCGAATGATTGTGCTCCGGCGAGCTGAGCGTCGTTACCGAAGAAGCTCAGGCGGCCGGCCTGGTGGAGCGCGGCAAGGCGACCCAGGAACAAGCGCCGGAACAGGCGTGAGAGCACGCGTACCGGCAGGAAGAACCCCGGGCGGCAGGACACCCAACTCTGGCCATCGGGCGAGATGCCGCCGCCGGGCACGATCATGTGCACATGCGGGTGGTGGGTCATGGCCGAGCCCCAGGTGTGCAGCACGGACGTGATACCGATCCTGGCGCCGAGATGCTTCGGATCTGCGGCGATCGTGAGCATCGTCTCGGCCGAGAGCTTGAACAGGAGATCGTAGATGATGGCCCTGTTCTGGTAGGCGATGTCGGCGATCCGGGCCGGCAGCGTGAACACGACGTGATAATATGGCACCGGCAGCAGCTCGGCTTCGCGATCGGCGAGCCACTGCTTCGCCGCGGCGCCCTGGCACTTCGGGCAGTGCCGGTTGCGGCAGGAGTTGTAGGCGATGGACGTGTAGGCGCAGTCCTCGCAGCGCGCGACATGGCCGCCGAGCGCCGCCGTGCGGCAGCTCTCGATCGCCGACATCACCTTCAACTGGTCGAGGCTGACACGGCCGGCATGGGCCTGCCGCCATGCCGGGCCACGGTCGCGGAAGATATCCGCAACCTCCAGAGCCGGACGAGACACGCCGGCCTCGCGTCAGCCGGGCGGCCGGGCCTCCTTCAGCTTGATCGCGATGTGCTCCAACGGGCTCATGACCTCGCTGATCGTCTTGGTGGCGACGCGGGCATCGGGACTGACGAAGATTAGCTCACCTTGGCTGCCGTTGCGCATCTCGTCGAGCACCGCCAGCGCGGGATCCGTCAACGGAACGTAATGGTCTTGGTCCATCTTCATCCGCTCGCCAGGAATTTTCCAGGTGGCGGCCGGACTATCGATTTCACACCAATGCCCTTCGACGGCCTCGTTCGTCCGGCAACCCACGGTCTAAAGCTACGGTCAGCGTCCCGATTAGGGAGAACACCTAAGAACTGTGAAGTACAGTCCATTGGCGCAAGTCACTGATTTTGCGGTGGAGTTCGAACGACCACGAACAGTGGAGAACAATATGCTGGCGGAAGGGTGCGGATCCGAACGCCGCCTACGCGCTTCTGATCGAGGCCATCGCCGAGCGCGCGCGATTTCGACGTGATTCACTCCCACGTCGACTGGCTGCCTCTTCCGGTGCTGAGCCGGACCGGCGTGCCTTTCCTGACGACCATGCACGGCCGTCTCGACCTTCCCGGTCTGCCGCAGCTAATCGGCGCCTTTGCGAACGCTCCGTTCGTCTCCATTTCCGCCGACCAGCGTCGGCCGCTTCCGGAGGCAAACTGGATCGCGACGATCCAGCACGGACTGCCCAAAGATATGTTTCGGCCCTCCTACGAACCAGGTTCGTACCTGGCCTTTCTGGGGCGGCTGACGGCGGACAAGGGTCCGGAGGACGCCATACGCATCGCGCGTGCGGCCCGGATTCCGCTGCGGATGGCGAAGGAGTACGAGGCCCGATATCGCAACCTGATCGCTCGTGGAGGACCCTTCGCGTGAGAGATTTTTCCGCGGCTGACTTATGAGCCGGCAGGAATCGAATCCTTGGCCATCCGTTCCGAGTCAGGGGCAAAGTGGAATTCTAGGGTTGAGGTCGGCTCCAAAGGGGCGCGGCTTAGGACGTACTCCGCGATCGCTCGTAATACCTTCTCTCGGGAGCGCCCGCGAAAAGCATTTCACAGAGGGAGACCATGGTTCCTAACGCGGAACTTTTTGCCCCAACACAACATTGTGGTCGGTGGTAGAGGCTACAATCATGACACACGAACCATCGCCGATTTCAAAATTCTTCGGTGACTTGGCGAACAAGACTTCGCTTGCGGCGGGGCGCGCCTCGACCTTCCTGTTAGCCGCGGGTGTGGTGGTCGTATGGGGCATCAGCGGCCCGCTCTTCCAGTTCTCGGACACTTGGCAGTTGGTCATTAATACTGGGACCACAATCGTAACTTTCCTTATGGTATTTCTGATTCAGAATTCGCAACACCGGGACAGCGCCGCCATTCAGGTAAAGCTTGACGAACTCATTCGCGTGAGCGCAGCGCGCAATAGTCTCGTGGGAATCGAGCACCTCACAGACGATGAGATTGAGGAGCTTCGTTCGAAATGTGAAGCGCGTGCCAAGGCCGAAAAAGCCGGAGATGAGACACTCGACCGGACCCGACAGTCAGCGCGGCGAGCCGCCGAGCAGATCGCCACCTGACCATGTCAGCGTCGGCATCATCGAAAAGACCGGTAGAAAATATCGACGCCATCCTGCGCCTTGAAAAGCAGGATGAGGAAAAGATCGCTCTTCATCATCGTGTTTTTCATGCAATCGGATCGTTTGCGGGAACTCCGCAGTTCGTTGTGCTGCAGTGCGGGGCGGTGGTGTGTTGGATTGCGTTCGGCGGGGTATTCCCCGATCGCGCGCTTGATCCATTCCCGTTCCCGCTGCTCGGGACATTCCTCGCGCTGGAGGCGGTACTTCTCACCTCCTGTGTCCTCATTCGCCAAAATGCAACCGACCGCATCTTGGAGAAGCGGGATCGTCTAGAACTTCAGATTAATCTGCTCTCCGAACGGGAGGCGACGCGATCTTTGAGAATATTGCAGAAGCTTGCCAGGCGGCTGAATGTCGATGACGAGGATTGCCAACAAGACGAATTGGCGGAGGAGACGTCTGTTGATCAACTTGCCCGAGGCTTGCGCGAGCGCGAGCAGGCTGAAAAGGCTCAATGAGATGTCCGCCCGGAAGACGACATGGGGGTCGCTCTGATGCCATCTGCGCCATCGTGTTCATCTGCACGAGCTCTTCCTGGAGCAGAGTCCGTGCGATGCGCACGGTGCTAGAATTTTAACGTCGTCCTAAGACCGAACACCGACGCGTTTTTGAGGACCTTTCCGGCGAATGGCGTCCCCGGTCCCGTGGCGCCGCCGCCCGGGTGGATGATGTATTGGAAGTTTGGCTGCAACGACCAGCCGTCCTTTATCTGGTATTGGTAGACCGTCGTCAGCAATCCCTCGAAGTTTCGCAAGGGCCAATTTGGATTCACCAACGTGCGGTAGTCGGCGTCGAGCGCCTGCGCCCGTTTGGACACATGGGCATAACCCGCGGCGATCCCGAACTTGTCGTCCGGCCGGTCGTCACGAAGCCCGATGAACTCGACGCCGGCATCAGCGTAGAGATCGATGAGGTTGCGATCAGCGGGCGCGCCGGCGGCCCTTGCGAACACACCGATCCCGCGATCGTCGCTGTGAGGCAGGCGGTAGATCTGTTGCTCGAAGACCGCCCAACCACCGATGTTTCCTGCCAGCAATAAGGGTTCGCCACTGCTACCGGAAGCGGCGAGCGAGACGCCGTTCGACGCGAGCTGTTGATCGGCGAATGAGCCGAAGTGCCGCCACCCACCGAACTTGACCTGGCCGGTCAGGTTGGGATCGCCCTTCTTGTTGTTCCAGGCGTACTGGATCTGACCCAGTAACAACGGCGGATCGTTGACGCGGAAATTGACGCCGTAGCGGTTGCGCTCCTGCGGATCGCCCGGTCCGGGCCCGGCTTGGTCGCCGTCGAAGATCCCACCCAGAACGGAAAGCTGGTCGGTCACGTTGACCAGTAGCCTTGCGCCCATGGCCGCCAAAGGTGGCGAAGGTCCCCCGCTGGGCAGATTGAGCGACGTGATCGCGGGCCAACCCATTGAGGCGTTGGTGAACACGTCTGTATATTTGGTGTTGAAGAATTCGCTGTCGGCGGCGAGCTGACCCACTTTCAGCGAGATCCTCTTCCCGCCCCACCGCTTCTCGAAATACGCTTCGTAAAGACGCGTTGAGGGTAGAGCCTCGATTCCGCTGACGACAAAGAAGTTCTGAAGATTGCTCCGGGACAGGCCGTCGCCATGGATTTGGAACATGTTGGCATGGAAGGTGAGCTTGTCGATGCCGACGAGCTTCTGCAGATCGACATCCACCGCGAGGTTGAGACGGCCTTCGTAGATAGCGCCCTGTTTCAGGCCGCCGGAAGGATTACCGAACACCTCGCCGATGTAAGTGGCCGCGAACTTCACGCCGTACTTCTGCAGCGGGTTGGGAAGAAGGCCGAGCGTCTTTTCCTCCACTCGCTTTCTTTTTCGGTCGGGATGAATTGTGAGAATCACCAAGATCCGCAGCGTCGCGGCGCGGTCGATGAGCAGATCCAGCGACTCCAGCGTGGTGGGGTCGCTCCAATGGACATCTTCCCATAGCATCAGCAGCGGCTGCTGCGCCGCGAGTCCTTCCACCTGCGCAAGTTGCACATGAAGCGTTTTCTCTTTGCGCTTCCGCGGTGAAATTGAGCGGCAGGTAGCGGTCGCCGGTCGGTATCGACAGCAAGTCCGCCAAGAGCGGGACAGCTTCGCTCAGCTCCTGGTTGGCCAGAGCCAGCACCGCAATAAGCTTATCCAAGCGGGTCTCGGCGGTATCCTCGCGTCGAAAGCCGGCCGCCTGCTCGAGCTGGGTGATGCTGGGATAGAGCGCACTGTGCTGATGGTGCGGCGAGCAGAAATAACGCAACCGCGTGTGCGGCTCCTCGCCCAACTGCTCCAGTAGGGTTTGTGCGATGCGCGACTTGCCGATGCCCGGCTCACCCACGATTAGGACGACGGAACCGTCGCCGGCCTTGGCCCGCTCCCAGCGGCGGGTCAACAATGCGATCTCTTCCTCGCGACCGATCAACGGCGTGCTGGCGGCGCGTAGGGCCTCGAACCGACTGCTGACCAGGCTCGCGGCCACGACCCGCCAGACACGCACCGGATAGTGAATTCCCGCGATCGGCAATGTGCCCAGATCGCAATAATCAAACAGCCCGCCAAGCAGGCGGCGCGTGCTGTCTGCGATGACCACCGTATTCGGTTCGGCAAGCCCTTGAAGCCTTGCGGCAAGATTAGGGGTCTCGCCAACAACCGATTGTTCCCGGGCAGCTCCCTCCCCGAGCAGGTCACCGACGACTACGAGGCCCGTGGCGATACCGACACGCACCCGCAACGTGGTCGCGTGGCCCGCCTCGAGCTTGGCCACCGCTTCGATCAAGGCGAGGCCAGCGCGCACCGCTTGTTCGGCGTCCTCCTCTTGGGCCTGCGGATATCCGAAATAGGCCAGCACGCCGTCACCTAGATACTTGGCAACAAAGCCGCCGGACCTGGTGATCACCTCGGCGCAACGACGGTGATAGGAGCCGATGATGTCGCGCAGTTCTTCCGGATCGAGCCGCGCAGACAATGCCGTGGAACCGATGAGGTCGACGAACATGACCGTTAGCTGGCGGCGTTCGGCTTCGGGAGCCTTGCCGACGGAGCGATCGGGCTCGACCGAATGTTGGGCCGGGTCGCGAAAAGAGTCGGCTCGCAAGGTGGCGATCGCATCGAAGAGAATACGGCGATGGCCAACCGCCGTCACGCCGAGGTCTCTGAGGTCCTCGGCGGTCAGCTTGGACAGGATTGCCTCATCGATCGCGTTTTCCCGGAATGCCTGCTCGTAGCGTTCCAGGCCGAGGCTGCGCAGCCACGCACTGATATTCATGGCGTTCACACGCACACTTGGCCGCACTCATCACTGGCGATGGCCGCAGTCACGTCGGTCGCAACGCGCCCCGTCGATCGAGCCGCTCGCGGACCAGCCGCTGCACCAGAATGAGATAACCAGTTTACCCCACCCCATGGGGCGAAACACGCCCTTTTTGGCTCGTGAATCGCTGGAACCCGCGGACCAACCCCGTCGCGAGCCCGTGAGGACTCCCCAGAAATCGCGACACTCACCTTCACGATCCCACCGACGCTTCTCGCGCTCGCCGACGGGGTGAACGGGTGAGAAGTCTACTTCCGTTGTCGGCCCATCGGCGAAGTAGCAGCGCACTTCGTTGAGGTCCGCTCATTGGGGCACGGCGGACTAGATTTGCTCAGGTTGAGTTCTTCGCATTTTGACCCTGAACGGACATTCAGATCGAGGAAGCCAGACTCTGGTAATTGGTTTAGATCGTGCCCGGCTCGCGAACGATGACTTTCACGTTGGCAATAGCGACACTATTTTCGTCTACGAAGATGAGGTTCGTGGCTCCGGTATCTCGCGGCGTGAGAACGACCGAGCGGCTATTCAGCGTACGAAGATCAACGACATTCGGATCTCCGATCAGTACAGTTTTGAACGGCCTCTCAAGCAGCAGCGTTGACCCTGAACCGAGATTGAGAGTGACGGTCTGATCGCCGGCCCTCGCAGCGGGTATCGCAGCAATGAGAAGGTTCAATCCAAGGGCGCAAGCTCGAAGTATAGCGGCCATCGCAAATGCTCCGATGATCTCAATTGCCCAAGTTAACAGTCAGCTGGGTAGCATCAAGCCCATCGACCGAATGTAAAGTGGTTCACAACCCGCAAAATTCCCCTTTCTGGAGGACAAAGCAACCCACCTCCGTTCAAGTTCTCGATCAGCACCAATGCGGCGCAAGACATTGGCATCATTGTCCGACCAAGCTTGGTCGCAAGCGCCGACGAGGTGATTGAATAATTGCTACACTAGGTCCGGTGTTGGCCCATCGCGTAGGTTGGCGCAGTACTGCGACATGTCCGGTGCTGGGGGTGGACCTGAAGAGCCGGATTCAGGCGCAGACCAACGCGATTGACCCTGGCTGTTCTCTAATTCCGGGAGTGAGGTCAAGCTCTCCTTGAACATCCTTGCCGGGTCCATGGTTCTCTCCGCGGTAGGGGCGTGCCCTCCGCATGATGGCGTAAGATGACGTTAGCGGATCAATGTGTGAAGCGCGCTTTGCCCTTTCGAGCACCGCAAAGCCAGGGGCGATCTCACCAACGCCAGCGTCCCGGCAGGGACGTTCGCTCCCGCTGTTCGGCGGGAACTCGTTATCCTTTATGCAGGCTGATCAGCAGCATCCCTTGATGACCATTTAAATTCGGTACCATCGATCCACATCCGATGCAGAATGACAGCAAGTTTTCGGGCAACCGCAACCTTGGCTTTGCGTAGGCCGCTTCGTTTCGCAAGCCGAATACCCCACGCTTTGAGTGCTGACCATTTTGCTACGCGTGTCAGCAGCACATTGGCCGCCTCGTAGAGGTAACTTCGCAGCATCTTATCGCCGCATTTCGAGATTCGGCCCGTCCAGTCAATCTCCCCGGATGCGTATCGGCGAGTCGTTAGCCCTGCGTAGGCTCCGACGCTTCGTGACCTCTTGAAGCGAGCGGGGTCATCGATCGTCGCAAGGAAGCAAAGGGCCGTGACCGGGCCGACGCCAGGAGCCGTCATGAACCGTCGCACCTGAGCATTGTTGCGAGCCAGCCGCAGCACCTTGCGGTCAAGGTCCGCAATCTGTTGCTCGACGGCCTCGCGTGCCTTTAGCAATGGATCGACAGCGGCAAAAAGCTCTGACCGTTCCTCGGCCAACTGCGCGGCGCGCACAGCAAACACATTCATCTTTGCTCGTCCGATGACGAGCCCAAGATTCTTGAGGAGCCCCCGGATTTGATTTTCGATATCCCGCTTGATCTTGACGAGCAGAGCTCGACTGACAAGAAGGGCTTTGGTCGCATGACTGTCGAGATCCTTGACGCAAACCTCCTTGTACCAACCACATTGCATGATGCGCGCAATGCCAGCAGCGTCATTTCGGTCGCTTTTGTTGATCTGCATCTTCAGAACCGCCTTCGCATGCCTGGCGTCAATGCAGATAACGGGTAACCCGATCTTATTCAGCTCGGTCCACAGCCATGTCGACGTTGCTCCGGTCTCAAGTCCAATCCGAACGACGTGTGACGTGTGCAATTTGATGTACGTCGCGATCGCCTCCGGGTCAGACGTAACCACCCCTTCGCGCTCGACCTTTCCTTGTCCGATCGACGATGCAGATCGAAGTCAGTTTCAGTGACACGTCTAATCCGACATAGTGCTCCATTGCCTCTCTCCATCATTGCAAGGCCCTGGGGTGGGCCTCGTCGAGTCCTGGAGAGCTGATTCCCAGAGCCTGAGTATGGCTCCGAGCCCGAAATTACCCCATGTGTGAAAACGCCGTGCCTGCTATGATTCCCGCACTGAATCGGCGGGGGCTGGCATGGCTCGTTTTGTTCAAGGAGCTGATCGCGGGCAATCTACTTTGTTGCCGGAATGCCTGGACGACTGGGTTGCAGATGACAATCCGGTTCGCGTGATCGACGCCTTCGTTGCAGCCCTCGATCTGGCTGAACTTGGGTTCGGTGGCGTTGAGCCTGCCGGCACAGGTAGGCCGTCGTATCATCCGGCCGCGCTCTTAGGGCTCTACATTTACGGTTATCTCAACTGTGTCCATTCGAGCCGCCGGCTTGAGCGTGAAGCTGGCCGCAACGTCGAAGTGATGTGGCTGCTCGCCAGGCTTGCGCCCGATCACAAAACGATTGCCGATTTCCGCAAGGACAATGGTCCCGGCATCAAAAAGGTCTGCGCGCGCTTCGTCGAGGTGTGCCGCAAGATGGGCTTGCTCGCGACAACCAGCGTTGCGATCGACGGCAGCAAATTCAAAGCAGTCAATAATCGCGATAAGAACTTCACGCGCGGCAAAGTCGAGCGGCGGCGCACGCAATTGGAGGAGAGTGTTGCGCGCTATCTCGCTCAGCTCGATACCGCCGACCGGCAGGAGCCGTCGGAAACACTGGAGTTAAAAAAGACGCGGATCAAAGAACGGCTCAAAAATCTGACCGTTGAAATGGCGAAACTCGCAGCGATTGAAAAACAGGTTCTGGCGTCGCCCGATCAGCAGATATCGTTCACTGATCCCGACAGCCGTTCGATGGCCACGAGCGGCCGTGGTTCTGGCGTCGTCGGCTACAACGTGCAGACGGCGGTTGATACAGAAAACCATCTGATCTTCGCGCACGAGGTGACAACAAGCGGCTCAGACCGGTCGCAACTTGCAAACATAGCCCGGCAAGCCAAAGCCGTTCTTGAGGCCGACACGCTCGATGTTGTCGCCGATCGCGGCTACTTCAAGGGTGAAGAAATCGTGACGTGCGAGCAATCTGGCATCACGGTGACTTTGCCCAAGCCGATGACATCGGGTGCGAAGGCTTCAGGACGCTTCGGCAAACAGGACTTTGCTTATCTGCCAAATGAGGATGTTTATCGCTGCCCTGCCGGTGAGAAACTCAAATATTATTATACCAACGACGAAGACGGCCAGAAGCTGCGCAACTATTGGACGAACGCCTGCAAAACCTGTCCACTCAAATCGAAGTGCACGCCGAGCCCACAACGCCGTATCAAGCGATGGGTGCACGAGGACGTTCTCGAACGCGCTCAGGCGCGGCTCGACAAGAATCCAAACGCCATGCGCACACGCCGCGAGACCGTCGAGCATCCGTTCGGCACACTGAAGATGCGCATGGGCGCGACGCACTTCTTGTGCGTGACGCTGCCGAAAGTTGCGACCGAGATGGCGCTGTGCGTGCTCGGCTACAATCTGACACGCGTGCTGAACATCGTCGGGATGAAACCGCTGCTGGCGGCGGTGAGGGCGTGATACGGGCGTTGCCGCGCGCCGTTGCGGTTCATGGGGCGCGTAAAAGAGCCCCGACATTGCCTCAGGATGAGTTCTGGTCGAGCGGCCGTAAAACTTGCCCAAATTGATCGGACCGCGATAGCCTGAATTCGACCGCGCCGGTCCGCGTCATGCAACAGCGTTTTTACACGACCAAGACCCATTGCCGACATGCCTCCCATAACTCTAGGCGTTGCCATTGGTGAAGCCGGCTTCCCTTTGTCGCAAAGCTAACGGCGCGGCGGTCGCAGGGTGGCCGCATTGCTGAGTTCAAATTCAACCGCCGTGGCGTGCCTGAGAAGGCAAGCTACGATCTCCTCGGTGCGTTCGGGCGAGCGCCGTCGCGGTGTTGGCGTTATGGTAAGAGCGCCACGAGCTATGCCAAAAGAAGACCGGATCATCACGGATACGGGGCTTGCGCCAGGAATGAGGGATATTGCGCGTTCTGCAAAGCCCTTCGATCGGGCCACCGCAACCTCCTGCAAGATCGCTTCCGTCGATAGGCCGTAACGAGAGAAACGCGATCGGTTTTTGGCGAGCACTTCGCGCGCCGCGTCGGTTTGCATGCTGGATAGGATCGCAATTCCGGCGTTGGAAACGCCAAGGGGGCGGCGTTCACCGACATCCCAAGCGAGGGCCTGGATAGGGTAGGTTCCGAGCTGCCTTGCGACGCAGACCGTCTCAAGTCCCACCCAGCGTGTGAAAAAGCCGGTGTCACCAAGTTCACGGACGGCAGCCCGCAGATGAGGACTAACGATATCGAGTAGGGGATCCCGTATTCGCCGCGAAAGCGCCAGCAGTGGTATCTGCTCGCCAATCAGATATCGTTGAGAGCCTTGTCGCCTCTCAACGATGCCTTCCGCAATCAAGACGCTCAGTATGCGATGTGTCGTTGGGCGAGTTAGTTCCGCCTGTTTCGCAATTTCGGTGAGTCCTAGGCCAGCCTCGCGGGCAGTTGCCAGGATCCGCAACACAGCCACTGCTCTCTGAATGCTTTGCGTTCCGCCCGGCAAATCGACGGATGCGGCGCCGGCGGTATGGCGAGAGCCACGAGCTGTCATGGGATGCGCCTTGAAGAAACGATATTGCTCCCCGGTGAGGTGCCAACCTTACCGTGGCACAGCTCCCCGCAAGTGTCCACGATGTGGAAATTCTCTGCGCTTTTCCATTGCGTCGCGGCGCGTTGCGGCAAACTCTGCGCGAAGAACCCGGGGCGACGTAGGCTTACGTGCTAATCATTAGATGGTCGCCTATCTCGCCGAAAGCGAAACAAGACGTCCAAGGGAGAAATGCCATGAACCGGCGCAACTTACTAAGTGTCTCTGCGGGAGTTGCAATTGGGCTGGTATCGCTCGGCGTCACTGTGGGAGCTGCCGCCAAAGCCGCCGAGGTCAAGCTTCTATCTGCCTCTGCATTGCATCCCGCAATTGATGCCCTCATACCGGATTTTGAGAAATCCTCGGGGCACAAGGTAACGGTGGACTACGGAACCGCTGGTGCTGTTGCGGACCGCGTCCAAAAGGGTGAGGCTGCCGACATCATCTTGAGTTCGGTCCAAACGGTCGACCGGCTTGAAGCGCAGGGCAGAATCGTGGCCGGGAACCGCATCGTTATCGCGAAGGTCGGTGTTGGCGCGTTTGTGCGCAAGGGTGCCGCGAAGCCCGATATAAGTTCGGCCGACGCCTTTAAACGCACGATGCTGGTCGCAAGAGCGATCGCTTATCCCGATCCGGCCGGAGGAGGTGCCAGTGGCATCTACGTGGCCAACTTGCTCGAACGAATGGGGATTGCTGGGGAGATGAAGGCCAAGACAAGACTGTCAACGCTTGGAACACTGTATGCGAGCGTGGCCAGCGGGGAAGTCGAGATCGGCTTCAATCAAGTAAGCGAAATCTTGGCTCAACCAACCGTCGAACTTATTGCCCCGTTGCCCCCAGATATACAGAATTACACCCAGTTCGCCCCAGGCATCATTACAGGTAGCAGTCAGGCTGACGCCGCACAAGCGCTGGTCGCATTCCTGTCCATGCCCGCCAGCCGGACCGTTCTGAAGGCAAAGGGTTTCGAATAGCGTCGTGCAGCGTGGAAAGATGCACCTCGGTTGGTGATCCACGGCGGTGGCTTGTCTCCGTTGACAAATGATGAAGGCCCTGCGGGCGGCGCTCTTGACGAGGTGGACATCAAGAGTCCCTTATCGAGGGTGCTGAATTTGAGCAGCAACGATGCCATGAGCCGTGCACCCTTTTCGGGACAGATCATTATGCGCGATGGACAAGCTAGTCAGACCGCTCGGGGTGCGGCTGCTTATCGTGCCATTCATCAAAAGCTAGAAGGCGGAGCGATCTTCAAAGATCCATTAGCGTCGAGGATAATAGACCAAGAGACAGCCGCTGCCTTAGACGAGATCGCTGCAAACGACTCGCTACGGCCCTGGCGTTTATTTATCGCAGCGCGCAGCCGGTTTTCCGAGGACACGATGGGCGATTGCATCGCATGCGGCGTACGACAGGTCGTAGTGCTGGGGGCAGGCCTCGATACCTTCTCGCTGCGAAATCCCTATGCTCATCTCGGCGTTCGCACTTTCGAGGTCGACTACCCTTCGACACAAATGTGGAAACGCGATCAGATAAGGACCGCAGGTCTCGCGGAGCCGCCGTCGCTTGCTTTCGCACCGGTAGATTTTGAACGAGAAAGCCTCGCGGAGGGGTTAGTAAAAGCGGGGTTCAAACTGAACGAGCAGGCGTTTTTTCAATGGCTTGGCGTAGTGCCTTATCTGACTAAAGATGCGGTCTCCTCCACATTGAAGTTTATTTCCGAGGTGCCGCAGGCAGCCGTGGCTTTCGACTACGTCGAACCATTCCAGAATTATCCTGCTGAGCGCCGCGCCAGCGTCATGGCAACTGCCGCAAGGGCAGCGTCGCGGGGCGAACCCTGGCTCAGCTTTTTTGATCCGATCGAACTGCTGCAACTGCTGCAAGGCGAGCGCTTTAATGTGATAGAAGATCTAGGACTTCCCGAAATAGCCGAGCGGTACTACGGCGTCCTGAGGCGAGATATCGTGTTCGGACCTGGTCCTCACATTGTGCGGGCGCATCGATAGTCCATTGCCAAAGCCAAGCTGGAACACCGTTCGGGCGAATTTCGACTTCCGGTTCTGTGAAGGTTTTCGGATGCCGGCCCCATGAGGGTGTCGCCGCGCGCACGGGGCCGGCGTCCGCAAACCTCCAAGGGAGATGCTATGCAGCAGACGGCGGCGGTGAGGAAGGTAAGGATATGGCATTCATCGGCGCTGATGTGAACCGATGGAGCACCCCATGCAGAAGTTGAACGACCTGAGCCGATCCCTCACGTCCCTCAAACCGAACGGTACGCTGATCGCCGTGATCGAGATGAGCCTGTCGAGCTGGCTCGTTGCGGGGATTGTGCCTGGCGTCGAACGCCAGCCGTCGAAGAAGCTTGAGGTCGACGAGAACGCCTTGCTGAAACTGCTCAATCGCTGGCGAGAAGAGGCGCAGAAGAAAGGATACGGAATCGAACGCATCGCGGTCGCTTTCGAGGCCGGCCGTGACGGTTTCTGGCTGGCCCGATGGCTCAGGGCGCGCGGCATCGAGGCGCATGTCATTCACGCATCGAGCGTAGCGGTATCGCGCGAGCACCGGCGCGCCAAGACCGATCGTCTCGACACCGAACTGCTCAAACGCAGCTTTCTCGGCTGGTTGCGTGGCGAGCGTGATCACTGCAAGATGGTCGCGATCCCGACAATCAAGGACGAAGATGCCAAGCGCCCCAACCGTGAGCGCGAGAGCCTCATCGGAGAACAAAGTCGGATCGTCAACCGAATGAAAGCGGCGTTGATCCGGCTCGGCATCCGCGGCTTCAATCCCAAGCTGAAGAAAGCTTCCGAACGCCTTGACGGCTTGCGCTCCCCCGAGGGCGAGCCGATCCCGCCCAACACCCTGGCTGAGCTGCGTCGCGACATGGCGCGCCGGCGGCTCGTCGGCGATCAGATACGGCAGATCGAGGACGCTCGCCTGGAGCGTCTCACGCAAGCGCCCAGTGATGGACCACACGCAATGGTGCGGCTGTTGGCGCGGGTGATCGGGGTTGGTGTCGAGACCGCCGACATGCTGGTGCAGGAGGTACTGTCGCGAAGCATGCGCGACCGACGGGCTGTAGCGCGTTATTCCGGCCTCACCGGCTCGCCCGACGAGAGCGGCAGAAAACGCCGGGAGAAAGGGCTGACCCGTTCCGGCAATGCTCGAGTGAGACGGGGCATGATCGAATTGGCGTGGCGATTTCTCAGGTTCCAGAAGGACAGCGTCTTGGCGCAGTGGTTTCGAAGCCGTACCGAGAACGCCCGCGGGGCGCGCAAGACCATGATCGTGGCCTTGGCGCGCAAGCTACTGATCGCCCTGTGGCGGCTCGTGCGGGAGGGCGTAGTGCCGGACGGCGTCGTTCTGCGGCCGGCATCATAAACACGGAGGTCACTGAAGAAGACCCAACAGTTTCGGCCTTGTCCGTCCGCTGGTGACGGTATCGCCGATGACGGTTCGAGGTGGCGGGGTCCCGACGCGTTTCCTTGGCTTCAATGCCGAAAGGGAGAATGGGTCCGCCGCTTCGGAGCTTCGCTGCCGATGCGTATGACTGCATCATGGTTCGGGTCCTTGGACCCACCGGATACAAGGTTGTGGCGCGATTGATCGCGCCCGCAAGCGGGCTCCCCTCCGATCGTCATCCCGATCGCACCAACCGTGCCGTCGTGCTCGAAGCTGTCAAGGTGTGGCCTGGCAACGGTGGAGCCTGTCGTAAGATTCGCGCGACGGCCAACCTTGACAGCTTCTGCGCGCGCCAGCGCAAGCGAAGTGCGGGTCGGGACGAAGAAACGGCTCTCAGATCGAACAAAGAAACTGACGAAGGAAAAAAGATGCGCCGACCTATCGCCTCTTGAAATGCCGCCTCCTTGACAAAAGCCCGTACAAGGAAACCGCGGGAGTGGGCACGTAGGTGGCGCGGCGTGGGCTATGGGGATTTGAGTGCCGCGGCTGAGGTGTGTGATTGGAGCTGAGCCGGTTCAGCAAGTTCGCCTGCGGTAAAGCGGCTCATGAATGAGCGGCGAGTCGGGTGGAACGTCGTGAACTGCCGAACGATTTGGGGCGGCAGCTTTATGTCTTGGCGCGCTTTTCCGTGGCCGGTGGAGAGCCGGCGAGTACGACAAGCAGATTTGCCGGATAGAGACGCGGTCATGAGGTGTCGACCCTGATCACGATCGTTGGAGCTGTCGGCCGATACCGCGGCGTGGCACCGCGCTCGAAGACCTCAATGAGGACCATGCGACCGCCGCAGCATGGACAACTCGGCTTGGTTTGACCGGCGGCGGCAGCGGTGGGCTGGCCGTCAGGGATTGCAACGGCGAGCAGCTCACGCGCGCGTGCGATATTGTCGGCGCGCGTGCCACTGGCGAGTAGCCCATAGTGGCGGATGCGGTGGAAGCCTTGCGGCAGCACGTGGATCAGGAATCTGCGGATGAACTCGGCGGTGGCCAGTGTCATGACCTTCCGGCGGTCGCGACCTTCGGCGCGATAATCCTTCCATCGAAAGGTGACGCTGTGCCCGTCGACCGCAATCAGCCTGCTGTTGGCGATGGCGACGCGGTGGGTATAGCGCGACAGATAGGCCAGCACGGCCTGTGGTCCGCCGAACGGGCGCTTGGCATAGACGACCCATTCGGATCGTCGTAGCGGCGCCAGATACGCCGCGAACGCCTGCGGGTCGGCGAGAACGGCATGATCACCAAAGAACTTCAGATGGCTGGCTTTGTGGGCCACGATCAGCTTCTCCAGGAACAGCCGCCGGAACAGGCGCGAGAGCACGCGCACTGGCAGGAAGAAGCCGGGCCGGCACGCCACCCAACGCTCGCCGTCGAGCGAGATGCCGCCGCCCGGCACGATCATGTGGACGTGCGGGTGATGGGTCATGGCCGAGCCCCAGGTATGGAGAACCGAGGTGATGCCGATCCGGGCGCCCAGATGCTTCGGATCGGCGGCGATCGTCAGCATCGTCTCGGCCGAAGCCTTGAACAGCAGGCCATAGACCACAGCCTTGTTCTGGTAGGCGATATCGGCGATGGCCGCCGGCAGCGTGAACACCACGTGATAGTACGGCACCGGCAACAGATCGGCTTCGCGCGCGGCCAGCCAGTTCTTTGCCGCGGCACCTTGGCACTTCGGGCAATGCCGGTTGCGGCAGGAGTTGTACGAGATCTGGCTATGGGCGCAGTCCTCGCAGCGCGCGACATGGCCGCCGAGAGCTGCCGTGCGGCAGTTCTCGATCGCCGACATCACCTTCAACTGGCTGAGGCTGACATGGCCGGCATTGGCCCGGCGCCATGCCGGGCCGTGGCCGCGGAAGATGTCCGCGACCTCCAGCGATGGACGCGACACGAGGAGCCTCGCGTCAGGCGGGCGGCTCAGCCCTCTCGACCTTGCGGGCGATATGCTCCAGCGGGCTTATGACTTGTTGGATCGTCTTGGTGGCGACGCGGGTATAGAGTGCCGTGCTATCGAGCTTGGCGTGACCGAGCAGCACCTGGATCACCCTGATGTCGATGTTCTGCTCAAGCAGATGGGTGGCGAAGCTGTGCCGCAAGGTGTGCAGCGAGACGCGCTTGTCGATCTCGGCTGTTTGGGCTGCGGCATGACAGGCGCGATTGAGCTGGCGCGTCGTCATCGGCTGCACGCGGTCGCGCCCCGGGAACAGCCAGCCCTGCGGTCGCGCAGCCTTCCACCAGGCACGCAGCAGTTCAAGCAGATGTGGAGACAGCATCACGTAGCGGTCTTTACGTCCTTTGCCTTGTTCGACGCGGATGACCATGCGCTTGCTGTCGATGTCGCCAATCTTGAGTGAGATCACCTCGGCGGCGCGCAGACCCGCGCCATAAGCCACGCTCAGAGCCGCCTTGTACTTGAGGCCCGGCGCGGCATCGAGCAGCCGCGCCACTTCCTCCGCGCTGAGCACGACCGGCAGCTTGCGGGGCTCGTGGAGGAACGTCGTGTGCTCGATGATGTCGGAACGCCTCAGTGTGACCCTGAAGAAGAACCGCAATGCAGCCACGGTGTGGTTGAGTATCGGGATGTGCACGCCGTTCGCCGCCAGATGCAGCTGAAAGCGCCGGACGTCCTCAAAGCTCGCCGTGTCGGGCGACCGGCCGAGGAACGCAGCAAAATCCCTGATGGTGCGGATGTAGCCTTGTTGGGTCTTTGGCGCTAACTTGCGGATCGTCATGTCTTCGATCATGCGCCGGCGTAACGGGCTCATGGCCTGGTCGGTCATGGGGATGCTCCTGTCTTGAGTGAGGTTGTCGAAACCCCTCGATCTCAAGACAGGACGCCCCGTTGCGCTATCCCATTGGCCCCGACGCCCGCCGCAGTGCCCTACCGCGCGAGCGGTTTAGTCCTTTGGCCCATCGCTTCCGTTGGCGTGCTGCAGCTTTATTTCGGCTCACAGGGGTAGACCGGAAGTTTGCATCCGAGCGCCAAACCGACGCGAATGACCCAAAGAGACATTCGACGAAGAAAGACTGTGGGCGTTCGCCGACATCCTGAAGCCTCACGCCTTCAATGACGATCGGCTATAAGGCGATCGTGTTCGAAGCTCACTGACAAAACAGAGAATCAATGATTGTTAACAAGCGGCGTTCCCGAGTGTGCAGAGCAGCATACAACGGAACAGCGTCATCAATTTAGGGTGATTTTTTGGGGTAGGTCGGAACTACTCTGTGGCGCATTTTATGGGTCGAGCGTCGCCTTCTGGCCTCTTCTGAGACATGCCGCCGGCTAGGTAAAATGTCCGCGTTCATCGGCAAAGCCGACAACGTGGTGCTCGCACCGAGCTCTTCTCTGTTCGACCCGATTTGTCATTTCGGCCCCTGATGGCTCCATTGGTAGATTGAATGCCGGCCATTCTGGGCGGTAAACTGGCCGCGCGTATTTGCGAGATTGACACGCCAACTGTCGCCCCGGTCCCGAAGCCGGGTCGGGGCAAACAATCCGCGCGAGGCCGCCATGCAGCAAGTTGCGGACTGGCTTAAAAAGCTCGGCATGTCCGAGTACGCCGAACGCTTTGCCGAAAACGGTGTCGACCTCAGCGTGCTCCGCGATTTGACGGATCAGGATCTTAAGGATCTCGGGGTCTTGCTCGGCCATCGCCGCAAGATGCTACGTGCGGTAGCCGAACTGGATGGCGTCGACAACGGAACACCCAAGCCTACTGCTGCAACTCTTCAGCCGAACGATACCGCCGAGTTCCGCCAAGTCACAGTGATGTTCTCGGACCTTGTGGGTTCGACGGCGCTCTCCGCCCGCATGGACGCGGAGGACCTGCGCGAGGTGATTTCGGCGTATCAGGACTGCGTCGCCGAAACTGTGAGCCGCTTCGGCGGGTTCGTGGCGAAGTACATGGGGGACGGCGTGCTGATCTACTTCGGCTACCCGCAGGCTCACGAAGATGACGCAGAGCGAGCGGTACGCGCGGGGCTGGAGTTGGTGAGTGCCGTAAGTAATCAAAAGACCCGGGCGGTACTGCAGACGCGGGTCGGCATTGCCACCGGGCTAGTAGTGGTCGGCGACCTGATCGGGTCGGGCTCTGCTCAGGAGCAGGCAATCGTTGGCGAGACGCCGAACCATGCGGCACGCTTGCAGGGCATTGCAGAACCGAACACGGTCGTTATTGCGGAAAATACCCGCAAGCTGCTCGGCAATCTATTCGAGCTTGAGGACCTCGGAGTAAAGGATCTGAAGGGCATACCGGTGCCTGCCAATGCCTGGGCGGCACTGCGACCGGCTTCAGTCGAAAGCCGCTTCGAGGCTTTTCACGCGACCGGGCTGACGGAACTTATCGGGCGGGAAGAAGAACTCGAACTGCTGCTACGGCGCTGGTCGAAGACAAAAGCCGGCGAAGGCCAAGTCGTGTTGCTTTCGGGCGAGCCCGGCATTGGCAAATCGCGGCTCACGGCTGCGCTTTTGGACCGCCTTGCCGGCGAGCCGCACACGCGCCTGCGCTATTTCTGTTCTCCACAGCATACCGACAGCGCGCTCTATCCCTTCATCCACCAGATGGAACGTGCCGCCGGACTCGCGTACGACGACTCCCCGCAAGCGAAGCTCGACAAACTCGACGCACTGCTCGCGCAGACTTCGACGTCAGCCCAGGACGCGGCACTCTTTGCCGAGATGCTGTCGCTCGCGAACGATGACCGCTATCCGGTGATCGAGCTGACACCGCAGCAACGCCGGCAACGAACGCTGGAAGCACTCGCCGCCCAACTAGAGACGCTAGTGCGAGCGAATCCGGTGCTAATGATCTTCGAGGATGTGCACTGGATCGACCCGACGAGTCTGGAAGTGCTTGGTCGGGTGGTGGACCAGATTCCGACTTTGCGCGTGTTGCTGAGCGTGACGTTTCGGCCGGAATTCAATCCACCCTGGATCGGCCGGTCTTACGTGACCGCCCTCACCATCAATCGGCTAGGTCAGCGCGACATCGATGCCATAATCGAGCATCTTGTCGGCAACAAGGGTCTGCCGGCAAGCATCCGGCAGGATATCATCGAGCGCACCGACGGCATTCCCCTTTTCGTGGAGGAAATGACCAAGGCTGTGATCGAGTCGGAGGGCGAGGGCGAAGCGCGGCGGACAGCCAGCGCGGTTCCGCCCCCGGCGCTGGCGGTCCCCGCAAGCCTGCACGCGTCGCTTATGGCGCGGCTCGACCGGCTCGGCGCGGCCAAGGAAGTGGCGCAGGTCGGGGCGGCGATCGGGCGCCAGTTCTCCTACGCCCTGCTGGCTTCGGTGGTGCGCCAGCGCGAACCAGAGCTGGGATCGGCGTTGGACCGTCTCATTGCGGCTGGCTTGCTGTTCCGGCAGGGCGCGCCGCCGCGTGCGACCTACCTGTTCAAGCATGCCCTGGTGCAGGACACGGCTTATGGCACTCTTCTACGGAGTCAACGCCAGGAGTTGCATGCCCGTATCGCCAAGGTGCTCGAACAAGAATTCCAGGAGACGATTGGGGCGCAGCCAGAGACTTTAGCTCATCACTACTCGCAGGCAGGCCTGGTCGATCTCGCGATCGAGTTTTGGAGACGCGCCGGAGCGCGCAGCGCAGACCGATCTGCTCATCACGAGGCGGTCGGTCATTTCGGATGCGCGCTCGATTTAGTGGGAAAGCTGCCGCCGAGCCATCAGCGCGATGAGCGTGAGCTGGGTCTGATGCTTGCTCTCGCGGTATCCCTGATCGCGGTCCACGGCTTTGGGTCGATACGTTTGGAGGAGTGTGCTGTTCGGGCCAAGGAACTTTCGGACAAACTCGACGAGTCGCAGAGTCGCTTCGCGGCGCAACGGATCGCATGGAATTCCAGCCTGATGCGCCAGCCGCTTCCGAGGACGGCGGCTTTGGCAAGAGACTTGGTCGGCTTGGCAGAAGAAGACGGGAATCCGGCAAAACTCGCCGTGGCGCATCGGGCATCAGGCTACTCGCTACTTATTGCAGGCGAATTCCGAGAGGCCGCCGAAATGCTTGCTCAGGGAGCGACTATCGCCGACACAATTCCGGAGGGCGAATTCGCGATTTATGGCGAGCATCCAAGTATGGTTTGCCGAGCCTATGGCGGGCAGGTAAAAATCTTGATGGGTTTCCCCGAATCCGGGATGAGGCTGATTGAGGCGGCCGTAGCGCATGCGCGCCAGCAAAATAACGCGCACAGCCTTGCCTGGGCGCTCGGCGTTGCCGCGCACGTTTCTCAGTCACAGCACGAGCCTGCGGCAACGGCCCGCTTCGCATCGGAAGCCATTGAGACGGCGCGCGAGCACCGCATGCCCCAATGGCTGGCTCTCGGTGAGCGATGCAAAGGCTGGGCAATTCATCAGCTCGGCGATTTCGAGGGCGGCCTGAATCTCCTGCGACAGGGCGTGAGGCGATGGTACGAAACCGGAGCCGTCCTGCACACTACCCACGCCGAGATCTGCTTGGCGGAGAGTTTTCTCGTGCAAGGTCACGCCGTGGCGGCGCGGTCCTATTTGTCAGCCGCGCGAGCGCATTGCGCGAGTTTTGGCGAAAACTATCTCGCGGCGGAAATGGATCGGCTGGACGCTTTGTTGCTTCAGTGCGAGGGCGCACCTACTGACATGGTAGAAGGATGCCTGGCCAAGGCCATAGAAATGGCCCGCCAGCAGGAAGCTAGACTTTTTGAGCTCCGTTCCGCCACAGCGTTAGCCCGGGTAATAGCCGAACACCATGAACGGAAGGCACGCGATATTCTCGCGCCAATTTACAATTGGTTCACCGAGGGGTTAGGTACTTCGGACCTGAAAGACGCAAAGGCGCTCCTCGATCGGTTGAAGTGATGCAGTTTGTTCAGCTCCTCGCCGGCTCACATTTGTTCCTCCGCATCTGCGCATCGCCGGTCCACGCTGGCGCCGCCACGACTCCGTGCCAATGTGGGTCATCCAGGCTACCCCGGGTCCAACGTACAACCGGGCTCTCGCGCACCGCACTTGCTCTCGCTCGCACCGTTTCATTCAGTGCGGGTCGGTGCATTCAAACACCGATCCAAACTCGCAATGACTGCTTATGAACCCGGAAGCGAAGTCGGCGCACGCCTTATCGAGGTCCGCTTAGCCGGGCACAGCGGACGAGATTTGCCCACGCTGAGTTCTTCGCATTCTGACGCCGAGCAAACATTTCGAAGGCGCAGAAGAAGCGGATTAAGCATTTGACTGCAACCACTCTGAGAAGGTTCGGATGGTCTTCGCGCGCGGATGGCTTGGCCTACTGACCACATGGAAACTATAGCCAGACAAGCTCAACTTGAACGCTTTCACGAGCGTACCGGCGGCGAGTTCGTGTGCGACGAGCACATCACTGAAAATCCCGACTCCCTGCCCCGCGATCACCGCCTCGATGGCGTGCAGTTCCTCCCGGAAACTCAAGTGCTGCATATCCTTGAATTGGGGCACTTCGCGCCACCTGCGCTGGGCCACGGCAAACCATCTCTGCCATGTGGGCGGCTCACGATCGGCCGGCGACCAATAGGAGTGAATCAGAACGTGGTTTGCGAGGTCGACTGGTCTCTTCAGGCGTCCCGTTGAAAGCAAACGCGGATTGCAGACGGGCCAGAATGTATCGCTGAAGAGATCATTGACGATCCCGTCCGTCGGCAGTACTCGGCTAGTCGCATAACGAATGGCGACATCGCCATCGCCGGCGTGCAGATCGAGCACGGTGTCCGTGCCGATGACTTCCAGCGGCACATCGGGATGCAACTTCCGCCACGCGGGCAGGCGGGGCACGAGCCAGCGGCTGGCGAAAGCATTCGTTGTCGTCACCCGAAGAGGCTGTTGGTCGGTATCCCGCCTGACGGCCGCGATTGCGGCGGCAAACACCTCAAGGCCGCCGCGAATGGCGGGAAACAGCCGCGCTCCGGCATCGGTGAGCGAAAGAGGTCGCGGTCTGCGGCGAAACAGAGCGCGGCCACAATACTGCTCAAGCAGCACGATTTGATGGCTGATCGCGGTTGGCGTCACGCCGAGTTCTGCCGCGGCCTTCTTGAAGCTCAGATGGCGGGCGGCAGCTTCAAAAGCGCGGAGCTCGATCAGGGGCGGCAGCTTGTGCATGCGGCTAGTCTAGATGAAACCAATTCATCTTCACCTGAATTCTTCGGGTTTGCTCCGAGAGGGCCGCCGATTGAAGATATAGCCGGTTGAATTGAGGAGACCGTGTCATGTCGTCCATCACATCTGTCGCGAGCGCCGCCGCCGACCTTAGCGCCTCCTTCGGAGGACAACTGCTCAAGCCAACGGACGAGGGCTACGAGGAGGCGAGAAAGGTCCACAACGGGTTGGTCGACAAACGGCCAGCGTTGATTGCCAGATGCCGCAGTGTGGCCGACGTCGTGGACGCCGTCGCTCTTGTGATCAAGCTCGGCCTCGAGGTCGCGGTTCGTGGCGGCGGCCATAACGTCGCGGGACGCGCGACCATCGACGGCGGGATAATGATCGACCTGTCCCCAATGAGGGGCGTCCATGTCGATGCTGTCGGCAAAACCGTACGCGCGCAGGGCGGGGCGACTTGGGGCGATGTCAATCGCGAGACGCAACTTCACGGCCTCGCGGTCACCGGAGGTGTGGTCTCGACCACGGGTATCGCCGGATTGACCCTCGGCGGAGGACTCGGCTGGCTGATGGGCAAGTACGGCCTGGCATTGGATAATTTGCGCGCTGTCGAACTCGTCACCGCCGATGGCAAGGTCTTGCAGGTCAGCAAGCAAGAGGAACCCGATCTGTTCTGGGCCATCCGCGGGGGCGGCGGAAACTTCGGGATTGCCACCAGTCTCGAATACGACCTTCATGCAGTGGGGCCAATCATTACCGGCGGCCCCATCGTCTACTCTATCGATCGCTCCCGTGACGTGCTCGAATTCTTCCGGGCCAGCACGCGATCGCTACCGGACGAGCACACGCTGTTCGCAACCCTGACGCATGCGCCCGACGGGTCCGGCGCAGAGGTAGCTGCCTTGGTCACCAGCCATTGCGGTCCGGCAGCGGAAGCCGAACGAGCCGTGCAGCCGCTGAAACAATTCGGGGCTCCGATCGTGGACGCAATCGGGCCGATGCCCTATTGCCAGCTCAACAGCATGCTCGATGCCAACTACCCCAGAGGCGCCCTCAACTATTGGAAGTCCAATTTCCTCAGTGAGCTGAGTGATGGTGCGATTGCGACCATGATCGAATGTTTCGCGCGCTGCCCGACGCCCATGGGGCAGCTGCTTCTCGAACACATCCACGGCGCGGCGGCCCGTGTCGATGCAAGGGATACGGCGTTTCCGCATCGGCAAGAAGGCTACAACTTCCTGGTACTCGCGCAATGGATGCAGCCGGACGATACGAGGCAATGCATCTCCTGGGCACGCGAAACCTACGAAGGCATGCGACCCTTCTTCTCCTCCGGTCGGTATGTCAACTATCTCGACGATGACGAGGTGGGCGATCCCGTCGCTGCCGCATATGGACCGAACTACCGGCGTCTGCAGCAGATCAAGGCTAAGTATGATCCGAACAATTTCTTCCGCATGAATCAGAACATCCGGCCGCTGGCCTGATCCAGGTGAGGGCATTTCGTCCCTCTCATCTTGGTTCAGGATGTCAGTGGAAGGCCGCTACGCTGCGGCCCGGTTCTATAGTTGGTCTGGCGTGCTGATCCCGAAGGAGGACTCGAAAATGGCTGTCGTGTGCCGACCCGCTCGCATGGACGACTTAAAGCGAGCCGACGAGATCGTGGTCGCCAGCATCAATGAACTCACTGAACGGCGGGGTTTCGGAAAGATGGCATCCTCTCACCCTCCGAAATTTCGAGCTTTCTCGCTAAGGGACGATACCGAAGGTCTAGCGCCGTGTCATGTTAGCAATCTGTGCGAGAAAAGCACGAAACGTCTGCGTTTGGCCCATTTAAGACGTCCTACGATCTCCGCCATTCAGTCGCGATCAGCAGTACACCGGACATGTCGCACACACCGTACTACGGCGGCTTTTGATCCAACCAAGTGATGCGGTGATGTCCACTTTCAGCTGATTCAGTGCAGGATTGCGTCCCGAACAACTATGGCTTGAACTGAGCAGTCGGCGTGGAGCGCGATATCTTGAGCTCTTCCTCATTCATGTCGGCAGAGACATCCGCGAAGAGTGGCGTGCTAAGATAACGTTCACCGGTGTCAGGCAGCATGCAAAGAATATTTGCGCCCTTCTCTGCTTGGGCTGCGACCTTCAGCGCACCCGCCATGGTTGCGCCCGAGGTGATGCCGACAAAGATGCCTTCCTTGGTCGCAAGCTCCTTGCTGCATCGAATAGCATCGGGGCCGGGAATCGGCAGAATCTGATTGATGACCTTCATCATA
Organism: Bradyrhizobium sp. 45; assembly: GCF_023073155.1. NCBI lineage: Bacteria > Pseudomonadati > Pseudomonadota > Alphaproteobacteria > Hyphomicrobiales > Nitrobacteraceae > Bradyrhizobium > Bradyrhizobium sp. 45. Next base: position 3,854 of record NZ_JADPIX010000125.1, on the reverse strand, counting down.
ACGGCGTCCCCGGTCAGCTTCGGAATGAAATCAGGTGTCCAGCCCTGCATTGGATGCGGCTTGAAATCCGGATGTGGCGCCGCCGGCGTGCCATCCGGGTTCCGCTGCTGCTCGATACCGCTGCCCAAGAGCTGCGCTTCTTCGGGCTCGCAGACGATGATCTTGGTTTCGGGGCGCTCCTTAGCGAGCACCCGTGCAACACCCTTCAGTGTGCCGCCGGTTCCGTAACCGGTGACCCAATAGTCCAGTCGTTCTCCTGCGAAATCGTCCAGAATCTCGAGCGCCGTGGTTTTGGAGTGGAAGTCGGGATTGGCTTCGTTCTCGAATTGCCGCGTCATGAACCAGCCGTGCGTTTTGGCAAGCTCGATCGTTTTGTTGATCATTCCAACGGCCCGATCGGCCGCAGGCGTCACGACGACCTTCGCACCCAGAAATCGCATGAGCTTGCGGCGCTCGATGCTGAAAGGCTCGGCCATTGTGACCACCAGCGGGTACCCCTTGGCGGCGCAAACCATCGCAAGTCCGATTCCCGTGTTGCCGCTGGTCGCCTCGATGACGGTTTGACCAGGTTTCAGCTCCCCGGATTTCTCTGCGGCTTCGATCACGCCCAGAGCCAGCCGATCCTTGACCGAGCCGAGCGGATTGAAGGCCTCAACCTTCACGAACAAATTGACTCCCGTGGGAGCGAGACGATTGATCCGCACGACGGGTGTATGGCCGACCGTCTCAAGGATGGTTTGATATCTGTGGCCCATGCTACCTCCTGTGTCGTACTCATTCTGGGAAAAGCAAACTGGCGCGGGTTAACCGGCAAAGCATACCCGAACTGAATTTTCCGGCAATCGGGCAGAGCTTGGATACGGCTTCTTTCGCGGACATCAGGCCGGGCCGGCATCGATTGAGTCGGCGGAAATGACCTGAAACGGCTCGTCACGAGACGACTCAGGCGCCTTTGGCGAAATGCAATACCAAGGCGGCACACATTGGCATTCCCGCCTGACGGGCGCGATTCATGTGTATGGGGGCGATTCTCGACCCCACGCATAGAAGCGAGTGGGATCCGGAAACCCTCCTGAAGGACGGTTCGATCTTGAGCGCGCCGTCCGCCGCTTTGAAGAGGCGAACCAAGTTTTTTCAAACAAAAATGGGCGCCACGACGGATAGCCGATTGGCCGCTTTTGATGCTGTTGTTGTCTAATCGCTGCTGAGGCGTCAAGCATATAATTTCGTTCAGGGGACACTGCCGGGTGCATGGTTGTCTTCGCGGTCGGCATTAGCCGCCGCATGAGGGAGCTTCGCAGGACGAGCCTTCAATGTGGACGACGCACTTTGCTGAGTCAGCAGTGCAACAGCATCAGCGGAATGGCTCGGCTCACGTCTCGGCAGGGACACCTTGGGCGTTCGGGTTCTGAACGCGATCGGGCTTATGCGGTGGCTCCGGCATTCGGATTGAAGAGTTCGCCAGTCTTAAGCATCGTATGCATTATAACCGCCAGTTTGCGCGCCACGGCCACGGCAGCTCTTTTGAAGCCAATCCTCTCCCGGAGCTTCAGACCCCACGTGCGCAGAGTGCTGTCGGTTGAGCTGCGCGTCAGAATGACCGCAGCCGCTTCGTACAGAAGCCCTCGCAAATGGTGGTCGCCCCGTCGGGATATATGGCCGTCATAATCGACTTCTCCGGATTGGTAGCGGCGCGTTGTCAGGCCGATCCAGGCGCCAACAGATCGGGATTTCCTGAAGTTGTCCGGCCTCTCAATGGCTGTTGTGAAGGCGGTTGCGGTGATCGCACCGATGCCGGGAATGGACATAAGGATGCGGCAAGCCTCACTCTGGCGCGCGTCCTGGACCAACTGGCGTCCGAGTTCGGCGGCGCGGATGCGAATGCCACGCCAGGCTTCCAGCATCGGAAGCACGATCGATGCAAGTCCGTCCTGATCGGCAAGAAGGCTCCGGACGTTCTTCTCGAAGGTACTTCCCTTTCCGGCAGAAACGACCAGACCGAAGGTTTTCATGACGCCGCGGATCTGGTTGGAAAGCTCGGTAGTGATTCGGACCAGCCGCGTCCGCGCTGCGGCAAGCGTGCGGGTCAGCATGCTGTCGAATCCCTTCACACGCACCTCACGAAAGAAGCCGACTTCCGCGAGTTGCGCCAGGCCATCGGCGTCGTTTGCGTCCGTCTTATTCGCCGCCATATCGAGCGCCGCTTTAGCATGGCGCGCATCGATGCAGATCGCCGGCAAGCCTTCGGCGCGCAGAGAATGATAGAACCACACCGACAGCGGTCCGGTCTCGAATACGACGCGTTTCACGGATGGCGCCCGCTTGCGGATGAGCTCGGCTATGATTCTGGGATCAGATGCGCACTTGCCGCGCCAGATCCGTTCACCTGCTCGGCGGATCGAGACTGACGTCTCTTTCATCGACACGTCGAGACCGATATATTCTTCCATGGCTGTTCTCCATTCGATGCTTGGGCCCGGCGTCCGGTCGTGAGCCCGTATTTCCATCCTATCGGGGAACAGCCACCAGCTTCCATTGTCGGTTGACCCGGCTTGAGGGGCGACTCGCTCCCGCGATTACCCCATGTGGACGGCTCCTCCACGGGCACGAGAGTGCCAAACAATGGGCGCCGTTTAAGGCTCCCACGATTCGGAGGAGCAGCCTATGCAGTCAATTTCAACGATTGGTCTGGATATCGCGAAGTCGGTCTTTCAAGTGCATGGGGTTGATACAGCCGGCCAGGTGATCATACGCCGTCAGCTCAAGCGCCGTTTCGTGCTGTCCTTCTTTGAGAAGTTGCCGCCGTGCCTAGTCGGGATTGAGGCTTGCGCTTCATCGCACCATTGGTCCCGCGAGCTGCAGGCGTTGGGGCATACGGTGCGACTGATGCCACCGGCCTATGTGAAGCCCTACGTCAAGCGGCAGAAGAACGACAGCACCGACGCGGAGGCTATCTGCGAGGCGGTCACAAGGCCCAACATGCGGTTCGTGCCGACCAAGACGATCGAGCAACAGAGCTGTCTGATGCTTCATCGCGTGCGCCATCTCTTCATTCGCCAGCAGACTGCCCTCATCAACTCGATCCGCGCATATCTGGCTGAGTTCGGGATTGTTGCCCCCGTCGGGCGCAGGGGTGTGGAACAGCTGTTGGAAGTCGTCGCCGATCCAGCCGACCGCCGGGTCCCGGAGGTGGCCCGCGCGTGTCTTGCGGCTCTCGGCGGTCAGTTGCGGGGACTGAAGGCTCAGATCCTGGAGTTCGATAAGGGCATTATGGCCTGGCATCGATCAAACGCGACGAGCAAGCGACTGGATGCGATCCCTGGCGTCGGTCCAGCACTGGCAACGGCGCTAGTCGCAAGCGTTGCCGATGCCAAGACCTTCCGATCGGGGCGGGACTTCTCGGCTTGGGTCGGGCTCGTGCCGAAGCAGAACTCGAGTGGGGGCAAGGACAAGCTTGGCCGTATCAGCAAGCAAGGCGATCGCTATTTACGCAGCCTATTCACAGCGGGCGCACTCGCCGTGATCCGCTATGCCAAGATCCATGGCACAAGCCATCGGCCTTGGCTCACTGCGTTGTTGGCACGGCGCCCACCAAGGTCGCAGCCATCGCACTCGCCAATAAGCTCGCCAGGATGGCATGGGCGATGATGGCCAGGAACGAACCCTACAAGGAACCCGCCGGCCTTACGGCGTGAACGAGATCACAGCCGGTCATCCGGCTGTAACGTAACGGTTGGAAGGGCGAACAGCACTAGCACTACTTTGGCAGAATGTGTTTTCGCCGCTGTTTTTCAAGGATTTTCTTTCGGCAATATGGGCACTGCTGGGGCGGCGGCCGAAGGATGAGATCGACG
>NZ_JADPIX010000064.1:0-55131 GCF_023073155.1 Bradyrhizobium sp. 45 | reverse complement strand
GGCTCACGATCACGCCGAGCTTGCGCGCCCGCATCAGGATCGATTCGGGATGGGCCTCCGGCTCGAATGCCGTCGGCGTCATCACGACGCGCGCGATCGGCTTGCCGCGCTTGGTGAAGTCGGCGATGACATCCTCGATGTCGTCGACGCCGCCCAGAACCGGGACGTTGCGGATGAACTGGCCGCGATCGGAACTCGACGGCGAGAGCACACCGACCGGCCAGATGCGCTTGATCGCCCCGCTCTCGATTCCGCGCAACAGCACCTCGGCGTCCGCGGCTCGGCCGATCAGCAGCGTCGGCGCGGCATCTCCGGTGCGGGCGTGACGCCGAACCCGCGTATAGCGGAAATAGCGGTAGGCCACGCGCAACGCGCTGAGGAAGGAGATCTCGAGGAACCAGTAGAGGACAATGGTCACCTTGCCGAGGAAGAAGGCGCCGCGGACGTTGGGGGCGACGAAGATGTAGTCGAGCGCCAGGAGCGCAACCGTCAGCACGGTCGCGACGCGGATGATGTTCAGCGCGTCGGGCAGTGAGATGAAGCGCCATTTCGTCGTAGTCAAGTTGAAGACGAAGAACACGACCACGCTGAAGGCGAGAAAATAGGGCAGGATCTGGATCAGCAGCGGCAGGCGGTCGAAGAAGCCGTCGCCGCCCTCGAAGCGCAGATAGAAAGCGGCAAACAGCGCCGCCGTGGTCGCCAGCAGGTCGTGGAGCGCGATCATGAAATTGCGCAAGGTGAGATGCGAAAGACGCGTCATCCGCTGACCGAAAATCCAGTTAGATGCAACCTGATCGCGCTGATAACCCATCTCGGCCGGACATGCCAGTCAAGGCTTGCCAGTCAAGGTTTGCCGGTCAAGGCTTGCCATCCGGCCGGCCATTCAGGAACCGGCTTCCGCCGTCTTCGCCTCGGCCTGCTGGGCTCGGATCACCATGCCGCCGGCAACGCCGACACCGATGACGTACATCCAGCCCTCGTGGAAGTCGAACAGATGGGAGTTGAACAGCGAGGTGAAGACGTTCTGGACCACGACCAGGAGGCCGACCCAGTTTGCGAGCCCGTCGCCGCGAAACAACAGCAGATGCAGCATCCAGATGGCGTAGAGAGCGGCGACCCCGATGATGCCCCATTGCACGGCCACGTTCAGCGTCTGGTTATGCGGGTTGCCGATCACCTCGGCGGACGCCTGATACTGAGCATCGCCCGGCGTCGCGGCACGTTCGAACAATCCGCGCGTCGAGCCCGTGCCGTGCCCCTTGACCGGCGCCTCCGCGAAGAAGCCGAGGGATTTTCGCCAGAATTCGAGCCGCAAGCCGGCCGAGGTCGGCGCGCCTTTTTCGACATAGCGCGTATAGTCGCTGGCGAAAGTGTCGGCGGTCTTGCGCAATTGCGGCGAGGCCTGCCAGGCGAGAACCGCGCCCGCGAGCAGGGCGGCGGAGATGATGGCGATGCTGCGCCATCTCAGATGAAGCAACGCAAACACACCGAACAGGACCGGAATGGTGAGGAGCGCGGTGCGCGATACCACCACGAACACCATGTTGACGAAGAAGGCGAGTGCAAGGGCCGTGAGCGGCCCGGCGATCCAATAGCGCTTCTGGCGCAGCAACTGCACGATCGGATAGGCGAGCGCGACCGCGCAAAGCGTGAACTCCTGGCTCTGGTCGATGTAGTTCTTGACGAAGATGCCGCGCTCGACGCGGTCGGATTTGAGCGCGAGGTCTGGGTAGAAGGCGACGAGCCAGGACATCACCGACAACAGCGCGCAGGACATTAGGAAGGCGACGAACACCCAATGTCCGCGCGGCGAGCGCGCAAAATGATAGAGCAGGACCGGCAGCACCAGCAGCTTGACGGTCGGATTGACCGCGTAGAAGCGCGCCCCCCAGGCCGCGTCCGACCACAGCGTCCCGACCAGCGCGAGCAGGACCAGCGCAATCGGCGCCGCACAGATCGGACGCTTGAGCGATTGCAGGAACTCACGGACGCCGAGGAACGGCACCATGCAGAGCAGCATCAGGACATTGAATATCGCCGCAAGCGACGTCGACCATGGTAGCGAGGCCGCAGTCAGGATCGCAAACAGATCGACCGTCTCGGACCAGGCCGCCGGACTGCGCAGACGCCGCCACAGCATCTGGCCGGTCGTCTCCCCGGCGAGCGTCGTCACGTGCCCTCTCCCCGTGCGCGATGAACCAGCGCCGTCGTGCTGAAGCCCTGGAGAATGTCGACCAGCACCACGGTCCCGCCCGCGGCCTCGACGACCTCATGGCCGACCACCTGCTCGCGGGTGTAATCGCCCCCTTTGATCAGCGCGCTCGGCTTGATGCGGGTGATCAGGTCGATCGGCGTATCCTCATCGAAAATAACGACGAGATCAACGGCTTCGAGCGCCGCCAGCACTTCCGCACGCGCTCGCTCGTCCTGAACGGGGCGGTCGGCGCCCTTCAGCCGCCGTACCGAGGCGTCGCTGTTCAGCCCCACGATCAGGCGGTCGCAGGCGGAGCGCGCCGCTGTCAGGACCTTGACGTGGCCGGGATGCAGGATGTCGAAGCAGCCATTGGTGAAGCCGACGCGCTGGCCTTGCTTCTTCCATTCCGCGAGCTGCGCGTCGAGCGCGCCGGGCTCGAGCACGATCTTCTCCTCGGCCGCGAGATAGGCATGCGGCAATATTTTTCGTTTCAGCTCGGCCGCACTCACGCTCGCGGTGCCCTGCTTGCCGACGGCGACGGCGGCCGCGGCACTGGCCATGCGAAGCGCCGTGTCCCAGTCTGCGCCCGTGGCGAGCGAGACCGCGAGCGCCGCGGCAACGGTGTCGCCGGCGCCGGAAACGTCGCGCACCTTGACCGGAAACGCCGGAACGTGAACGGCCTCGCCGTTGCGCGGCACCAGCGTCATGCCGTGCTCGCCTTGGGTGACCAGGATCGCTTCGCAATCGGCGAGCCGCATCACGTCCTCGCTGGCATCGACAATGCTCTGCGGCGTGTCGGCGCGGCTTCGGGTCGCTTCCGAAAATTCCTTGCGATTGGGCGTGAGCAGCGTCGCGCCGCGATAGATCGCCCAGTTTACGCTTTTGGGATCGACGATCACGGGCTTAGCGAGTTTTCGCGCGGCGTCGATGGTGTGGCGGATGACGCGGGCGGTCAGCACGCCCTTGGCGTAGTCGGACAGCAGCACGATGTCGGCGCGCGCGATCTGCGGCAGGATTGCTTCGATCAGCTTGGTCTCGATCGTATCGGAAGCAGGCTGTGCCTGCTCCCAATCCGCACGCAGCATATGCGTGGAAAAATGCTCGGAGACGAAACGCACTTTTCGCGTGGTCGGACGCGAGGGATCGCACACCAGCACGCTTTCGATTGCGCCCTGCTCCGCAAGCGTCGAGGCGAGCTGCCTGCCCGCCTCGTCCTCGCCGACGAGGCCGACGAAGATGCAGCGCGCGCCGAGCGCGGCGACGTTGCGCGCGACATTGCCGGCGCCGCCGATATGGATCTCGCTGCGCTGGGCCGCGATGACAGGTGCCGGCGCCTCCGGCGATATCCGCGACACCTCGCCATAGACGAACTCGTCCAGCATGATGTCGCCGATGCACAGCACCGTGCAGCCTGAGATGGCTTGCGCGAGGGCATCGAAATCGAGAATGGGCGTCGGCATGGTGATGGACCTCAGCGGAAGCGGTCGGGCCGGTCGAGATAATCCCCGACATAGGCCTTCACCGCGTCCTCGAGCGTCGTGAAACCGCCATTGTAGCCGGCGCGGTAGAGGCGATCGACGTCACTCTGGGTGAAGTACTGGTAGCTGCCGCGGATCTGCTCGGGCATGTCGATGTATTCGATGTTGGGGCTGGCGCCGAGCGCGGCATAAACCGCCAGCATCAGATCCCTGAAGCTACGCGCCTTGCCGGTGCCGACATTGAACAGCCCGGACACCGACGGCGTCGCCAGCAGCCACATGACAACGCTCACGACGTCGTCGACATAGATGAAATCGCGGCGCTGATCGCCGTCGGCGATGCCCTCGCGATGCGACTTGAACAATTGCACGACGCGGCCCGCTTTGACGTCGTCGAAGCGGCGCGCCAGCACGCTCATCATCGAGCCTTTGTGGTATTCGTTGGGGCCGAACACGTTGAAGAATTTCAGCCCGGCCCATTGCGGCGGCAGCTTCTCGCCGTTCGCAGCGCGCTCGGCGACCGCGAGATCGAAAAGGTGCTTGCTCCAGCCGTAGAGGTTCATCGGCCGCAATTTCTTCAGCGCAGCGACCGAGGAATCGTCGTCAAATCCTGCCTCGCCGTCGCCATAGGTCGCCGCCGAGGAGGCGTAGATCAACGGCACCGCATTCGCCGTGCACCAGTCCAGGAGGCGCATCGACAGGCGGAAATTGGTCTCGAACACCAGGTCGCCGTCGGTCGCGGTGGTCGCGGAAATCGCCCCGAGATGGATCACGGCATCGAGCTTGCGGCCCTGCAGCCAGTCCGGCAGCTCAGCTGGCGGCACGATATCCAAAAGCTGCCGCTTGGCGAGGTTGCGCCATTTGCCCTCGTTGCCAAGGAAATCGCAGACGACCACGTCGCTGCGGCCGGCCTCGTTCAGCGCGGCGACGACATTCGATCCGATAAAACCGGCCCCGCCGGTCACCAGCAACATTCCAACTTCCCTGCCAGATTCCGCCTGCCCGAAGTTTTGCGGCCCGGTTCTGCCCTAGCGCATGATCCGCCAAAGTGTAAGCGGTTTTGGGATGGCCGCTGAGCCGGCTTTACCTGCCGGCCCGGAGCGGCTAACCGAACCGCCACATCAGCGCACCGGCCTTATTAACGAATGAACCAAGATTCGCAACTTAGTGGTGAGACAGATCGGGGCGACACGCGCCCGATCCTGATCGTCCCCTACATGTGGATCGGCGATTTCGTCCGGAATCACACCGTGGTGCGGGTCCTCAATGAGCGCTGGCCGAACCGGCCGGTCGATCTGCTCACGACCTCCCTATGTGCGCCCTTGCTCGATTACATGCCCGGCGTGCGCGAAGGGATTGTGTGGGACCTACCGCGCAGCCGGCTCGCCGTGAGCCGCCAGTTCGGCCTGGCGAAGCTCCTGCGCGAGCGAAACTACGGCACCGCCCTGGTGCTGCCCCGGACCTGGAAGGCCGCCATTGCGCCCGCTTTGGCCGGCATTCCGGAAAGGGTCGGCTTCGTCGGCGAGTTCCGATTCGGCCTGCTCAATCGCTGGCGCTGGCGCGAAAACAAGCTGCCCCGCTTCATCGACAAGAACGCCGCCCTCGCCCAGCCCGATGGCGCCCCGCTGCCTCCGGAATGGCCGGTGCCGCAGTTGCGGGTTCAGGCCGAGGACATCGTCCGCTGGCGGCAGGCCAACGGCCTCAGCGCCGGCGCTGCCGTAGCGCTCGCCCCCGGCTCGGTCGGCGTCTCAAAACGCTGGACCTACTATCCCGAGGCCGCCCGCTTGCTCGTCGAGCGCGGCCTTGAGGTCTGGGTTGTCGGCGGCCCCGGGGAAAAGGGCCTGGCCCAGGAGATCGTCGCGGCCGGCGGCCCGGGGGTCCGGGACCTCACCGGCAATGATCTACGCAACGGCGTGCTGGCCATGGCTGCGGCCGGCGTCGCGATCTCCAACGATTCCGGCCTGATGCACATCGCAGCCGCCCTGGGCACGCCGACCATGGGCATCTTCGGCCCGACCAGCCCCTATCTCTGGGCCCCCCTCAACGGCCTCGCCGCGACCGTGGTCCAGGACAAGAGCGTGCTCTCCTGCCAACCCTGCCAGAGCACGATCTGCAAGATGAACGACCACCGCTGCATGCGAGATATCGCGGCGCAGGACGTGGTCGAGATCGCGAGAGACGTGCTGGCGAGGACGCAGGGACTTGGAAATGTCTGACGGCCGCGCGGCGAAGCCCGCCGCATTCCTCGATCGCGACGGCGTCATCAACCGTGACGATGGCTATATCGGCACGCAAGACCGCATCCGCTGGATGCCCAACGTTGCTAGGGCCATTCGCCGCCTCAACGAGGCCGGCTATTGGGTATTCGTCTTCACAAACCAGTCCGGCGTCGCGCGCGGCCTCTTCACCGAAGCTGAAGTGAACCGGCTGCACGGCTGGATGCGCGACGAACTCGCCCGTGACAGCGCGCGGATCGATGACATCCGCTTCTGTCCATACCATCCGCAAGGAACGGTCGCCGGCTACATCGGAGAGCATGATTGGCGCAAGCCCGCACCCGGTATGTTGCGCGATCTCGTCCAGCACTGGCCGGTGCAACTCGACGGCAGCTTCGTAATCGGAGATCAGGCCCGGGACATCGAGGCCGGCAAGGCGCTCGGACTGCCGGGCTTTCTCTTTCCAGGCGGCGACCTCGACGCGTTCGTGACCGAGGTGCTCGCCCGGACCAAACGACCGTAGACCGCGGCGATCCGGCGGGACATCGAGTCGAGAAAGAACGTCAACGGGTGCCGTGCCGGAATGTATCCCCGGGAGCCGCGCACAATCTGCAATGCCGTCTACTTGCAGGGTCTCGTCCGACGGCTCAAAACAAATTCGTAAATCCGCATTTGCATTACGCAGGCCGCCAAGCCATTGATTCCGCTGCCCGGCTAGTGCATGGGGAAATATTTTCTCCGCTCGCTCAGAGCAGTGGCCGATAGACCTCACCGATCCGGGCTGCCTCGGCATCGAGGCTGAATCGTTCGAGCACCCGTGCCCGCCCGCGCTCGCCCATCGCGATCGCGGCGGCCACGTCACGCATCAGCGGTTCGACCGCTGCAGCCAGCGCGTCCGCATCACCGGTCGGGATCAGGACGCCGGTCACGCCATCCTCGACCACGAGTTCGGCCGCGCCGGCGCGCGCGGCGACCAGCGCGCTGCCGGCCGCCATCGCCTCGATCAGCGTCAGGCCAAAACCTTCGTTGCGCGAGGTGAAGGCGTAGATGGTCAGCCGCTGATACCAGCGCTGCACGTCTTCGATCGGCAGCTCGCCGGTGATGACGATGCGCGACTGCAGGCCGGCGGCCTCGATCCGCTTCTTCAGGTCGTTTGCAAAAACAGTTTGCTCCGGTGTGACCTGGCCGACGATGATTGCGGTGAAATCCTGATAGCGCGGCAGCAAGCGGCACATCGCATCGACGAACACATCGGTGCCCTTCTGCGCGCGTACCCGGCCGAAGCAGCCGATCGCATAGCGGCCCGGCAACGCGGTTTCCGCGAAGGCAGCAATGCGGTCGAGCGGCGGCGCATAGATTTCGGTGTCGACGCCATGCGGAATCACCATCGCCTTCACCTTGAGGAACGAGCCCGAAAGATCTGATGTCGCGATGATCGCATCCATACGCCGGATCAGCCAGCGCGTGATCCAGCTATGATGGCGCTGTGCCGCCGAGGTGAAGACGAGCTTGAGCGGCCAGCCGAGCGCGCGCAACAGCACACCCGCGATCATCTCGTTGTTGCGGCGCGCGTGCCAGATCACCGGCGCCTTGCGGCGCCACAATCCCAGGAGATCGGCACCGTTCAGGCGCGCGATCCCCTCCGGCGCGTCGGAGCCGAACCACGCGGCGCGAAACAGCTTTGCCAGCCGCGGCGCCACCATCCGGTTGGTCGCGGTGACCCCGGAATAGCGCCTGTGCAGATTTGGCACGATCACTTCGAGATCGCTTGGGGAATTCGCCACGTCACGCTCCGTTTCGAAAGTTCCTATACGCAACATTAAGCATAGTGACCAGTTCAGCCGCGCCGACACCCACTCTTCACCACGTAAACGTTAGCTTGGAGCGTTGATCGAAGACGGGTGAGATCATGACTGTGCTTGTCACCGGCGGTGCCGGCTATATCGGAAGCCACACGGTTCTGGCGCTGGCGGAAGCCGGCGAGGACGTCGTCGTGATCGACGATCTCTCCACGGGTTTCTCGGCCTATCTGCCCGAAGGCGTGCCGCTGTTCATTGGTGATGCCGGCGACGAGAACCTCCTCGAAGGCGTGATCGCCCAGCACAACATCGAGAGCATCATCCATTTCGCGGGCTCGGTGGTCGTGCCGGATTCGATGCGCGATCCACTCGGCTATTACCGCAACAATTTCACGACCGCGCGCAACCTGCTCAATGTCGCGGTCAAGCGCGGCATCGACCGCTTCATCTTCTCTTCGACCGCGGCGGTCTACGGCGATCCGGACCAGGTGCCGGTACCCGAGCATGCGCCGACACGGCCGCTGTCGCCCTACGGTTCGTCGAAGCTGATGACCGAGATCATGCTGCATGACGTCGCCGCCGCCTACGGCATGCAATACGTGACCCTGCGCTATTTCAACGTTGCGGGTGCCGATCCGCAGGCCCGCATCGGCCTTGCCACCGTCGGCGCCACGCACCTGCTCAAGATCGCGGTGGAAGCCGCCACCGGCCAGCGCGCCAAGATCGACGTGTTCGGCACCGACTATCCCACCCAGGACGGCAGCTGCATCCGCGACTTCATCCATGTCACGGACCTGTCGCAGGCGCATCGCTCGGCGCTCGCTTATTTGCGCAACGGCGGCGCCTCGACGACGCTCAATTGCGGCTATGGCCGCGGCTACTCGGTGCTGGAGACCATCGACGCGGTGCGCCGTGTGTCGGGCCGCAGCTTCGCCGTGCAATACGCCCCGCGCCGGCCCGGCGACATCATGACCATGGTCGCCGACACCAGCCGGATCCGGGGCCTACTCGACTGGAAGCCGCAATACGACGACCTCGAGACCATCGCCGCCCATGCGCTGGCATGGGAGGACAAGCTGTTCCGCGAGCGTCACGGCGAGCTCCGCCACGCCGCCTCGGCCTAGATTCCATCCGGGCGCAAGTCCTTAATTGGGCTTGAAAAGCGCTGGCTTAGCGGGCACAGAGGCCGTTCGATCCCTGACGCGCGGGCAGGCTTTCCTTGCGCCGTCAATGGACTACGGATGGCCCAGTTTCCAAAGAAAATCACCGACGATCCCTATGCGGCAGCGGTCCTGATTCGTCGCCTGGTCACGGAACAGGGCATCATCTACTGGCGGCGCTATCTCGTCGCCTTCGCGCTGATGGCGCTTGCCGCCGGATCGACCGCGGGCGCGACCTACGTGCTCGGCCAGGTCATCAACCAGGCCTATGTCGACAAGAACATCCCGGGCATCGCGATGTTCTCGGGCATCACCGTGATCCTGCTCTTCATCAAGGGCGTGGCGACTTACGGCCACATGGTGATCCTGACCAAGATCTCCAACGCCATCCTCGCCACCAACCAGCGCCAGCTGTTCGCCAAGCTCATGCGCGAGAGTGTCGGATTCTTCTCCGAGCGGCATTCGTCGGAATTCCTGGCGCGGCTGACGGCCGGCGCCAAGTCCATCACCGATGTCCTCAACATGCTGGTCAATGCGGTCGGGCGCGACCTCATGATGTTGCTCGCCATGATCGGCGTGATGGTGTGGCAGGATCCGGTGATGTCGTTCATCGGCCTCGTCGCCGTGCCGCCGGCGATGCTGGTGCTGCGCAAGCTGGTCAAGCGCATCAAGGGGCTCGCCTACAACCAGTTCACCGGCACCGCCGACATCCTCGAGACGATGCAGGAATCTCTGCAGGGCATCCGCACGGTGAAAGCATTCACGCTCGAAGACACCATGCAGACCCGCATCGACGAGAACATCGCGATCGTCGAGCGCAACGCCAACAAGATGGCCCGCGTCGCCAACCGCTCCAATCCGCTGATGGAGATGCTCGGCGGCTTCGCAGTCGCCGGCTGTTTGCTTTACGGCGGCTATAGCGTAGTCGCCCTCAACGCCACGCCCGGCGCGTTCTTTTCCTTCATGACCGCGTTCCTGATGGCGACCGAGCCGGCCAAGCGGCTGGCGCGGCTCAACATCGACCTCAACAGCCAGCTCGTCGGCGCCCGCATGCTGCTGGAAGTCGTCGACAGCCCCGCGAGCGAGCATTCCGACGACGACAAGCCGGCGCTGAAACTGTCGACTGCGCGCATCGAGCTGCGCGACGTCAGCTTTTCCTATCGCAACGGTGAGACCGTCCTCAACCGCATGAGCTTTGTTGCCGAGCCCGGCAAGGTCACAGCGCTGGTCGGCCCCTCCGGCGGCGGCAAATCGACCGTGCTGGGGTTGCTGCTGCGCTTCTACGAGGTGACGCAAGGCGACATCGTGATCGACGGCCAGTCGATCGGCGCGGTCTCGCGAAAATCGCTGCGGGCCCAGACCGCCTATGTCGGTCAGGACGTCTATCTGTTCCGCGACACCATCCGCAGCAACATCGCGTTCGGCCGCGCGGGCGCCACCGAAGACCAGATCATCGATGCCGCCAAGGCGGCCTGCGCGCATGATTTCATCATGGGCTTCCCGCTCGGCTACGACACGCCCGTCGGCGAGCACGGGACGCAGCTGTCCGGCGGCCAGCGCCAGCGGATCGCGGTTGCGCGCGCGCTGATCAAGAACGCGCCGATCATCCTGCTTGACGAAGCCACCGCCGCGCTCGATTCCGAGTCCGAGCGGCAGGTGCAGGAGGCGATCGAGCATCTCTGCCAGAACCGCACCACCATCGTGATCGCGCACCGCCTGCACACCATCATGCACGCCGATGCGATCCTGGTGGTCGAGGGCGGCGAGATCGTCGAGCAGGGCCGGCATGACGAGCTGCTCCGCCGCGGCGGCCGCTACGCCTCGTTCTTCCGCCTGCAACATCACGACGCCGGTGCTCTGGCGCCGATCAGCGCAACCGCATAGAGTTCCCTTCACCTCAAGAGCAGCGAGATCGCACCATGAACGCCGCCTCCTACGTCATCCCGCTTCCGACCCAGGCTTCGCTTCCCGTCGTCGGGGAAAGCGGCCGTTATCCCGTGCGCCGCATCTGGTGCGTCGGCCGCAACTATCTCGAGCACATCCGCGAGATGGGCAATGACGAGCGCGCCCCGCCGTTCTTCTTCGCCAAGCACGCCGACATGCTGGTGCCCGACGGCGCCACCATTCCCTATCCGCCGCTGACCAAGGATCTCCATCACGAGGTCGAGCTGATCGTCGCGATGAAGAGCGGCGGCCTCAACATTCCTGCCGACAAGGCGCTCGACCATGTCTACGGCTATGCCGTCGGCATCGACCTGACCCGCCGCGACCTCCAGATCGCCTCGCGCAAGAAGGAGCGTCCGTGGGAGGTCGGCAAGTCGTTCGACTATTCGGCGCCTTGCTCCGCGGTGCAGCCGGCATCGAAGATCGGCCACCCCGCCAAGGGTAAGATCTGGCTCACGGTCAACGGCAAGGAAGCGCAGAAGGGCGACCTCACCGAGCTGATCTGGAACGTGCCTGAGATCATCTGGCAGCTCTCGCAGCAGGTGAAGCTCGCCGCCGGCGACATCATCATGACGGGTACGCCGGCCGGCGTGTCGCAGCTCCAGCCCGGCGACAAGCTCGAATGTGGCGTCGACGGCGTCGGCACGCTGAAGGTGAGCATCGGTCAGCCGGAATAAGGCTGAGCTCGAGATCACGGGACAGCAAAGCCCCGGGCATCGCGTCCGGGGCTTTTTTGCGGATTCAAGTTCGTCGCTCGTACGCCCCCGCGGCGTTGATGTCCTTTCCCGTGTAATCGGTCATCATCGCGGTCGCCACCAGCGTCACGACCGCGCAAATCGCGATGTAGATCGCGATCGCGGTCGCCGAGTGGAACGTGCCGTACAGCCAGGTAGCGATCAGCGGTGCGGGGCCGCCGGCGATCACGGATGCGAGCTGATAGCCTAGCGAGGAGCCGCTGTAGCGCAGGCGTCCGGTGAAGCTCTCGGCGATCAAGGCGGCTTGCGGTCCATACTGCATGTCGTGCGGAATCAGCGACAGGATGATCGCGAGGAAGATGATGGTCAGCGACCCCGTATTGAGCATGGCGAAATAGACGAAGCCGAAGATGCCCGTCACGGCAGCGCCGAGCATGTACATGTTCTTGCGGCCGATCTGATCGGAGATATGTCCGCACAGCGGAATCGACACGAACGACAGCACCGAGGCCGAGAGCACCGCGGTCAGCAGGAAGTCGCGTGATACGTGCAGGGTGCCGATGCCATAGGAGAACACGAAGGCCGTGAAGATGTAGAACGGCGCCTGCTCCGACATGCGCGCAAACGCAGACAGTAGAATCTCCTTCGGGTATTCCCGGATCACCGTGAGCATCGGCGTGCGATCGACCTGGCGTTCGGCCACGAGCTTGGCGAACACCGGGGTTTCGAGAATGCCGAGCCTGATATAGAGGCCCACGCCGACCAGGATGATGCTGAGCGCGAAGGGAATACGCCAGCCCCATGCCAGGAACTGATCACCCGCCATCTGGCTGAACACCAGCACGGCAAGATTGGCCAGGAAAAGCCCGCAGGGCACACCGAACTGCGGCCATGATGCGATCAATCCACGGGATCGGTCGTCGCGCGCCCATTCCATCGACATCAGTACCGAGCCGCCCCACTCACCGCCGACGCCGACGCCCTGAATGAACCGCAGCACGGTCAGGATCACGGCGCCCCAGATACCGATGCTCGCATAGGTTGGCACCACGGCCACCGCAGCGGTCGCCAGTCCCATCAAGAGCAAGGTCGCGATCAGCGTGGATTTACGTCCGATGCGGTCGCCATAATGGCCAAAGATTGCCGCGCCCACCGGGCGCGCGGCGAATCCGACCGCGTAGATCGCAAACGCCTCCAGCGTGCCGACCCAGGGATCGGAGTGAGGAAAGAAGAGCTTTGCGAAAACTAGCCCCGTGACGGTGCTGTAAAGAAAGAAGTCATACCACTCGATCGCGGTCCCGATTGTGGAGGCGATCACGGCGCGGCGAAGCTGGCGCTGATGCTCGGGGGCGGTAAGTCGCGTGGCGTCGAGATGAAGGGTTGCCATGGGAGCGCATCCTCAGATAGGCCCCGCTTGCGTGTTTTCACCTGTTCTTGTTGCCGAAAAAACGACGGTGGGTTCCAAAGGTTCCAACCGACCTGGAATGAGAGGGTAAAACTTTAGTCGACCGATAAGCCCGGCGGCACTACCAAGCCTTCACCGGCCGATCGGCGTGGCTTGCCTGTGGCACACCGCGATTGTGCGACATGTGGGAATGCACGCACAGCAAGCCATCGCCATGTCTTGAAAACACCATCGTGGCCCGGCCGGGGCGCGGAAACGCGCTGCCGTCGGGATGATAGCCCGTGCTCGTCCACGGCACGACCACGGTCGCTATCGTGCCATCGGACGATGCCAGGACCGAGGCCTGGTCGATGATGAAACGGAAGTCGGACGTCTTCGGCCACACGTTGTCCCATTGCGTGGTGATCCATTGGTCGAGGCCGGGAATGACGTCATTGTGCGTGCCGAAGGCCAGCACTTCCGGATGGAAAAGCGGCCGCGCCGAAGCATAGTCGACCTCGCGGACATAGCCTGCGAAGGTTTCCAGCCACGCGCGGAAGAACTGCGTGATCTCGGTATTCGCGGTCGGCAAGGAGACCATCGTCTGCTCCATGTTCGGCAACTCAATCGCGGCAATCTTTGTTGCCATGAGGCGAACCGTCCAGCAAGATATGTGGAGAGCACCGGTGGAGATCGATCGACCAGCCGGGCTGATTTCATGGAGCCAGACTCATGAGACGCCTTCTCCTGCTTGCGGCCACGCTTATCGTCTCGTGCAACGTTGCCAGCGCGCAGTCCGTTCAGCCCTATGCCGGTCTTGAGCATCGCCCCGTCAAGGCGCTGTCGCAGCAGCAGATCGACGAGCCATGAAGCAAGAGGCGGTTCCGCTGGGTAACACGCTGGTCGAGCAGGAAACGGAGTTGGACCGCCTCTTCTCCGCCCGCGTCGTGACATCGGAGTCACTCAAGACAGCCCTCGTTGCCATTTCGGAAACCCAGGCACTGCTCCGCGAAAGCCACCTCAAATATCATCTGTCGACAACCGCCCTGCTCGATCAGAGCCAAATGCAGCGATACGCGGAGCTGCGCGGTTACCAACGCCCTGATGGCTCCGAAGAACACAAGCACCGTCACTAAACGCGATCACCGCATGCCGACAGCACGATGAGACCGAGGATCACCGCCGTCAGCGAATATTTGAGCGTGTAGTAGACGTTGCGATTCCATTCCTTGACCTTGCGGCTCGCAAGATGGATCTCGTAGAGCTTGCCGAACACCTTGTTGAGCAGGCCGACGCTCTCGCTGTCGACGTTCTGGGTTGCAGAGGCCTTGACGATGTGGTGGCTGACCCAACGGTTGATCGCGGTCATGAAGCCGTATTTCATCGGACGCTCGACGTCGCAGAACAGGATGATGGGGTTGACGTCGGTGGCATTCTCGGCGCTGTGGATGAAGGTCTCGCCGAACATAAAGGCCTCACCGTCGCGCCAGACGCATTCGACGCCGTCGACCAGGATGCGGCACTTGTTCGAGTTCGGCGTGACAAGACCGAGGTGGTAGCGCAGCGAACCGGCGAAGGGATCGCGGTGGGCGCCGAGCTTGCCGCCCGTCGGCAGCATCGCAAAACATCGCACCATGCACGCTCGGAATGGAGTTGAGCAGCTCCACCGTCTTCGGGCACAGCGTGCGCGCCGAAGGCAGGAAGTCATCGTACCATTTCAGGTAAAAGCGTTTCCAGCCGCTCTTGAAGAACGAATAGAAGCCCCACCGTTGTTGTCGCCGCCGCGCGAATGAAGCCTACGTCGAACAGGCGAACGGCCTCGTCGCGAATGGTCTCCCAATTTTCGCTGAGGGCTTTCAGCTCCGGAAACTGCTCCACCGGGATCACCGGCTTGTTCGGCACCGCCGAGGCCGCGTACATCAACACATTGTAAGGCGCGAGATAGGTGGAGTGGTCCCCGAGCTGGCGCACTAAGCGCAGCCGCTGCTTGCCGCGGAAATGAACGTAGATCGTCGATGCCGCCAGCACATAGAGAATGACGAGTTGCGGCGCAAAAAACTGTTTTAACATCTCCCCCGTTCCCCGGTGATTCAACCGGGGACGTGATCTATCCCGACGCGGCCCGAGCGGCAAGATATTCGCCGGTGGGTTGCAATTACGCTCCGGAGATCAGGGCTGGGAACTTGAGGTCGAAACGAGCCGAATCAGGCCCGTGACAGCGCTTGGAGGCCCTTGAAGGTCAGGCGCTTGGGGTCGGTGACGCCGGCGAGATACAGGCGGCGGATGAACGCGATGACGGCGTCGCGGTCGCAATCGGTCAACGCGACGACGGCGTCGACCGCGATTCTCTGGGCTTCCATTGGGCTCACCTCGGCCTTGCAAGTAACCCCGGCCGAGACAGGCTAGGACTCCGCGGTTAATCCGACGTTAACCGTTCGGGCAGCATGGCCGATTCAGCCGAGCGGCCGTATACGCAAAACAACGCATTGCCCGTGCGTGCAGCGGCTCACCGTGCAGTGATGCCGTTCTTGAGCTGAGCAAACTGCTTCTTCAGCCGCGGCACGGCAAAATCCGTGAAGGTCCGCACCTTCGGGACCGAGAGCCGGCCCTGCGGACAGATCAAATGCGCGGGCATCTCGGGATCCTCGTCGCCGGCCAGGACGATCTCGAGTTCGCCGCGCGCGACCTGCTCACCTACCTGGTACGAATACATTCGCGCCACACCGCGGCCGGCGACGGCCGAGGCCACCGCCGCATAGGTGCTGTTGACGACGAGCCGCGGCGTGAACTGCACCGTGCGGGCGGCCGACGAGCCGGCCTGCGGTGCAAAGGTCCAGGAATTGGGAAGGTGCGCCATCGCGACGATCTGGTGCTTGGCGAGGTCGCCGGGCTCGGTAATGCGCGGATGCTGCTTCAGATAGCGCGGTGATGCTACCACGACGCGGCTGATCTCACCGACCCGCATCGCGACCATTGCCGAATCCGCGAGATGACCGATGCGAAGCGCGACGTCGACCCCCTCCTCGATCAGATTGACGGCGCGATCGAACAGCAGGAGTTTTGCCGAGACGGTCGGATAGGCATCGAGAAACGCATCGAGGATCGGCCGCAGCACCATCTCACCCGACACCACGGGCGCAGTGATCGTGAGCAAGCCGCGAGGGGCCGTGCGCGGCCCGGCCGCGATGTCGTCGGCCTCCTCCAACTCGGTGAGCACGCGGCGACAGACCGCGACATAGCGCTCGCCCTCCTCGCTCAGCTTGATGGAGCGTGTGGTCCTGTGCAGCAGCTCGGCACCAACCCGCTGCTCCAGGAAAGCAATAGCGCGGCTCACCGCCGCTGGCGAACGGCCGAGCTTGCGGCCGGCGGCGGCGAGGCTGCCCTCGTCCACCGCAAGGACAAACACCTTCATCGCATCCAGACGATCCATAGGTTTCCCGCCAGCCCATCGAGCTCCGACTGCAAGCTAGGCGTTCGCTCCCGCTGCGACAACCACCGCCGGGAGCCGGTCCGGCATTCGTTCGCGCCGCGAAAGAGTGTCTGCCGGACAGCGCGTATTCGCAGCCGGCCCGCTGCGGCGTACCTCGTCGACCAAGCCAGCCGCTGCTGGCGCAGGTTCTGAAAGCCAACAACAGGAGCCCGTCATGGGTATCGAACAGAAGGTTGCCATCATCACCGGTGCTTCGCAGGGTATTGGCGCCGCCCTGGTCCGGGGTTTTCGCGATCGCAACTATCGCGTCGTCGCGACGGCGCGCTCCATCAAGCCGGCGGGCGACGAAGACGTCCTCGCCATTGCCGGCGACATCGCCGACCGGAGCACCGCCGAACGCGTGGTCTCGGAAGCCGTCGCCCGCTTCGGTCGCGTCGACACGCTGGTCAACAACGCCGGCATTTTCGTCGCAAAGCCGTTCACGCAGTACACGGCGGAGGACTATGTGGGGGTGATGGGCACCAACGTCGCAGGCTTCTTTCACGTCACGCAGCTTGCCATCGCCGAGATGGAGAAGCAGGGGTCGGGCCATGTCGTCCAGATCACGACGACGCTGGTCGACCAGGCCAATTCGAACGTGCCCTCGGTGCTGGCCTCGCTGAGCAAGGGCGGGTTGAACGCCGCGACCAAGTCGCTCGCGATCGAGTATGCCAAGCGCGGTATCCGCGTGAACGCGGTCTCGGCCGGCATCATCAAGTCGTCGATGCACCCAGTCGCGACGCACGCCCAACTCGATGCGCTGCATCCTGTCGGCCATATGGGCGAGATGTCCGACATCGTCGATGCCGTGCTCTATCTCGAGGGCGCCTCCTTCGTCACCGGCGAAATCCTGCATGTCGACGGCGGCCAGAGCGCCGGCCACTGAACGCTAGCGCCTTCGCGCGCACGAGGACGACATGACAGACGCAGATGCCAAGCAGCAAGTTTATCCCCGACCACATCAGCGGTCGGGTTCGACATCACATATTTCTTCACAGCAAACCCGGCCATATGCGTCGCGATCAGGAATATTGCATCACGCCGTCATCGATCCGGCCGAACCGCAAGGAGACGATGTCGAGCGCGTAGTTCTGGTAGAGCCGCCACGGCTGCTTCGAACCTTGCTTCGGCATCTTTGCGACCGAGCGCTGCACATAACCCGAGGTGAAATCGAGCGACGGCTGCGCCGTGATCGTGGGATCGTCATTATGTGGCATGTACTGCCGGAAATTGTGCCGGTCCATGTAGTTGATGAGCCGACAGACATATTCGCAGGTGAGGTCGCATTTCAGCGTCCATGATGCGTTGGTGTAGCCGAACGCAGAAGCCATGTTGGGCACGTCGGCATACATCATGCCCTTGTAGGTCAGCGTGTTGGCGAAATCGACGGCGCGGCCGTCGACACTGATGTCAAGACCGCCGCCATCCGGCACGAGGCAGAGCCGCTGGTCCCACGGATTGTAGCGCGGCGTGAAATGGGTCGCGACGTCGTAGTCGGGGCCGAGCGCCATCTGCACGCCCTTGAGAACCAGCTCCTTCACCTTCGCAGGGCGGCGCCGACTGAGCTGGAAGAAGAACATCCCCCACATCACGTTGCGCCAGCGGATCAGGTGATAGGCAAGCCGCGTCGGCAGATTGCGCCGCAATTTGTTGGCGACGGGATCCTGCGCCGGGCGCGACACCACATAGGTCGGCGAGCGCTGCAGCATGGTGACCTGCACGGCCGTCTTGGCGAGCTCCGGCACCAGCGTCACCGCGGTCGCGCCCGAGCCGATCACGACGACGCGCTTGCCGGCACAGTCGATGTCGTCAGTCCATTTCTGCGGATGCACGATGCGGCCGGCGAAATCCGCGACGCCCGGAAACTCCGGCATATATCCGGCCTCGTATTTGTAATAGCCCGAGCACATGAACAGGAAATTGCAGGTGAGGCGCACGGTTTCTGCCCCGCCCTCGCCGGTGATGCGCTCGGCCTCGACGGTCCAGCGCGCCTCACTCGTCGACCACGCGGCACGCTTGACGTGATGGCGGAAGCGGATGTGCTTCTCGATGCCGTTCTCGGCCGCGGTTTCGCGAACGTAGTTGAGGATTTGCGCGCCGTCGGCGATCGCCTTCGGATCGGTCCAGGGCTTGAAGGAATAGCCGAGCGTGAACATGTCGCTGTCGGAGCGGACGCCGGGATAGCGAAATAGGTCCCAGGTCCCGCCGATGCAGTCGCGGCCCTCGAGGATGACGTAGCTCTTGCCCGGGCATTTGGTCTGCAAGTGGAAGCCCGCGCCGATACCGGACAGGCCGGCGCCGACGATCAGCACGTCGAAATGGTCTTGAGCCATTGTTTCCTCCGCCGCCAGGATTGTCAGACCGGGATCATCGCTCGTCAACTGGCAATCGGCCCTGATACAACCGCGAAGAGACGCGTGCGTCACGCTCAAGACAACAAAGCCCCGGATCGCTCCGGGGCTTTGCGTCGAAAATAGATACGATCAGCGGATCAGTAGCGATAATGGTCCGACTTGTACGGACCTTCCTGCTTGACGCCGATGTAGTCGGCCTGGTCCTTGCGCAGCTCGGTGAGCTTGACGCCGATCTTGGCGAGGTGCAGGCGCGCGACCTTTTCGTCGAGTGATTTCGGCAGCACGTAGACTTCCTTCTTGTACTTGCCGTCCTTGTTGTTGGCGAAAAGCTCGATCTGCGCCAGCGTTTGGTTGGTGAAGGAAGCCGACATCACGAAGGACGGATGGCCCATCGCATTGCCGAGGTTCACGAGGCGGCCTTCCGACAGCATGATGATACGGTGCTTGTCGGGGAATTCGATCTCGTCGACCTGCGGCTTGATGTTGGTCCATTTCAGGTTACGCAGACCCGCGATCTGGATCTCGTTGTCGAAGTGACCGATGTTGCAGACGATGGCGCGATCCTTCATCGCGCGCATGTGCTCGATCGTGATGATGTCCTTGTTGCCGGTCGCGGTGACGAAGATGTCGGCGCGGGGCGCGGCGTCTTCCATGGTCACGACTTCATAGCCTTCCATCGCCGCCTGCAGCGCGCAGATCGGATCGACTTCGGAGACCATGACGCGACAGCCGGCCTGGCGCAGCGAGGCGGCCGAACCCTTGCCGACGTCGCCGAAGCCCGCGACCATCGCGACCTTGCCGGACATCATCACGTCGGTGCCGCGACGGATGCCGTCGACCAGCGATTCACGGCAGCCATAGAGGTTGTCGAACTTCGACTTGGTGACGCTGTCGTTGACGTTGATGGCCGGCCATAGCAGCGTGCCGGCCTTCTGCATGTCATAGAGACGATGCACGCCCGTGGTGGTCTCTTCGGAAACGCCCTTGATGCTCTTGGCGATCTCGGCGAAGTAGCCCTTCGGCTTCTCCTTGAGCTGCTTCTTCAGAAGCGCGAAGAAGACTTCCTCTTCTTCCGAACCCGGCTTGTCCAGGAACTTGGTGTCGCCGTTCTCGGCGCGCAGGCCGAGATGGACGTACATGGTGGCGTCGCCGCCGTCGTCGAGGATCATGTTCGGGTGACCGCCGCCGTGCCAGTCGAACAGCTTGGCGGTGTAGTCCCAGTACTCGGTAAGGCTCTCACCCTTGACGGCGAATACCGGAATGCCGGCGGCTGCGATCGCCGCCGCGGCGTGGTCCTGCGTCGAATAGATGTTGCAGGAGACCCAGCGGATGTCGGCGCCGAGCGCGGCCAGCGTCTCGATCAGCACGCCCGTCTGGATCGTCATGTGCAGCGAGCCGGCGATGCGCGCGCCCTTCAGCGGCTGCTTCGGGCCGTACTCCTCGCGGGTGGCCATCAGGCCGGGCATCTCGGTCTCGGCGAGCGAGAGCTCCTTGCGGCCGAAATCGGCGAGCGAAATGTCCTTGACGATGTAATCGGTGAAGCCGGGCTTCGCGTTCATTGCGGGCGTCCTGTTGTTGAATTGGTCATTCCGGGTCGCCCTGGAGGGGCGAGCCCGGAATCTCGATACGATGGAAGAACCGGGTTCGCCGCCGTGGCGGCGTCCCGGGAATCAGACCGCGCGCTTGAGCGCTTCGACAAGATCGGTCTTCTCCCAGGAGAAGCCGCCCTCGTTGTCGGGAGTACGGCCGAAATGGCCATAGGCGGAGGTGCGCGCGTAGATCGGGCGGTTGAGATCGAGATGGTTGCGGATGCCACGCGGCGTGAGATCCATCGCCTTGGCCGCGGCCTTCTCGAGCTGATCCTCCGACACCTTACCGGTGCCGTGGGTGTCGATGTAGATCGACAGCGGACGCGCCACGCCGATGGCGTAGGCGAGCTGCAGCGTGCAGCGGTCGGCAAGACCGGCCGCGACGATGTTCTTGGCGACATAGCGGGCAGCGTAAGCCGCGGAGCGGTCGACCTTGGTCGGATCCTTGCCGGAGAACGCGCCGCCACCGTGCGGAGCCGCGCCACCATAGGTGTCGACGATGATCTTGCGGCCGGTCAGGCCGGAATCGCCGTCGGGACCGCCGATGTAGAACTTGCCGGTCGGGTTGATGTGCCAGATGGTCTTCGCCGTGATCCAGTCCTTCGGCAGCGCCTCGCGCACATAGGGCTCGACGATGTCGCGAATTTGCTTGGACGAGATGTCCTCGATCAGATGCTGGTGCGACACCACGATCTCGCGCACGCCGACCGGCTTGCCGTTCTCGTACTGCACGGTGACCTGGCTCTTGGAGTCCGGGCCCAGCACCTTCTCGCGGCCGGAGTGGCGCGCTTCCGAGATGAGGCGCAGGATCTTGTGGGCGTAAAAGATCGGCGCCGGCATCAGATCCGGCGTCTCGTTAGTGGCGTAGCCGAACATAATGCCCTGGTCGCCCGCGCCCTCTTCCTTGACTTCGCCCGGCTGCAGCGCATCGACGCCCTGCGCGATGTCGGCCGACTGCGGATGCAGCAGGATCTCGATGTCCGCCTTCTCCCAGTGGAAACCTTCCTGCTCGTAGCCGATGTCCTTGATCGCGGCGCGCACGACGCCTTCGATCTGCTCATTGGTGACGGAGGCAGGACCGCGGGTCTCACCGGCGATCACGACCTTGTTGGTGGTCGCGAGCGTTTCGCAGGCGGCACGGATTTGCCACGGATCGATGCCTGCTTTCGGTCCTTCGCGGTAGAACAGATCGACGATCTCGTCGGAGATCCGGTCGCACACCTTGTCCGGATGGCCTTCGGACACGGACTCGCTGGTGAAGAGATAGGACGCGCGCATCAGTAACCCCTTGTTCCGCCGCTAGCTGGCGGGCGTTGCGATATTTAGCTTTGAATGATGTCAATCACGCCGGCGCGAGATGACGTAGGATTCGTCGAGAAACCAGAGCCCATTGTACTTTCGCAGCACGTCCCTGGCGGCGTCCAGAGTGCGGCCGTTTTGAGTCATTTCCGTCAACCGGTCGTCCTCAATCTGAGCGACATACACCGCCGCATTCCAGGCTGCAAAGGCTGTCGAGGTTCCGATAGTGCCTGTCACCTCGTTGGGCAGCGCTTCCATATCATACCTGAAGATCGAGCGGTTATCAGCGTAAGCATTAAAATTTAAGTCGCGGCCCACCGAGCCGAGCTCGTACTTCACCGCGCGCAATAGCTCATGACGGCTCACCGAGAAAGGATTTTCTCCGGGCCAGATCGCCTGGATCATCTCCATGCCTGGATCCTGGCCATGGGAGTGAATACCGATCAAGCGGCCGCCCGCCCGCAAGGCCCGGGCCAGGGGCGCAATGATCCGTTTTGCCCGAAAATTGACCGAGGAAAGCGCGCGGTATGGCTGGGATGCAATAACGAGGTCGAAATTGGCCTCGGCCTGGCCCGGCCGGGGAATGGTCGAATCGAGCAGAAAACGCTGATCTTCACGGTAGAGCACCAGCACGACAGGCCGCTCATAGAGCGGCATCCCCGTGCGCGGGCTGACCGCCGCCCGCCAGTTCTGCTCCAAAAACGGCTTCAACTCCGCGATTTGCATCTCGAACTCACCGGAGGAAGCCCCCCGCAGGGGAACCTCGTGCCAAACGGTCGCGGCGGCGGCCGCGGGCGATGCCGGCGTGAGCCAGGGCGCCTCCGCGTAGAGCATGTTGGTAAAAACGAACACCGAGGCCGGGTGCTCGAAAATGCGATCCGGCACCTTGTCCAGCGTCAGGCGGAGGTCCTCGAGACTGAGCTCCTTGCCGGCAACATAGAACGGCATGTGCGGAAAGCGCTGGTGCATCGAGCGCAGCACGCGCGCCAGTACCGTGCCGTCGCCAACGCCGGCATCGAACACGCGCAGCGCCGGGGGCCGGGGATGGATGCTGGCAAGCTCTAGCGCCACACGCTCGGCGACCACCCGCTTCTCACTGCAAGTGTGGACGAACAGCAGGTATTTCTGCCGGTTCTCGAAAAAGCGGAAATTGCCGCGCGGATCGCGCTTTTCCGGGGGCACCTGAAGCCCCCGCGGCGGCGGCACGCCGCCGGCCATCGATGCGGCCATGTAGGCCTGGATCCGGTCCAGGGTATCGATCGTGATGCGCTTGCCCTCTCGCAAGCGGTGCACGAGCTTCCCATCGTTCACCGCGCGCCGGCCGAACGTCGACTCCGCCATGTCCGCCTTACGGCAGAACTCGGTGATTTGGCTCAGGATCTCGTCATTCTTCATAGAGTGGGACGCGGTGGGCAGAAGGATTGGGTAGTGCCTCCTAGCAAAATCTGCCCACTGAGGGAATAGGGATAGATCCCCCTTGTTTGCCGTGTGCACAACTGGGAGGCCGTGAACCACCTTCCCTGCCGGGCAACAAACAGACGCCTCTCCTCTACGGGACCACCGCCAATGCGTCGCCTGCTCGTCGCGCTCTGCCTGCTTGCCGCAACCCTGTGGTCGGCGCCAGCTTTTGCGCAGGCGCGCAACCAGCTTGGGCCGCTCTGCACCACCGACACCACGCCGGCGGAACAAATGATCGACGCCTGCAGCAAGATCATCGCGCTGAAGGTGTTCAAAGGCGAGCAGCTCGCGACGGTCTACTTCTGGCGCGCGGTGGGCTGGAACAAGAAGGGCGAATACCCAAAGGTCGTCACCGACGCCACGGAAGCGATCCGGCTCCAGCCGAGCCAAGCGGCCTACAACCTGCGCGGCTCAGCGTATTACGACAAAGGCGACTACGAGATCGCGGTCGCTGATTTCGACGATGCGCTGAAGCTCGGCCCGCGTGATGGCACCATCCTCCGCGGCAATGCCTGGCGCGGCAAAGGCGATTACGCCAAGGCGATCGCCGACTACGACATGTCGATCAAGGCCAATCCAAAATCGGCGTTCTCGTTCCAGAACCGCGGTATCGCGAAGGAGGCACTTGGCGATCTCAACGGCGCGCTGGCCGACATCAACCAGGCGATACGGCTCGACCCGACGCTGCCGCAGCCGCTGATCAACCGGATCGCGATCTGGCGTGTCAGAGGCGATTACGATCGCGCGATTGCCGACGGGAGCGAAGCGATTCGGCTCGCGAAAGAGAAGCCGCCCGTCAACATCATGACGCCGCCGAACAGCGTGCTGATCTCGGGCTGCACCCATCGCGCGCTGACCTATGAGGCGAAAGCCGATTACGCGCACGCGAGCGACGACTACAAGACGACGCTGGCGATCGCGGCGTCCGATGCCGGCAGCAAGGCCAATCAAGCCACCGCAAAGGTGCGGTTGTCGCTGATCACGGACCCAAGCGCACCGATCCCGCGCGATGCGCCGTCATCGACGACCGAGCCGGCAAAGGGACCGGCTCCCCAGCAGACCGGTGCCGCGCCGCCCCCCTCGCCTGCTCCGGCCGCGCGCGGCACGCGCATGGCGCTGATCATCGGCAACGGCGCCTATG
Organism: Bradyrhizobium sp. 45; assembly: GCF_023073155.1. Taxonomy (NCBI): domain Bacteria; kingdom Pseudomonadati; phylum Pseudomonadota; class Alphaproteobacteria; order Hyphomicrobiales; family Nitrobacteraceae; genus Bradyrhizobium; species Bradyrhizobium sp. 45. Next base: position 30,951 of record NZ_JADPIX010000064.1, on the reverse strand, counting down.
CGCATGTCAAGGCGCTGCCCAATCCGCCCAATGACACGCGCGCCGTTGCCAGGGCCTTGCGTGATATCGGCTTCACGGTATCAGAAGGCGTCGATCTCGACCGCGGGGCGTGCAGACGATGACGCGTGACTTCTTGCGGGAGGCGGCGCGGGCGCAGGTCGTATTAGTCTACTATGCGGGCCACGGCGTGCAGGTCGACGGTCGCAACTATCTCATTCCCGTCGACGTCGAACTCAAGCCGGGCGCGAGGATGACGGACGCGATGATCGACATGGACACGATCATGGCCGGCCTCGACGACCAGGTCCGCACCAACATTTTGATCTTCGATGCCTGCCGCAATAATCCGATGGCACAGCAGGTCGCATCAGCCGGCACCAACCGCGCCATCGAAGCTGCCTAGGGCCTCGCAGCGCCAACGAGCAGGGGCGCCGGCGCGACGCTTGGCGCCGGCACGCTGATCGCTTTCGCCACTGCACCGGGCCAGGTCGCGCTCGACGGCGAAGGCGCCAACTCGCCGTTCTCCGCCGCGCTCTCCCGCCACATCGGCACGCCCGGTCTCGAGGTGCAGCAGATGCTGACACGTGTGCGGGCGGAGGTGGTTTCGACCACGAAGAGCAAGCAGGTGCCGTGGTCGAACTCGTCGCTGCTGGGAGAGGTCTATCTGGCGGAGAAATGAGGGGCGTGTTTGCTACGGGTGCGAAGCGTCGTGCCTCATACTCCGTATCGTCCCGGCCTAGTGCGCAATTGCGCACTAGGCCGGGACGACATCGGGGGTGTTGCGCCAGTTAACCCTCACTCACGCGACAGGCTGCGTAGAGCTCAATTGCCCCACACTTCCTTTGCGATGTCCACGGCGAGGCTGAGCTTGGCCCACTGCTCCTCCTCCGAGAGGATGTTGCCTTCCTCGGTCGAGGCAAAGCCGCATTGCGGGGAGAGCGCGAGCTGCTCCAGCGGGGCGAACTTGGCGGCTTCCTCGAGACGGCGCTTGATCGCGTCCTTGTTCTCGAGCTCACCGAATTTCGAGGTGATGACGCCGACCACGACGACCTTGTTGCCCTTGGGCAGGAAGCGCAGCGGCTCGAAGCCACCGGCACGATCGCTGTCGTATTCGAGGAAATAGCCGTCGTAATTGGTGCCGGCGAGCATGGTCTCGGCAACCGGCTCGTAGCCGCCTGACGAAATCCAGGTCGAGCGGAAATTGCCGCGGCAGACATGCGTCGTCACCACCATGTCGGCAGGCTTCTCGGCCAGCGCGTAGTTGATGACGCGCGCATAGATCTGCTGGAGACCCTCGGGATTGTCGCCCCGCTCGCGCGCCTTCTGCAATTCGTCCGGCGAGCAGAGATAGGCCCACACGGTGTCGTCGAACTGAAGATAGCGGCAGCCGGCGTCATAGAACGCCTTCACGGCCTTGCGGTAGGTCTTGCCCAGGTCTTCGTAGAAGGTGTCGAGATCGGGATAGACGTCCTTGGATATCGCCTTGCGGCCGCCGCGGAAATGCAGCACCGCTGGCGACGGGATCGTCATCTTGGCGGTGACGTGGGCCTGGTCGGCGACCTTCTTCAGGAAGCGGAAGTGATCCAGCATAGGATGGTCGTCGGGAAAATCGAGCTTGCCAATCACGCGCACCGCGTCGTGCCGGGTCTCGACGCCCGCAAACTGGATGCCTGTGTCGGGGTGAAACATTTCGCAGCCGGTGAGCTTGGCCAGGAAGTCGAAATGCCACCAGGAGCGGCGGAATTCGCCGTCGGTTGCGAGCTTCAGGCCGAGCGAAGCCTGCTTATGCACGACCTTCTCGATCTCCAAGTCCTCAATCTTGCGCAGATCGTCAGCCGAGATCTCGCCCTTCTCCAGCCTGGCGCGGGCTTCCTTGATCTTGGCGGGACGCAGGAGGCTGCCGACCTCGTCGGCGCGGAAGGGGGCTTTGGTTCGCTGCATTCTTAAACTCCCGTGAATTTTTTAGTGGGCCGCCGCCCCTGCAACGCCGAGGTGGCGCTCGAGGACCGACGGGTCGGCCTTCAGCGCGGCGCTCGGGGCGTCGTGGACGATCGTTCCGCGCTCCAATATCACAACACGGTCGGCCAGCCCCAAAATCTTTTGGGCATTCTGCTCGACGATGATCGAGCAGATGCCGCCCGCCCGCGTGATGGTCCCGATCGCCTTCAAGAGCTCCTCGACGATGATGGGGGCAAGGCCCTCGGTCGGCTCGTCCAGGAGAAGCACTTTGGGATTGAGGGTCAGCGCGCGGCCGATTGCCAGCATCTGCTGCTCACCGCCGGAGAGCTGGTTGCCAAAATTGCTCCGCCGCTCCTTCAGCCGCGGGAACATCTCGTAGACCCTTTCGACGGTCCAGGGACCGGGCTGGGCCACTGCGGACATGTTCTCCTCCACCGTGAGCGAGCGGAAGATGTTGCGCTCCTGCGGCACCCAGCCGATCCCGGAGCGCGCCCGTTGGTCGGGCCGCAAGGTCGCGACGTCGGTACCGGCGAGCCTGACAGTTCCGGAGAAGCGACGGGTGACGCCGACGATCGAGTTGATCAGCGTGGTCTTGCCGGTACCGTTGCGCCCCAACAGCGCCAGCACCTGGCCTTCGGCGAGACGCAGCGACATGTTCGGCAGCACCACGGCCTCGCCGTAGCCGGCGCGAAGCGAGTCGATCGCGAGCAGGTCAGACATTGACCGCCTCCTCGCCGAGATAGACCGCCTTGACCTGCGGGTCGCGCGCGACCTGCTCGGGCGGGCCTTCGGTGAGCAGCGCGCCGGAGACCAGGACAGAGATGCGGTCGGCGAAGGAGAACACGAGGTCCATGTCGTGCTCGATCAGTAGCACGGTAACGTCGCGCGGCAGGCTGCCGACGACGGCGAGAATGTCGTGGCGCTCGCTCTCGGGCACGCCGGCGGCGGGCTCGTCCAGCAGCAGCACGCGCGGCTTGGCGGCGATCGCGACCGCGATCTCGAGCAGGCGCTGCTTGCCGTAAGGCAGCGTCACCGTCTGTTCGTTCATGACGTCGAGCAGGTGGAAGCGCGTCAGGAGGTCGGCGATCTCGCTGTTGACGTCGCTGCGCGTGCCCATCCGCCGCCACCAGTCGCCGCCATGGCCGAGGCGCTCAGAGACAGCGAGACCGATGGTCTCGAGCGGCGTCAGGTCGGGATAGAGTTGGTTGATCTGGAAGGTGCGCGAGAGGCCGCGCAACACGCGCTTGTGCACGGGCAGATCCGTGACGTCCTGGCCTTCGAGCAGGATGCGGCCCGAGTTCGGCTTGAGCACGCCGGTGAGCTGGTTGATCACCGTGGTCTTGCCGGCGCCGTTGGGGCCGATCAGCGCGTGGCGGGCGCCTTGTTCGATTTTTAGTGACAAGTCGCGGGTGACGCGCAGACCGCCGAACTGCTTTTCGAGATTCTGGGTTTCGAGCACGATGGTCATGCGTCGCTCTCCGGCACGGCGACGACGGCCTTGCGCCCCGCTATCTGCCTGATGACCAGATTGGGCACATACAGCATCCAGCGATGCAGGCGCTGGCGGCCGACCAGGACGATCACGACCAGCACGAGGCCGATCCAGAACTGCCAGTATTGCGGAGTGATGGTCGAGAACAATTCCTGCAGCATGCGGAACAGCACCGCGCCAATCAGCCCGCCGTAGAGATAGCCGGTGCCGCCGATCACGAGCACAAGCATCAAGTCCGCCGAGCGCTCGAAGGCGAACACATCGAGCGAGGCGATCGCGGTAGTCTGGGTGAACAGCGCGCCTGCGATGCCGGCATAGAACGCCGCGAGCGTGTAGATCGCAATCAGCCGACGGTTGACGGGGATGCCGATCGCGGCCGCGCGCAGCGGATTGTTCTTGATCGCGCGCAATGACAGCCCGAACGGGGAATGCACGACCCGGCGGGCGAACAGGAACAACAGGAACAGAACGGCGAGCGAATAGAAGAAGCCGGTCTTGCCGAACATGTCGAACGGAATCTCACCGAAGATCGGCTGCATCTCGATACCCTGCAGGCCGTCGGTGCCGCCGGTGATGCTGGAGAAGCGTTCGGCCAGCGCCTCAAGCAACAACGCGATGCCGAGCGTCACCATCAGCCGCGTCAGGTCGACGCCGCGGATCACCAGGAAACTGGTGGCGAAGCCGAGCACCATCGCGACAATGCCAGCGACGACAAGCGCAAGCACGGGCTCGTTGATGATCCCGTGCAGCGCAAGAAGCCCCGCAGCGTAAGCACCGACGCCGAAGAAGGCGGCATGGCCGAGCGAGACGATGCCGGCGTAGCCGAGGATCAGATCGAGCGACATCGCAAACAGCGCGAGCCGCAGGATATCCGTCATGATCAAGTAGCGCGAGGGAAATACGAAGCCGCAGGCCAGCACGATCAGCCAGAAAGCGGCCTCGCCATAGTGCCAGCGTGCCTGGCGCTGGGCGTGATAGCCGACGTCGGAGGAGGCGCTCATCGGCGAACTCAACGCGCGGCCGTGCGGCCGAACAGACCGTTCGGGCGCCAGATCAGGATCACGATCATCATGGTGTAGATCACGAAAGGTCCCATCTTCGGCACGTAATATTTGCCGGCAACGTCGCCGATGCCGAGCAGCAGCGAGGCCAGAAACGGGCCGGTGATGGAGGACGAGCCGCCGACGGTGACCACGATCAGGAAGTAGATCATGAACTTCAGCGGAAAGTACGGGTCGAGGCCGAGGATCTCGGCGCTCAGCGCGCCGCCGAGACCGGCCAGGCCGCAGCCAAAAGCAAATGTGAAGGCGAACACCTGCGGCACGTTGATGCCGAGGCCGCTCGCGGCGCGGGGATCGTCGACCGCGGCGCGCAGGCGGCTGCCGAACCGCGTCTTGGCCAGCACCATTTGGAGACCGATGGTGAGCAACCCGCAGATCACGATGATCATCAGCCGGTAGCGGCCGATGCCAACGCCGAACAGGTCGAACTGACCCTGGAGCGCCGCCGGCAGGTTGATGAAGACCCGAGACGAGCCCTGGATGTAGTCGACGGCCGCGACCGACATGAACGTGAGGCCGATCGTGAACAGCACCTGGTCGAGATGGCTGCGCGCATAGAGGTGTCGGTACAACGTGCGCTCGAGCACGATGCCGATCGCAGCGGAGGAGACGAATGCAAGCGGCAATGCCGCGAAGAATGGCCAGCCCATCCGGTTGACCAGCACCATGCAGACATAGCCACCGGCCATGGCGAAGGCGCCATGGGCGAGGTTGACGAAGTTCATCAAGCCGAGCGTAACCGCGAGCCCGCAAGCCAGCACGAACAGCAGCATGCCGTAGGCGACGCCATCGAACAGGTTGGTGAGGATTGAGGTCATCGTCTCAGCTTGGTGTTATCGTCATGGCCGGGCTTGTCCCGGTCATCCCCGTTCTTGGTTCGGTTCTCGCGTGGATGCCGGGGTCAAGCTCGGGCATGACGAGAGTGGAGGGCGAGATCCCCGATGTGCGCTAATGCGCGCGCCGGGATGGCGCACTTTCGTGCGTCACTTCTTGGTCTTGCCGAGATCCTTGACGGCTTCGAAGGTCGCGAACTCGACGTTGTAGAGCTCGCCGTCGACCTTCTCGACCTTCCGGATGTAGATGTTCTGCACGATGTCGCGGGTCTCGGGGTCGATCGAGATCGGGCCGCGCGGGCTCTCCCACTTCTGGCCCTTCATCGCTTCAACCAGCTTGGTGCCGTCGGTGTCGCCATTGGTCTTCTTCAGCGCTTCGTAGATCAGGTGAATGCCGTCATAGCCACTCACCGCCATGAAGCCCGGCCGGTTTCCGTAGGCCTTCTTGTAGGCCGCGACGAAATCCCTGTTCATCTGCGAGGGATGCGCCGCGGAATAGAGGTGAGCGGTGACCGTGCCCAGCACGGCGTCGCCCATGTTGTTGAGGAGATCGTCGTCGGTCACGTCGCCCGGTCCGATCACCTTGATGCCGGCCTTGTCGAGCCCGCGTTCAGCATACTGCTTCATGAAGTTACCGCCCTGGCCGGCCGGCACGAACACGAAGATCGCGTCAGGCTTGGCATCCTTCATACGCTGGAGGAACGGTGCGAAATCAGGATTTGCAAGCGGCGTTTTGACCTCTTCGACCACCTCGCCGCCACCGGCGGTGAAGTTCTGCTTGAAGAAGTTGAGCGCGTCATTACCCGGCGCGTAGTCCGAGGTCAGCGTCGCCACCTTCTTGATGCCGTTTTTCACCGCCCAGTCGGCGATGATGGTGGAGGACTGCGCCAGCGTGAAGCTGGTGCGCACGATATAGGGCGAGCGCTCGGTGATGATGGAGGTGCCGGCTGCCATCACGACTTCCGGAATCTTGGCTTGCGTAGCCAGCGGCGCCGCCGCGAGCGCGGCCGGCGTCACGCCGAAGCCGGCGATGAAATGGACCTTGTCGTTGACAATCAGCTCTTGCGCGGCCGTCTTGGTCTTGTCGGGTATCGCAGCATCGTCCTTGAGGATGATCTCGATTTTCTTGCCGGCGACGGTGTCGCCCTTCTGCTGCATGTAGAGCTTGATCGCGTTCTCGATCTGCTTGCCGGTCGAGGCCTGACCGCCGGTCATCGGCAGGATCAGGCCGACCTTGACGCTGTCCTCGGCCTTGGCCGGGGCGACGGCCACAAGGCCTGCGATGGCGGCAGCTGCTGCGGCCCAAGCAGCCTTTTGAGACAGTTTTTTGCGTTCGAACATCAGATGTCCCTCCCCTTCATTCCTGATCTCTTGTGCGCCGGACCGAGTGCCCGATCCTTGCCTTAAGTCTAGCTCACGCACGCGTGATGCCGCGCGCAACATGGCGTCTTTCGCGCCCTTATTGTCAATCGGACGTTTGGCGACCATTCGGCGCAAGCCGAGCGTTTCGATTGCGGACGGCAGAAGCGATATCGGGTCACGTCCGGGTACTGCCGCATCAGGATTGCGCTCGCTTTCATTTGTACGATTGTACAAATGAAATGGACCTGTCAACGAAAAAGCCTCTTTGCTGATCAAGCCACTTTGTCGCGAACCCTTGCCGCAGTCTAGAAACGGTCCCAGCCGGGTGGATGGAGGATTTCGTCTTTTGTTTGCAGAATTTGAACATCGGCAAGGCTTGGGTCGGTATACTCCGGTATCGAATTACCTACCTCGAATAAGCCTATTTTACCTTGTTGAAGGCTACTCTCCCGGCGACAGCCTGACCTGGCGTCCAACACGACTGACCTCGCCTCCGTACAATGGTACAATGCCCAGATCCTTCGGTTCCCTCCTGATCCTCCTCGCGCTCTCCGCGGGCCTGTCCGGCTGCGGCACCGTCAACGAAAAGCTCTCCTCCGGCATGGGCGACTACGTCCCGCAATGGGCCGGCGGCTTGCCGGCGGACGCCCCGCCGCGGGCGGGCACGCCGCAATACGATGCCTACATGAAGGAGCGCGAGCGCAGGCGACTGATGCCGGCAGCGGATCGCGAAAAGGAAGAGCAGGCGCAGAAGGGCGCAACGGGCTCGGCGTCCGGCACCGCGGTGCGCTAGTCGCGCCCCTCGCCGCTTGCGGCGAGAGCGTAGCAAATCAATCCACGAACACCACGGTCTTGCGTCCATTGAGGATGACGCGGTCGTTGAGATGGTAGCGGATCGCGCGCGCCAGCACGCGGCGCTCGATGTCGCGGCCCTTTCGGACGAGATCCTCAGGCGTGTCGCGATGGCTGATGCGCTCGACGTCCTGGTCGATGATCGGGCCCTCGTCGAGGTCGCGCGTGACGTAATGCGCGGTGGCGCCGATCAGCTTGACGCCACGCTCATGGGCCTGGTGATAGGGTTTTGCGCCCTTGAAACCCGGCAGGAACGAGTGGTGGATGTTGATGCAGCGTCCCGACAGATTTGCCGAGAGATCGTCGGACAATATCTGCATATAGCGGGCGAGCACGACGAGATCCGTCCCGGTCCTGGCGACGAGATCGAGGATCTGCGCTTCCTGCTCGCGCTTGGTCTCTTTCGTAACAGGCAGATAGTGGAACGGAACCCCGCCGAAATCGAGCCCGTCATAGACCTCGCGCGGATGATTGGAGACGATTGCGGCCAAAGTCATCGGCAGCTCGCCCGTGCGCCAGCGATAGAGGATGTCGACCAGGCAGTGATCGGACTTCGACACCAGCAGCATCACTTTGCGATGCGCAGCGCGATCGCGCATCTGCCATTCCATTCCGAAGCGCTCGGCGATCGCGGCAAAGCCGGTCTGGAGTGCCGACAGCTCCACGGCGAGATCGGCAGCGGTGAACACCACCCGCATGAAGAACTTGTTGGTCTCGGTGTCGTCGAATTGTTGGGCGTCGAGGATGTTCTGTCCGGAATTCGCCAGGAAGGTCGACACCGCCGAGACGATGCCGGGACGATCCGGACAGGACAGGGTCAGGACATATTGATGATCTGGCATGGGCCTTGATGAAGGTTTGGGCAGCGGCTGCGGAACGACCCGCGATTTGCGCCCTGCTCTATCACCGCCCCTACCTTGCGCCAATCCCGACCGTGGAGTCAGGATGAACGCACGATTGCTTTGACTGACCGGAGTAGGCTCATGGCCCACCGCTTGAACGGCACCCGCATCCTGATCCTGGAAACGCGCGAGGAGGCGCAGTTTTCGAAGCTGCTGGCCGAGCAAGGCGCCGAGGTCGTGCAATGCCCCATGTTCACCATCCAGGATGCACCGGACCCCACGCCGATCGAGGCCTGGATCCGGCGCGCCATCGACAGACCCTTCGACGATCTCGTGCTGATGACCGGCGAAGGGCTGCGGCGGATCATGAAGCTCGCCGTCGCACGAGGGCTCGATCAGGCCCTCGTGGCGGCGCTTGCCAGATCGCGAAAATTCACCCGCGGCCCGAAGCCCGGCAAGGCACTGCGCGAAGTCGGGCTCGAGGCGCAGCAGACCACGGAAAAGCCGACCACCGAGGGCGTGATCGAGATGCTCGGCAAGCTCGATTTGAAGGGGCACCGCCTCGGCCTCCAGCTCTATCCCGACAAGGATCACAGCGCGCTGACCGGTGCGCTGTCGGCGCAAGGTGCCGAAGTCGATACCGTGCTGCCTTATGCCTATGACACCAAGGCGGCGGACGCCAACATCGTCGCCGCCATTGATGACATGGCCCAAGGGCGGATCGATTCGATCGCGCTGACCAATCTCGGCCAGGTCCGACGGCTGATCGAAGCTGCGAGAGCCCACGGCAGCGAGGCGAAGCTGCGCGCGGGCCTCGAGCGGACGCTGATCGCGTCGGTCGGACCGGCGGTCTCGGGCGAGCTCACCGCGCATGGTTTGCGCACGGACGTCTCGCCGGTGGAAGACCACTATTTCATGCGCCCGCTGATCTCGGCGATGGCGGCAGCATTGGTGGACAAGCGGCCGAAGGTGGCGGAATGATCGCCTGACGCGGTGCCTAGCTTGCCATCTGCGAGGCGGCCGACATCAGCTCCTGCGGGCTCGGCGCGGCAAACATGCGATGGCCGCCTTCGGGCACCTCGGTAAAGCTCCAGCGCACAACCCCCTCGCGGTCGAGCAGAAACTGCCCGAAGAGCTGGCCCTGGCCGGTTGCCGCCATGCGCTGATCGGCTTCCGTTATCTCATAGCCGTCCTTGTTATTGAGGTACTCCGCGGCCGCGGGCCGGTTCATCGGGCCGGGCAATTCGCCGGGCATGTCGACTTGCATGCTCATGACCACGTTCATGCCGACCTTGTGCGGCCACTCGGTCTCGTTCTCCGTGAACTCGAGATTGGGCAGGCCGAACGCGCGGTGCGAGAGCCGCTCGGGATCGGACGCAGCGAGCAGGTTGGGCAACGGATGGTAACGGAAATAGAGTCGCGCGCGCTCGATCGGCGTGTTGACCACCGTGAGACTTTCGACGCCTTTCTCGTGCAAGGCGGCATCAAGTTGCGCCTGTGCCGCGATATGGCGGCGGCAGAACGGGCAATGCAGCCCCCGATACAGGCCCACCAATATCGGGCTTTGTCCGCGAAAGTCTTCGAGCGCGATCTTTCCGTCGCGTGTGATCGCGTCCAGCACGACGTTCGGTGCACGATCGCCCGGTTGAAGTGGTCCCTCGACGTGACGTTCAGACATGATGGCACTCCTTCACATGATCTAGTCAAGAAACGGCAGTACGATCAGCCCTGCGGGATCAAGCCCGTGCCGCGTGCAGACGTCCTGTGCCAGCGCGAAATATCGCTCGGCCTCGGGCATGTCGCCTCGATCAAGGTTCAGCGTCGCAAGACCATCATAGCATGGAAACAGCTGCTGCGGCTCGCCGGTTTCGCTCGCCACCTCGATTGCCTCATTGTAGCAACGAGCAGCCAGATCGGGCCGGAAATGGCATTGATGGATTTGCCCGAGCACGATCAACGGCACGGAGAGATGCTCGCGCTGATCAAGCGCGCGGTCGATTTCGATCGCCTTTTCGGCGGCCGGCACCCCCTCCTCAGTACATTTGTCCGTGAAGGTGCAACAGGCAACGGCAAAATTGGCGAGAAGGCGCGCCTGGAACCCGAGATCGCCGATCCGACGCGCGACATCGAGTCCGCGCCGGCAAACCTCCACGGCTTTCGCAGGGTCGACAATCGTGTAGAGCACACCGAGATTGGTGTAACCGCGGCAGGCCACGTTGAGGAGACCGGCGGCCTCGGCTGCTGCGACACTTTGCTCCACCTCGCGCACCGCCTCCTGGTGTCGGCCAAGCCGCGCCAGTGCCACCCCCTTGGTGTTGAGCGCCTCTGCAATGGCGCGCGCCGCCTCGAATCCGACTTGCCTGTCGGCGTCCGCCGGTACGCTTCGGGCGTAGCCAAGCGCCTCGTCCACCCATCTCGCGGCGGCCACGTGGTCGCCCGTGCGAAACGAAAGACGGCCACGCTCTTGCAGGAGATGCGCCCACTCGATGGGCGCGTCGGTCCCTCCCAGCCGTTCGGCCGCCTCGGCATAATGCGCCTCTGCCTTGATCCGCTTGCCGGCGTCCCACAACAATCGGCCAAGCTTGCGGAGAATTCGCGCTTCGCCGATGCGGTCCTCCCCATTGCGATGACCTTCCAGCGCACTCTGGTAGTGCTCCTCAGCCGTGATCCTCCGGCCGGCCGCGGCACACAGCTCCGCGATCCGCTCGCAGAGGATCAGGCGTTCGGGCTCCCGTTCCCCGCCGGCCAGCAACACGGCGAGGGCCTGTTGGTAGAAGCGGACGGCATCGTCATTGGCGTAGGTCGCGCGGGCGCGATCGCCGGCCGCGCGCAGATAGCGCGCACCTTTCGGCTTGCTCGCGCTCAGGCTGAAATGATGTCCGAGCAGTATGAGGTCCTCGAGGCGCTCGGGCTCATTGCCATAGAGCCGCTCCAGCGCGGCACCAATCCGTCCATGGAGCTCGATCCGACGCTGCAAGAGCAGGTTTTGATAGATCACGTCCTGAAGCATGGTTTGCGTAAAGCGATAAGATCGCAGCGAGATCGAGTTCGCGCCCGCGACCTCCTCGACAATCTCGGCATCGCACAGAAGCTCGAGTCCCGCTTCCACCTTCGTCCGCTGCGATGCCATCGCACCGAGAAGAGCCGCATCAAAACGTGGGCCGATCACCGCGGCCTCCTGGGCCAAGCGGCGCACCTCATGCGGCAGCCGGTCCAGGCGCGCCAGTAACAGGGCCTGAATGCTTGCCGGTATACCGGCGGCGGCTTCATCTGACTTGATCCGCCACCGTGAGCCGTCACGCTCCAAGGCGCCAGCTTCGATGAGACCGCGGATGATTTCCTCAAAGAAGAGTGGATTGCCGCCCGCGCGCTCCAGGATTCGACTGAACAGATTTCCCGGCGGTTCACTCCAACCGTGGCTGAAGTAGGCCGCGAGCAGCTTTTGTCCGTCTGCATCACCAAGCGGAAGCAATCGAAGGGTTGTATGGCTGATCCGCCCCGAGCCGAACTGATCCAGTTCCAGCATAGGCCGATGCGTAAACAACAGCATCAGCCGCGTACGCTCCAGCCGGTCCATCAGGAACCGCAGCGCTTCAAGCGATACGGCATCGGCCCAGTGCAGATCCTCGACAATGATCAGGAGCGGCGACAGGACCAGGCGCCGTTCGAACACGGTACGAATCGCAAAGAATATCTGCCGCCGAAGCTGCTCGGGCTCGACGTGCTGCAGCGCGGCGTCCGGATCGCCGAGGCCGAGAACGTGGAAATAAAGGGGCATCAGGCGATCGGCCTCTTCGACCGCAAGGCCGAGCTCCGACAGTGCCGTCGCCAGCTTGGCCTGGGCCTCCGCCACGGTCGTCTTCTGCGCGATGCCGTAGGCGCTGCGCAGCACAGCGGCAAGGGTGCCATAGGACTGTTCGCCCAGCGGCGAGCAGACAGCGCGCCGGATCGCCACGCCGGCGAAACGGTCCTCATCGCGGGCGTGGGCAACGAATTCGTCCACCAGACGCGTTTTGCCGATGCCGGCTTCACCGACCAGCCGCACCAGCTGCGCCGCGCCGCCACACGCGAGATCAAGATTGTCGACTAGACGGCCGAGCTCGGCGTCGCGCCCAATCACCGGCGCACTCAGGCCCAGCGTATCGAGGCCGCGTGCCGCACGGGGCGTGTCGAGCGGTCCGTTCAAGCGATGGACCAGGACGCTGCCCATCTTGCCCTTCAGCGACACCTCGCCAAGCGATTCATATGAGAATGCATGCCGCGTAAGACGGTAGGTCAGCGGCCCGACCAGCACCTCGCCCGTGGAAGCCATCGACTGCAATCGTTGAGCCGTATTCACCGTATCGCCCGTGACCGAGTAGGATTTGGCAACTCCAACACCCAGTCCGCCAGCAACCACGTGCCCGGTGTTGATGCCGACATGAAGCAGGAGCGGTGACCCAGCATACGCCTTTGCACGTTCGCTGAGTTGCGCCGTTCGGCCGATCATGTCGAGCGCGGCGCGGACGGCCCGCTCGGGGTCGTCTTCGTGCGCGGCCGGCGCTCCGAATAGCGCAAGCAGCGCGTCGCCGATGAATTTGTCCACGAAGCCGCCAAAGCTTTGCACGGCCGCCGTTAGCTCCTCGAACAATTCGTTCTGAAGCGCCTGCATGACTTCAGGATCGAGTCGCTCGCTCATCGTGGTGAAGCCGCTAAGGTCGGCAAACAGCACGGTAATGGTGCGGCGGTTGGCTTCGCTGTCGATCTTGTCCGGCTGCGATCGAAACCCGTATTGAGCTTCGGCCGTCGGCGCCAGCGGTGGCGAGGACGCCCTGGACGGGACTGTCACGCGGCTGGCCCGCATTGATGCCTGCCCGCCTGACTTGGAGGCTTCACTGACGAGGGCGCCGCATTTCGGGCAGTACGCGAAATCCGGTGCGCACGCATAGCCGCAGCCGGGGCAGGCGTTCGGCTGCTTCGTGCCGCATTTCGGGCAGAAGACAAAGCCGCTCTGAACCTCGGAACCGCAACAGGAGCAGTTCATGGGTCGAGACCCCGCGGGCGCCGCGATGGCGCAGCCTGCTGGACCCGGTCAGATGGCCCAGGATCTCGGCAAGGATGGGCTCGTCGTGCCGGAAGAGCAAGCGGTGGGTTGCGGCGCTCGCAGTTGCGGCCGCGAACGCGGCTTCACTCCTCCCCGTACCCCCTTAGCCGTTCGATATCCAGAATAGTCACGCCACCATACTCCAACCGGAGCAAGCCCTCTTTCTCCAGCCGGTTCAGCGCGCGGTTGGCATTCTGGCGGGACATGCCGGAAAGCGCGCCGATCTCTTCCTGGGTGATCTCCAGATGCGCGGTGGATTCCGGATAGAGGATCGGATTGAACAGCGAAGCAATGCTGCGGGCAAGCCGCGCAGTGGCATCCAACGTGCGGTTGACCTCGAGCATGCCGATGAACTGGCCGAGCCGCTCGTTGAGCTGGCGTACCAGGAAGCGGTTGAAGCCGACGCTGTTCTCGAACAGCCACATGAAGGCGCTGCGTTCCATCAGCGCGACGCGGCTGTTGCGCAGCGCGACCACGTCATAGCGGCGCGGCTCGTTCTTGAGCACGCTGCCCTCGCCGAACCAGGCCCCTGCCGTCAGCCCGGCAAGACTCGTCTCCTTGCCGTCGCGCGAGACCCCTCCCATCCGGGCAAGGCCGAAGACCATGCCGGCCCAATAGTCGAACGTATCGCCGCGCATGAAGACGGTCTCGCCAGTGCCGTAGGACCGCTCCGTGATCCCCGTACGAGCGACCTCGATCTCCGCTTGCGTGAGCTCGCGCGACCAGGCAGCGACGCGCTTCAGCTGATCCTCTGAAATCATGATCCCGAAGCCAGCCGCACCGTTCGTCACTCCTGTTCTGCTGCAATGCAGCATGACCCTTTCGACCACCATCCGACGAATGATGGATGATCCCCATCCAAAAAACTTTGTCGCAGAATTGTCAGGCGGGAGACATTTCAAAATAGCGCTTTCCCCTATTGAGGACCACCTCGGGCGATGCGGCTTTTGTCCCAAACGGGAACGAGAGCGGCGCGGCTGCGGTCGAGACCATCTGCTGCATGGCCTCACCGGCACGGTCGTACTAGGATCGCACGACAGGAACGGACGAAGAGCGCCACTGAAAGCGCCATCACCGGGAGGGATCTGTTTGGTGGCTACCAGTCTTGAAGTGCGCGGCGTGTCCTTGCGATTCGGCGGCGTTCGTGCGCTGACCGATGTCGGCTTCGCCATCAGGGAAGGCGAGCTGTTCTCGATCATCGGCCCCAACGGCGCCGGCAAGACCTCGATCGTGAACTGTATTTCCGGCCGCTACAAGCCGACCGAAGGCCAGTTGTTCTACCAGGGCCGCGACATCACCGGCCTGACGCCCAACGCGCGCGCGTCGCTCGGCATCGGCCGCACCTTCCAGAACCTGGCGCTGTTCCACCACATGAGCGTGCTCGACAACATCATGGTCGGACGCCATCACCTCCTGAAGAACAATTTCCTCACGGGCTCGCTGTACTGGCTCACCGGCGCGCGCAAGGAAGAGCTCGAGCACCGCCGCAAGGTGGAAGAAATCATCGATTTCCTCGATCTCCAGTCGATGCGAAAGGCGCCGGCCGGCACTCTCTCCTACGGCTTGCGCAAGCGCGTCGAGCTCGCCCGCGCCATGGCGCTGGAGCCGCGCCTCATTCTCCTCGACGAGCCGATGGCCGGCATGAACTTCGAGGAGAAGGAGGATATGGCCCGCTATATCGTCGATCTCAACGAAGAGTTCGGCATGACCGTGGTGATGATCGAGCACGACATGGGCGTGGTGATGGACATCTCCCACCGCGTCATGGTGCTGGATTTCGGCCGCAAGATCGCCGAGGGCGATCCGGCCGCCGTGCTCGCTGATCCGCACGTCAGGCGCGCCTATCTCGGCGAAGAGGACGAGGTGCTGGTCGACCCTGACGATGCTCCGCCGGCGCAGGAGAGCGCGGCATGATGGATTACGCAGGCCGCGTCGCGCAGGCCAACACCTATCCCAAAATGCTTCGGCTGAATGCGACGGAGTACGGCAACGAAATCGCGCTCCGAGAAAAAGATCTCGGGCTATGGCGCCCGTTCACCTGGAACGACTACCAGACGCGGGTGCGCGATTTCGCGCTCGGCCTCGTCGAACTGGGCCTTGGGCGCCAAGACGTCATCGGCATCATCGGCGACAACCGGCCGGACTGGGTCGCGGCGGAAATCGCCACTCATGCGGTTGGAGGCTTGAGCCTCGGGCTCTACCGCGACGTGCTCGACGAAGAAGCTTCGTATCTCCTCAATTATGGCGAGGCGCAGCTCGTTTTCGCCGAGGACGAGGAGCAGGTCGACAAGCTGCTTACCCTGGCAGACCGCGTCCCAAAGCTGAAGCACATCATCTATTCCGATCCGCGCGGCATGCGGAAATACGACGATCCGCGTTTGATGTCGGCGGAGACGTTTGCCGAACTCGGCCGGGCGCGGGCTACGCGCGAACCGGAACTTTACGACCGGCTGGTGGACGCCACCAAGGGCGAGGACGTCGCGATCCTCTGCACGACATCAGGCACCACCTCTCATCCAAAGCTTGCGATGCTCGCCGCCGGCCGCGTCCTCGGCCACTGCGCGACCTATCTCGCTTTCGACCCGAAAGGGCCGGACGACGAATACGTGTCGGTGCTGCCGCTGCCTTGGATCATGGAGCAGGTCTATGTACTCGGCAAAGGCCTCTTGTGCCGGATGAAGATCAACTTCGTCGAAGAGCCCGAGACCATGATGAACGATCTGCGCGAGATCGCGCCGACGTTTATCCTGTTTGCACCGCGCGTTTGGGAATCGATCGCCGCCGACGTCCGCGCCAAGGTGATGGACGCAACGCCGTTCAAGCAGCGCCTGTTCGACATCGGCATGAAGAGCGGGCTTGCCGCGCTCGAACAGGGCGAGCGTTCCGGCTTTGCCGACGCCATCCTGTTCCGCGCTTTGCGCGACCGCCTCGGCTTCACCCGCCTGCGTTCAGCCGCAACCGGCGGCGCGGCACTCGGGCCCGAGACCTTCAAGTTCTTCCAGGCCATGGGCGTGCCGCTGCGCACGCTCTACGGCCAGACCGAGCTGCTGGGGGCCTACACGCTGCATCCTGCGGGCAAGGTCGACCCCGACACCACCGGCGTGCCGATGGCCGACAGCGTCGAGATCCGCATCGACAATGCCGACGTCCACGGCGTCGGCGAGATCGTGGTGCGGCATCCCAACATGTTCCTCGGCTACTACAAAAACCCGGAGGCGAGCGTCGCCGACGTCAAGGACGGCTGGATGCTGTCGGGCGACGCCGGCTATTTCAACGCGAATCGCCAGCTCGTGGTGATCGACCGCATCAAGGATCTCGCCGAGACCTCGCGCGGCGAGCGCTTCTCACCGCAATTCATCGAGAACAAGTTGAAGTTCTCGCCCTATATCGCGGAAGCCGTGGTGCTGGGCTCGGGGCGCGACGCGCTCGCCGCAATGATCTGCATCCGCTACTCCATTATCTCCAAATGGGCGGAGAAGAACCGGCTCTCGTTTACGACCTACAGCGACCTGGCCTCGCGGCCCGAGGTTTATGCGCTGCTCAAGAAGGAAGTCGAGACCGTCAACGCGACTCTGCCGCCGGCACAGCGCATCTCCCGTTTCCTGCTGCTCTACAAGGAGCTCGACGCCGACGACGGCGAGCTCACCCGCACGCGGAAAGTGCGCCGCAGCGTCATCAATGAAAAATACGAAGGCATCATCGACGCGATCTACCGCGGCCAGGCCGACATCCCCGTGGACACCGTGATCCGCTTCCAGGACGGCAGCACGCAAAGGGTACGTACAACGCTGAGGGTCGTGGACCTGGGCGGACCCGGGCATATGGCGGAGGCCGCGGAGTGAGCCTACTTCGAACCGAGAGCGCGATGCGGGTCGATGCGCCCTCTCCCCTTGCGGGAGAGGGCATCTCCGCTATTAGCCAAGACCCCACTCGGGTGAGGGGTCCTCTCTCCGCGCCCTTACTGCTGAGACAACCCCTCACCCGTCTTCGCTTCGCGAAGCCACCCTCTCCCACAAGGGGAGAGCGGAAGAGCGCGCCGGATTTGTCAGCGAGCACCACTTCATGAATACCGCCTTCCTCATCCAGCTCCTGGTCAACGGCCTCGTGGTCGGCACGCTCTATGGCGTGGTCGCGATGTCCTTTGTGCTGATTTATAAGGCTAGCCAAGTCGTCAATTTCGCGCAGGGCGAGCTCTTGCTTGTCGGCGCCTGGGTGTGCTGGACCTTGCTCGCGAAATACCAGGTGCCGTTCTGGATCGGCATGCCGATGACGCTGGTGTTCATGTTCGTGTTCGGCATCGCGGTGCAGGTCCTGATCCTGCGACCGATGATCGGCGAACCCATCATCTCGGTCATCATGGTGACGATCGGCCTCTCCACCGTGCTGCAGGCGACGCTGAAATGGATGTTCGGCGTCAATCCGCAGCCGTTCCCGCGCGTGTTCGAGAGCCAGTCCGTCAGCCTGCTCGGGCTCCAGATCCAAACCGTCTATGTCATGAGCCTCGTCGTCTCGATCGCGATGATGATCGGCATGGCCTGGTTCTTCCGCGCCTCAAAGTACGGCCTTGCGATGCGCGCCACCGCGTTCAATCAGCAGGTCGCGCAATCGCTCGGCATTTCCGTCAAAAGCGTGTTCGCGATGGCCTGGGCGATCTCGGCGACCGTGTCGGCCGTTGCGGGCGTCGTCGTCGCGGTCGTGAACGGCGTATCGTCGGGCCTTGCCGCCTACGGCATAAAAGTGTTTCCGGCGGCGATCCTCGGCGGGCTCGATTCCGTCGGCGGCGCCGTGCTCGGCGGCATCATCATCGGGCTCCTCGAGAACATCGCGCAATATGTCGACAGCGAATACCTGCACTGGGGCAATCTCTACGAGATCGCGCCGTTCTACGTCCTCATCATCGTGCTGATGATCAAGCCGTACGGCCTGTTCGGCACCCACGACATCGAACGGATCTGATCCATGGCCGGCCCCGCCCTCATCCCTGCTGGTGATTTCCGCACCTCTTACGCGGCCGACACCACGATCTTCCCGACTACGACCAGCCGCAACTTTGCGATCATCGGCGTGGTGCTGCTCTGTCTCGTGCCGCAATTCCTCGGTGGGTACTGGCTCAGCATCCTGATCCAGATCGGCATCTTCTCGATCGCCGCGCTTGGTCTTAACATCCTGGTCGGCTTCACCGGCCAAATTTCGATCGGTCACGCCGCCTTCTTCCTGCTCGGCGCCTTCACCTCGGCCTACATCTCCAACAGCGCATCGATCCCGGTGTTCTTCGCGATTCCCCTCGCGGGCGTCGTCACTGCGCTGGTCGGGCTGATCTTCGGCATCCCGGCGGCGCGGCTGAAGGGGCTTTACCTTGTGATCGCGACACTCGCGGCACAATACATCCTGCTCGACTTCTTCTCGCGCGCCGAGTGGTTCACCGGCGGCTCGGTGCCGGCCAGCGCCAATCCGTTCTCGATCTTCGGCTACACGCTGCGCGGCGACAGGCAATATTTCTATGTCGTGCTCGCCTACGTGGTTGCAAGCTACGTCCTCGTCACCAATTTGATGCGCACGCGCGACGGCCGCGCGCTGGTGGCGATCCGCGACCATTATCTCTCCGCGGAGATCATGGGCATCAACCTCACCAAGTACCGCACGCTGTCATTTGGCCTCGCCGCGTTCTTCGCCGGCATCGCCGGCGCTCTCTATGCGCACTACCAGCTCGTGGTGTCGCAAGAGGGTTTCGGCATCGAACGCTCGATCCTGTTCCTCGCCATGATCATCATCGGCGGCACCGGTTCGATCATGGGCACGCTGATGGGCACCGCGTTCGTTGTGCTGCTGCCCGAGACGATGGAGTTCCTCAGCGTGACGCTGAAGGGCGGCGCGATCGACAAGGCGCTGTCGCTCAACAACAACATCACCTTCCTGCGCGAGATC
Source organism: Bradyrhizobium sp. 45 (assembly GCF_023073155.1). Lineage (NCBI taxonomy): Bacteria > Pseudomonadati > Pseudomonadota > Alphaproteobacteria > Hyphomicrobiales > Nitrobacteraceae > Bradyrhizobium > Bradyrhizobium sp. 45. The sequence goes on along the minus strand of NZ_JADPIX010000064.1, from coordinate 11,542 downwards.
GCGATCGGAGTGATCATCATCGCGTTCCTGATGTTCGAGCCCGACGGGCTCGCCCACCGCTGGCGGCAGATCAAGGCGTACTGGAAACTCTACCCGTTCTCACATTGAGTGCGGGCAACTCTCTAACCAACAAATAAACAGGAGGAGGCAACCAATGAAGACAAAATCCCTTTTGAGCACCGCGTCACTTGCGCTGGCGATCGCCGCATTCTCGGCAGGCGCGCAGGCCCAGATCGCGATCGGGCATCTCGCAGACTATTCCGGCGGCACGTCCGACGTCGGCACGCCCTACGGGCAGGCCGTCGCCGACACCTTCGCCTGGGTCAACAAGAACGGCGGCGTCGGCGGCAAGCAGCTCAACGTCGATACCAACGATTATGGCTACCAGGTGCCGCGCGCGATCGCGCTCTACAAGAAGTGGTCGGCGCCGGACTCCAAAGTCGCGGCGATCATGGGCTGGGGCACGGCAGACACCGAGGCGCTGACCGGCTTCCTCGCACAGGACAAGATCCCCGATCTCTCCGGCTCCTACGCCGCCGCCCTCACTGATCCCGAAGGCATCAGCGGCAAGGCCAAGCCCGCGCCCTATAATTTCTTCTATGGTCCGAGCTATTCGGACTCGCTGCGCGCGATGCTGATGTGGGCAGCCGAAGACTGGAAGGCCAAGGGCAAGTCCGGCAAGCCGAAATTCGTCCACATGGGCGCCAACCACCCCTATCCGAACGCGCCGAAGGCCGCCGGCGAAGCCATGGCGCAGGAGCTCGGCTTCGAGGTGCTGCCGCCGCTGGTGTTCGCGCTCGCGCCGGGTGACTACAGCGCGCAGTGCCTGAGCCTGAAATCCTCGGGCGCCAACTACGCCTATCTCGGCAACACCGCCGCCTCCAACATCTCGGTGATGAAGGCCTGCAAGACCGCCGGCGTCGACATCCAGTTCATGGGCAATGTCTGGGGCATGGACGAGAACGCCGCCAAGACCGCCGGCGATGCCGCCGACGGCGTGATCTTCCCGCTGCGCACCGCTGTGAGCTGGGGCGGCGATGCGCCCGGCATGAAGACCGTGATGGAGATCTCGAAGATGTCCGACCCGACCGGCAAGGTCTATCGGCCCGTGCACTACATCGCGGCGGTGTGCTCGGCGCTCTACATGAAGGAGGCGATCGATTGGGCCGCCAAGAACGGCGGCGCCACCGGCGAGAACGTCGCCAAGGGCTTCTACCAGAAGAAGGACTGGGTGCCGGCAGGTATGGAAGGCGTCTGCAATGCCTCGACCTGGACCGACAAGGACCACCGCGGCACGCTGAAGGTCGATCTCTACCGCACCAAGATTGCGGGCGCGACCGACGGCGACCTCAACGACCTCATGGCCAAGGGTGCGATCAAACTCGAGAAGGTCAAGACCGTCGAGCTTCCGCGCAAGCCGGAATTGCTGGGCTGGTGAGCCTCGCTTTCGCCCGACGCACAACTGTCACCCCCGCCTTGTGCGCAGCGCGCACTGGAGCGGGGGATCCAGTACGCCGCGGCTTCCCGGTGAATCTCCGGCGTCTCTGGAATACTGGGTCACCCCGCCCCAGTGCGCAATTGCGCACAAGGCGGGTGACGACATCGAGAGAGTAACTGACCATGAGTGAATCGGCTCACATCGAGCGCCCCTCCCCCGGCATCGTACCCGCACCGCCTCTCCTCGGCGTGCGCAACATCGAGGTCGTCTATGACGACGTCATCCTGGTGCTGCGCGGCCTCAGCCTCGACGTGCCCAAGGGCGCGATCGTGGCGCTGCTCGGCGCCAACGGCGCCGGCAAGTCGACGACGCTGAAGGCGATCTCCGGGCTGCTCAAGACCGAAGACGGCGAAGTCACGCGCGGCGAGATCCTGTTCGAGGGCGAGCGCATCAACGGCATCGATCCCGACAAGATTGTCCGCCGCGGCATCTTCCAGGTGATGGAGGGCCGGCGCATCGTCGCCGACATGACCTCACTGGAAAACCTCAAGCTCGGCGCATTCACTCGCAGGGACCGCGAGGTCGGCGCCGATCTCGACATGGTCTTCAGCTATTTCCCGCGCCTGAAGGAGCGCACCGGACTGGCTGGTTATCTTTCCGGCGGCGAGCAGCAGATGCTCGCGATCGGCCGCGCGCTGATGGCACGCCCGAAGATGATCCTGATGGACGAACCCTCGATGGGTCTGTCGCCGCTGCTGGTGAAAGAGGTGTTCTCGATCATCCACAAGATCAATCGTGACCTCGGCGTCACCATTCTCCTGGTCGAGCAGAACGCCCGCGCTGCGCTGTCGGTGGCAAGCCACGGCTACATCATGGAGCAGGGCAAGGTCGTGCTCGACGGCACCGCGGACGAATTGCGCGACAACGAGGACGTCAAGGAATTCTATCTCGGCGGCGCCGGCGACCAGCGCAAGAGCTTCAAGAACCTCAAGAGCTTCAAGCGGCGCAAGCGCTGGCTCTAACCTTCCAATACCTGTTCCGCTTCCGTGACTGCGCAGAGAACATGATAGAAGGACGACGCAGGAATGGTGTCGATCAGCGATTTGCCGTCGCGCTCGAACTGGTCATACCAGCCGCCCCGCACGGGATGGCTGAGATAATGGCGTTCGAGCCGCGCCAGCGCCATGCGCGCCTCCTCCGCCGCGCCCGCCTCTCCGGATTCAGCCTGCGCGATCCACGCCTTCGCAATCTCGGTCTGTGGCCACAGCCGGCGCGTAGTGCGGCGAATGTTGCCAGCGTCGTCACCCTCGTCGATCAGGCAGCCGGTGGCCTCGTCGCGATAGCGCAGCGCGGTTTCCAGCAGCTCGGCGCGCCGCTGTCCGGTCGGGCAGCCCGTGATGCGTTCGAACCCCTTCAGCAACCAGACCCATTCCGCCTGGTGGCCGGGCTCGACGCTGACTGGCGCGATCTTCGACCAGTCCTCTTCGAAATATTCGCCGAGCGCGCGTGTCCGCTTGTCGTAGAGATTGGCGAGGAACAGCGCGAAGAACTCGCCGGCACGGTTCTGGAACGACAAATCGTGGGTCGCGTCGAAGCACGCGATCATCGCCTCGAACAGATGCATGTGCGGGTTCTGCCGGCGCGGCAGCGAGACCGGAAGGCCTTCGTGGAGGCCGCCATGCGGCGAGCGCAGATGGCCATCGAGGAAGGCGAGCAGCGCGTCGATCTCGGCGCGAATTTGCGCGTCCTGGTCGAGCGCATAGACGGCCGCGAGCGCAAACAGGATGAAGGCGTGGTCGTAGGCGTCGCGCCGGCCGTCCAGCACCGCGCCCTCCGGCGTCAGCCGGTGCACGTAGCCGGGCCGGCCGTCGGGCGTCTTTGCTTTGGCGAGCAGATGCTCGAGCCCCTTCAGTGCGATGGCGCGCCCCTCAGGGTACCAGCCCATCTGCGCCGCCTTGGCGTAGCACCAGATCTGGCGGGCCTGCACGAACACCCGGCGCGGCGCGGCGCCGTCCGCCGTGCCGTCGCGGTGCAGCCGATCGATGAAACCACCCGCGCCATGGTCCCAGCCGACCGTCGACCACAGCGGCAGCGCCTCGTCGATCATGCGGCGCTTCAGGCGCGCGACGACGTCCGCCGCCTCCTCCGCCACACTGATTCCCTCGTCCGCCATCGCGTCCTCTTCAAACCTCGCCAATGGCCGTCTGATACCCATGCCGGCGGCGGCGCGCAACGGATGCCAACCCGGAAAGATGAGCCATGACCGCCCATTACGACGCCCTCGAGACGCGCGAACAAGCCGCGCGCGAGGCCGATCTGTTCTGCCGCCTGCCAGGCGTGCTGCGCTGCGCGATGGCCGCGCCCGCCTATGCCGACCGGCTGAAAGGCGTCGATCCGGCCGCCGTGACCTCCAGGGCGGCCCTGGCGCGCCTGCCGGTGCTGCGCAAGTCGGAACTGCCGGCCCTGCACAAGGCCTCCACGCCTTTCGGGGGGTTCGTCGCGGCGGCGCCCGGTTCGTTCGCCCGCCTCTTCACCTCCCCGGGACCGATTTTCGAGCCGGAGGGGCGACAGGCCGATCCGTGGCGCGGCGCACGGGCGCTGTTCGCGGCCGGGTTCCGGCCCGATGATATCGTGCTCAACACCTTCAGCTACCATCTCACCCCCGGCGGCTTCATCTTCGATGCGTCGGCGCGCGCGCTCGGTTGCGCCGTGATCCCCGCAGGTCCCGGGAATGCCGAGCAGCAATTCGAGCTGATCGAGGCCTACCGCCCCCTCGGCTACAGCGGCACGCCGGACTTCCTAAAGATCTTGCTCGATGCTGCCGCAAGCTCGGGTCGCGACGTCTCCTCGATCAAGCGCGCGCTGGTCTCGGGCGCGGCCTTCCCACCCTCGCTCCAGGCCGAGATCAAGGCGCGCGGCATCGACGCCTACCAGGCCTTCGGCACGGCCGATCTCGGCCTCATTGCCTTCGAGACCGTGGCGCGCGAGGGCATGGTCGTGAACGAGGATCTGATCATGGAGATCGTCAAGCCCGGTACCGGCGATCCCGTGGCACCCGGCGACGTCGGCGAGATCGTCGTGACCTCGCTCGACCCGCACCATCCCTGGATCCGGCTCGCTCTCGGCGACCTCACCCAGGCACTGCCGGGGACCAGCCCCTGCGGGCGCACCAACATGCGCATCAAGGGCTGGATGGGCCGCGCCGACCAGACCACCAAGGTTAAGGGCATGTTCGTCCGCCCCGAGCAGGTCGCCGAGATCGGCAAGCGCCATTCCGCGCTCGGAAGATTACGCCTCGTCGTCACGCGCCAGGGCGAGGCCGATGCAATGACGCTGAAAGCAGAGACGGCGACCGCGAATGATGCCTTGCGCGAGGAGATTGCAGGCACCTTGCGGGCAGTGACGAAACTCGGAGGTGAGGTTGAACTGGTGAGGCCCGGCGCGCTGCCGAACGACGGCAAAGTGATCGCGGACGAGCGGTAGAGCTGATCGTCTCTTCATAAGTGCAGCAAACATCTGGATCTTCGCCGCAGGCATACCGTAGGGTCGTTAGTTAATCAGCTGACGTCCGATTGGGCCCCAAGAGCTGACGGCAAGCTTCCAATCGCTCAACTCATGTCAACTAGTCGCCTCACTGCGGGACCTGCGGTTGTCATCAATGACAGCGGTCACGCCATCGATGAAAGCTTGACACTCAGCGTGGGTCTTGAACGTGCCCTTGTATTTCCCGAATAGGAAGACGGTCCGGCCCTGACCCTTTCCGAAAAAGTATTGACCGACGTGTCCGCCGCTTTCGTCTTTGAGTTCAGTACTGCCAAGGCGTTGCACTGACTTGAGGTCTGTTTCGGGTAGCTTGATCTCCACATCTGTCTCCGCGATTCAGGCGGCTCCGAAATCCTGTCATGAACTGCGCGCACTCCACACTTAGCGCCAGGATGGCTGGTCCTCTCTTAGGAGGCTCGCGGTCTAAGGACCTGGTAAGGCCACAGCGTCAACTCGCGGGTCTACCAGATCAGCGCTTCATCGCGTTGCCGGCCAATTCCATCGCTAGATCCAGAGCTGCGACTCCAATTTGATCTGAAGAATTAGATTTGCAGCGCCGGTCCATCCAAGCAACAATCGCGGAGAAATCGCCGCCGCCGACAATGTCCCTTTCGGCACTCACGTTTAGCCCGCTGACGAAGCCCACGACCCAGGATTCAAAAGCTGCCTTTACGACCAAGTTCTTCTTTCTATTCAGCCAGGCGGTACAAGATTGCGAGCCAGCGCCCACGATCGTTGATCCGGCGTTCAGCGACGTCGGCAAGAGTAGCATCATCACGATGGCAAGCGCTCGTTTCATCTCTTCCTCGACCGAAAACGGCTACTTCCAAGGAGGCTTTATCTGTCAGTTGCTTATGCCAGCTTATCCGTCCCGTCGAGAGCTTACGTCTCCGCACTTTGCAGGCCGAGAACTGACCGCAAGGTCTGGAGAACATCGATCGAGTGGTCGTCAGTTGCACGACCTTTAGCTTTCCGGGCGGCTCGTGCGAGGCACCAGTCATGCGTCTCAACCGGCCAATTGCTCTCCGGCTGGTCACCTGCAGCTCATAGCGACACCCCGCTTCCCCAGCCACGCCAGCGCCGCGGAGCAAACGGCTGAAAGCAACGCGGTCCAAACCAAGGACCGTCCACGGGCGGCGCTGATCGAACGGAGATACAAGAAAGCTCCGAGAAGCTTCCCGTAGTTCCTTCGGAATTCTCCGTTAAGCTTGGGTATTTGCGGCAGATCGGACAAAGCCTTGCATTCTTGGGCCATTTGGCTGGACTCCATTTGCGATTGGACCAGCACCCCATAAACCACTGTTTTGCCCGACGGCGCAAGCTCAGATTCGGTTTTTTCGATGCGCCTGCGTATGGCGAGGGACGCTTCTACGGCCAATCGTCTATTCAGGCTCGAATCCGGCCAGTGAGGAACGTCATCGGCGCGGCGGGATCGACGCAAGTTCTGCCGCACCACAAACAGCCGATGGTGATCGCGACAGCCAGCAATGGGAAAATGTTGTTCATGCAGCCTCCAAGACTTTGAAATACTAGCAGCCCGTCCAATCGGCGCGACGCTCCCCGGCCTGAGACCCTACACTGCCAGTGGTCCTACCCAGCTTGTGGTTCTGATGCGGGACGCTTCAAATCTGACAGGCCCAAGTTGGAGAGGGTGCCCCGTCGATCTTCCGACAATCAGGGCTTCATTTCAACATGTCATGCCACCGGACGACATCGTTCGCTGGGAGCGCGCCTTTTGCATCCAGGTCTTTGCTGTTCATGCGTGAATTGGCTTCATTTCGTCGTTTTAGGGTCAGCCTCGTCCCGTCCTTGCCCTAAGCGCGTGAAAACAAGAGCCATTCCTGCCGCTAAAACGAGCAAGATCGTTAAAGGACTGGCCTTCATCCGCGATTGGAGCGTTACTGATTCGACCGGGTGCCACCTTCGATCGTAGCGCCGGTATCTCGCCTCGCGGACGCGGGGCCTCAGGCAGTGCGGCAAGTGAAGCCGCCTGTTTTTGCGTAGGAGATACCGGTGACAACAGTTCAAACAAACGGCGCCGATGCGCCCAATCACATCATCAGGTTCAACCTCAATGACCGCCGCCTTAACGGAGGGCCTCAATCGCAACTGGTACCAGGGCGCAACAGGATAAACCATCTCGGACATCCAGAACCGCGCTCGGCATCCCGTGCACAATTGGATGGCGGCAACACTCGATGGCATGCTCGAGCAGACCAGAGCGGTCTTCGAGGCCAATTTCATGCTGCCATTGGCATCCAGCGAAGAAGCCGCCGCCGAAAGGCATATGGCACAGCTGCAGCATAACATGTGGGTGACCGCGTCCCGCAACTCGGTACTCTCGATCATCACCGGCGGTGGCAAATGGGTTGAGATCAAAATCCACGGCGATCCGCTCTATCAGCATCTGCTCCTCACCGCCGAGAAGAAGTTCTGGCGCGGCGTCCAGAGCGGCGAGCTGCCTCTACTCTTCAACATCGGAACGCCAAGTGAGCTGCTGCCGGTTCAGTGGACGGCTGGTTAAGCTAATCCCACCTTCCGCTCGAACTCAACGGGGCTGAGATACCCGATCGTCGAATGACGTCTGATGGCGTTATAGTAGCGCTCGATGTAGTCGAACACATCTGCCTCGGCCTCGTTCCTGGTGCGATAGGTTTTGCGCGCTGTGGGCTCGGTCTTCAGTGACGAGAAGAAGCTCTCCATGGCAGCATTGTCCCACACATTGCCCGATCGGCTCATGCTGCAGACAATGCCACTGTCGGCCATCAATCGCTGGAACTGCTCGCTGCTGTATTGGGCGGATTCAAACGGTCGTCGCAACACTCGGAGGTAGGAGGTTGCGATGAACGTTGTAAGGCGCCGATCGGCGCGGTCAGGACGAGCCCCATTGCCGTCGCCAGGACGGCCGTCTGTTGCAGGGCGCAATGAGCAGAACAAATTTTGGCGGGCTATTGCCGGTGGGTTAAGCAGCGAAGCTGCTGCACTCGAAGCCGGATTGTCACAACCTGTCGGAGGCAGATTATTCCGAAAGGCGGGCGGCATGCCACCAGCGATGTTCAGAACTTCGGCAAAGGCGCTCTCCGGGCGGTACCTCTCGTTGATTGAGCGCGAGGAGATCGCACTTCTCAAGGTGCAGGGCCATTCCATACAGGAGATCGGACGTCGCCTCGGGCGGGCTGCTTCGACAATCTCCCGTGAACTGCGGCACAATGCGGCCACCCGCGGCGGCGGGTTGGAGTATCGGGCAACAACTGCCCAATGGCATGCGGATCGATCTGCTCGCCGGCCCAAGCCGACCAAGCTTGCGCTCAATGCGACCTTGCGCACTTATGTGGAGGAGAAACTTGCTGGCGGCGTCGTAGCCCCGACCGGCGCTCCCGTTCCTGGTCCCTCCGTTCCGTGGAAGGGCCGCCGGCATGGCCCGCGCAAGGATCGGCGATGGGCCAAAGCCTGGAGCCCTGAGCAGATTGCCCGACGCTTGCCGATCGACTTCCCGGACGACAAGACGATGCGCATCAGCCACGAAGCTATCTATCAAGCTCTCTTCGTTCAGGGCCGCGGGGTGCTGCGCCGCGAGCTGACGGCCTGCTTGCGAACAGGGCGTGTATTACGGATGCCCAGAGCGCGCGTACGCAGGCGAGGCAAGGGCTTTGTCTCCCCGGAGATCATGATCAGTGAGCGTCCTGCTGAAGCTGCCGATCGAGCAGTGCCGGGGCATTGGGAGGGAGACCTCATCCTCGGTCTTGGCAGCTCGGCAATCGGCACGCTGGTCGAGCGCACGACGCGCTTCACGATGCTATTGCACCTTCCCCGGTTGGCGTGGCATGGCGAAGCTCCGCGCGTGAAGAACGGACCTGCGCTCGCGGGACACGGGGCTGAAGCCGTGCGCGACGCGATCACGCGCACCGTCATCACCTTACCTGAAGAGCTCCGTCGCTCGCTAACCTGGGATCAGGGGGCCGAAATGGCTCAGCACGATCGTCTCAAGATCGATGCGGGTATCCAGGTCTACTTCTGCGACCCGCAAAGCCCTTGGCAGCGTGGCACCAACGAGAACACCAACGGTTTGTTGCGGCAGTACTTCCCGAAAGGCACAGACCTGAGCATCCACAGCGCCGAGGAGATATCCGCCGTGGCAGCGGCTCTCAATGCCCGACCGAGAAAGACACTAGGCTGGAAAACGCCGGCGGAGGCGCTTGACGAATTGCTGTTATGAGTGAAAAAACTGGTGTTGCGACGACCGTTTGAATCCGCCTTGGCTACCCCGATCGGAGTGATGCAACAGCTCCCTCGGGTTGCCGCGTCTCCAGACGGCCATCAGCAGGGCATCCGCGACCAGTTGCGCCGTCATCGTGGCGCTCATCGACCAGCCGACCACGCGGCGTGAGAACAGGTCGATCACGGCCGACACGTACAGCCAGCCCTCGGCGGTCCAGATGTAGGTGAAGTCGGCGATCCACTTCTGGTTCGGCCGCTCGGCCTCGAACTCCGATCCAGGATGTTTGACGGCACGCTCGGCATCTGCCGATCGCCTTCGTCCTTCGGTAGACGCCGCCGGCGCGGTCGTGCCCGCAAAGCCTGCATGCGGCGCGGCAATCAGGATGGAAGTGCAGCGTCAATCAGGATGAGAGAGCTTCGCCGGGCTCGTGACGCAGGGAGGGCGTAGCCCGACCGGAGTTACGAGCCCGGCGACGGCGCGATCCGAGCGGACCGCGCCGTCTGGTGATCGCGGCTGGCCGGTGATGGATGGTTCTTCTCGCCAAAGAGGAATCACCCGTTGCCAGGCTGCCATGCCACCGGCCAGATGCTCCGGTGCTTCGCGATGAAGACGAACTTCATGTCGCTTCCCTCGCGAAGTAGGCTGCGGCCTAGGATGTCTCGCTCGGCCTTGAGTTTGTTGACCTCGCGGCGGAGCCGCTCGATCTCCTGCTGTTCGGGCTTCATTTGCCCATGGCCGGAAAGGCCTGCACCGGATCGGAGCCGAACTCCTTCACCCATTTGCGAAGCACGTTCTCGTGCACGTCCAGGTCACGGGCAGCCTGTGCGACCGATACCCCGCGCTCCCTGATCAGCTTGACCGCCTCAAGCTTGAACTCCCGACTGAACCTTCGTCTCTGCATGGCACCCTCCGGCTTCATGAAACACCCAATCTCGGTGTCCATCAAACCGGCAGCAGCTCATACATTAATGTCCGCTCTTGCGATCGCAAAGGACTTTGGCAGCCCCCCACCCGCGGGCGAGTCGGGCACGGTCGATCATGACAAAACGCGGCCCTGAGTCCATAAACCGGCAATTAGGATGAGAGATACAGCGCGATAGCGATGAAGAACACGAGGCCGATCACGATAGTAGGTAGGCAGCGAAGGCCGTCAAAGGGTACCCGTTGACCGAGGCCTCTCTCCGCTTCCGAGGCGAAACTTGTGAGCATGTGCAAGCTGCTGCGCCTCCTCTGCGGCCGCCCGTCGACAATCTTCGGCGACCTTGAGTAGCCCACGAGTGCATATTCTTCAAGGCGACGGAACTCTCGAAGATCCTTGTTCATGCCACGCCGCCGCAAAGCCAGACTGGGCATCTCTAGTAATATTATACCATACCGGCCGGGCGAGGTGAGAAACTGCAACTGGCCGAATGATAGTTCCTGTCTCGGCGACGCTGCAATTCCGTCAGGCCTGAAGCACCCCTCTGTTCGCCATGGGACACGCAGATCGGCGGCATCGTCTCCGCCCTTGCTGGCAAGTTCTATCGACATGGGCTATCAGCGCGGTCAGGTTGCACCTCAACGGATTTTCATCGGCCAGCGGATGACGCGTCTTTCGCATCTCACCTTGCGCAATCTCATGATCGCGCTCCACGATCTGCTGGCGACCACGGCGGCGCTGTTTGCCGCTTTCTATCTGCGCTTCGAGGGCGGCAACGGTTTCTTCGACCGCCTGCCGCTGCTGATCGAGATCCTGCCCTATTTCCTCGCCTTCAGCGTGGTCGTGTTCTTCGTCTTCAACCTGACCACGACGAAATGGCGCTTCATCTCGCTGCCCGACGCGCTGAACATCATCCGCGTCGCGACCGTGCTGACGGTTGCGCTCCTGGTGCTCGACTACATCTTCGTCGCCCCCAACGTCCGCGGCGCCTTCTTCCTCGGCAAGGTGACCATTGTCCTCTACTGGTTCCTCGAGATCTCCTTTCTCAGCGCGTTGCGCATGACCTACCGCTATTTCCGCTATACCCGGGTGCGGCGTCGCGCCCGCATCGGGGATGCCGCGCCGACGCTGCTGATCGGCCGCGCCGCGGATGCCGAGGTGCTGTTGCGCGGAATCGAGAGCGGGGCGATCAAGCACATCTGGCCGGTCGGGGTGCTCTCACCGTCGAGTGCCGATCGCGGCCAGTCCATCCGCAACGTCCCGGTTCTGGGCGGCGTCGAGGACATTGAGGATGTCATCGCCGACTTCACCAAGCGCGGCAAGGCGATCGCGCGCGTCGTGATGACGCCGACGGCATTCGAGCCGGAGGCCCATCCCGAATCGATCCTGATGCGGGCGCGCAAGCTCGGCGTGATCGTGAGCC
>NZ_JADPIX010000065.1:0-55164 GCF_023073155.1 Bradyrhizobium sp. 45 | reverse complement strand
GCATGCCTCGCCTCAACCGACGCGGCCCGCGCCCACGACATTCGAATCATGGTTGCCCATGGATTCAGAAGCCCGCAACAAAAGCAACTGTAATGCTAGATTGCCGACATATCGATTCATGCGCCTAAACAGGCCGGTGATCGCCGCCTGGTTGGTCGTGATCGAATAGAGATTGCACATCAGTCAGGCTTCGGTTCGAGGGTGGCGAGACTGCCAAGTCAATTGTAGCAGAGTCGCGGATGGACGCCGGCCTGCCTTGGCGCATTTGCGGCAGCGCAGCCGGCTGGCCAGATCATACACGAAGGTGGTTGGCGGGTGCTTCATCGCCGCAAGGTCGACGTCGCTCGGCGTCTTGCAGCACGTGCACCTGATCTCGAGCCAAAGGAAGCCTCTGTTCACGGGTTGGTCGATGGTGCGCGACGGATCGATCGGTTCGGCGCGCGGCGCTCGATCATTCCTTCCGGGACGATATCGCCCATTGCGGCAGATTGTTTCTCTTTCTGCGCCGAACCGTATCGACCTCTTGTGCAGTTCAACCGAGCTTCGCCAAGTCTTCTCCTTAAGATTGCGGTTCAGCACGCGGACGCACGTGGCCTCTTTGAGGGCTTGATCTGGCCCAAGAGCGGCTGCGCCTCGATCGTCTGAGCCGCAACGCCGTTGGAGCGACTTTCTTCCCCTGGGCTTGCGCCCATTCCTCGCGAGACAAGAAAGTCGCTCCAACGGCGTCCTCCGCTGCGCTCCGGCCCGCCAGCGGGTGCGTCGCCGATCGTCTTCGGCCTTTAGATCGCCATCGAGGCCGCGGTGGTCGCGGGCTCGAAACACAACAGGAGAAGTGACATGGCTAACATCGGTTCTTTCAAGAAAGTCGGCAACGATTTCCAGGGCGAGATCGTCACCCTGAGTTTGCAGGCCAAGGGCGTCCGCATCGTCGCCGAGACCAACCGCTCCAACGATAACGCTCCCAGCCACCGGATCTATGTGGGTCGGGCGGAGATCGGGGCAGCCTGGTCGAAGCGCTCCGAAGACGGCCGCGACTACCTCTCGCTCAAGCTCGACGACCCCTCGTTCAACGCGCCGATCTACGCGAACCTCTTCGATGACGAAGGCGGCGAGGGATACACCCTGCTCTGGTCGCGGCCCCGCAAGAACGGCGAGTAGACGCTCTGCCAGCCCCGTCCGGTCCGCCGGGCGGGGCTTCTCAAATCCTACCTCGGGAGCAGGGGCGGCTCTTGCGCGGCAGCGACTCAAAATAGAAGAAAATCGCCGACTGGCGGCTTGCACGCAGAACGATTTTCTTCCGTTATCCGGTGGTCATTCCAGTGCACCACGTGGTGCCAACCTAGAAGCTTCCTACAACCAGCCTCGTTCATACCTATTGCGCCGCAATCCTTGTTAGCTGCGTGCAATGGGACGGAAGCAATGCCTGAATTTGACTGGCGGTCGCCGGATTCCTACAAGAGCCTAGAAGGCGCCGAAATCGCCGACATCGCCTGCAACGCGGACTATCGACGAGACTACGAAGCGATGATCGCTAGCAGCCCAGATGGCCAAGCGACCGCCGAGTTCAGGAGGAGGTGGGGCATCTGCTTTCGCCCGTGACCCTCAGCGGTCCTTCGATGAGCAGACCTCTTTTGGGCGCCCGAGGTTCTGACTGCGGTCGTTCCAGTAACGGTTGGCTCGGCCGCCGATCGCAGCTCGGCGTCTCAGCCATTGCTCGATCTTACAGCAAGTCAGGTGCGGCGCGCCGCCGATGGCTGGCGCGCCGTGCCGCGCGTCGGCGCCGTGGATCACCATGTCTGGTCCAAAGAACCGCCGGTACTCAGCGCCGCTTACGTTGTTGAACTACCGTTCGACGACGATCTAGAAGCGGGTGCGTATGCAGTCCGGCGGCTGTGGCGCGCGATGAATGGACGCGCGCCAGGTCCTGCATTTCACAAACTATCTAAACAGCGGCGCCAACGTCTGAGCGCCGCGATCCGTGCGCTCGATGCTCGCAGCGCCGGCGGTAGCTATCTCACTGTCGCCGAAGCGCTGTTCGGCAAAAAAGCGCATCCCTGATCGCGCCTGGAAGACGCACGATTTGCGCAATCGAACGGTCCGCCTGGTGAAGGGCGGCCTCGCGTTGGTACGCGGAGGTTACCGCAAACTTCTGCGGCCCGGCCGAAGGACGAATAGCCCTCGGCCGAGGGATATCGAAAATGATGCCCTCAATATTCGGCATCCCCCTCCGAGATCGCGCTTCTCCATGATGACCGCAGACACGCCGGCTCCGCTATGCGCGGTGCGTTGTCACCTTGGAGTTCTCAAATGCCCGATTCGACAGCCGGTCTACCTCCGCGCTTCCTGCGTACACCAGAAGCCGCGCGGTATCTTGACCTTTCCGGTCGTACGCTGGAAAAGCACCGCACGTACGGCACCGGGCCGACGTATCGGAAGATCGGCGGACGTGTCGTCTACGCCCTGGATGATCTGAAGGCGTGGGCCGATCTCGGCGCCAAGACGTCGACGTCCGACCCCGGGAAGGGGACCGTGCTGCCGGCCAGGAAACATCCGAACCTGCGCCCCTATGCAGGCCAGGAACGACGCTGATCGCTAGATGAGGACAGTAGCGAAGCGGCGAAAACTCCCATCCGAACGCGATGAACTTGAACTGTTTCGGGCGCTACCTGGCGATCTCGCGCCGGGCGACGCGCAGGGTCTGATGGCGTATCCGTTCTTTTCCCTCGCAAATACCAAGCGAGTCGTTCCGATTGATTTCCGTGCTGGCGTAATCTCCATTCGTGTCGAGGCCGTGCCGGAACACGGGATGGCAACCATTTGGGATGCCGATGTCCTGATTTGGGCCGCGTCGCAGATCGTCGAAGCGCGAGACGCGGGCCTGAAGACGTCGCGCCTGATGGCTGCAACTCCGTGCGAGATTCTGACGTTCGTTGGGCGTGGCACTAGCGCACGCGATTACGATCGCCTTAAGGCGGGTCTCGACTGGTTGCCGACCATGCTGACGTCGATCCGCCAGCCTGCAGAACGACGACGCCATCGGTTCTCCTGGATCAACGAGTGGAAGGAGACGGCGGACACAAACGGACGCCCGTTCGGAATCGAACTGATCTTGACCGATTGGTTCTATGCCGGCGTGATCGATGATGCGCTCGTGCTCACCATTGATCGCACGTATTTCGATCTGACGGGCGGACTCGAGCGCTGGCTTTACCGTCTCGTGCGTAAGCACGGTGGCCGGCAAGAGGGCGGCTGGAGTTTCGATCTTGTGCATCTCCATGCCAAGTCCGGCGGCCTCTCGCCACTTAAGCCTTTTGCGTACGACGTGCGCCAGATTGTCCAGCGGCAGAGATTGCCCGGCTACGCGCTGGTGCTCACGCGCGACGCCAATGGCGCCGAGCGATTAACCTTCGTGCTGCCCTCATCGATCCAGTCACCGAGAGACTTCGCAAGCGCGGTCTCATTCCGAAGACGGGAGATAGCCTGTGAATCACCTCGTGCTATCGGGGACCGCAACCCTCGTGCCATCAGCGACCGATCCTCGTGCTAACGGGGACCGAAATCAGGCCTAAGTCCTCGTCTAATAGCGCTTTCCAGCCGCCGTAACTCTTCTAACGTACTAACACTAACTTCTTGTTGTGAATCAGTGCGTTGTGAACAAGCCGGTCGCGCATGCAGCGACGATGCCTCATGCATCTACTCTCTCAGGCGCGAAGCCGTCCTGCAATGCGATTCTTGTCGCCACTGCACGCGCGCGAACGCGATCGCGCGCAAATCTGCGCGATCATCGGAAACGGGGTCACCGCATCACGATCGTTGCTTTCCCTTGCGGCAGCTCGCTCGTCGAGGAGAACTCGCTAACATCCGTGGTTGGCACGATGGCGACCACAAGCCGGAATCTGAGGAATGGGCGGTCAGGCTAACCAGCGCCGTGCGTGATGGCTTCAAACGTCGTCATGAAGCCGCCGGCAAGAAAAGTTGCGATCTCACCCAAAACCCCGTCTCCTCGGGAGACGCCGCTCCGCCGTGGCGGAAGGAAAAGGCGCGCGTGGAAGCGGCCTGGTCGCGGAGGCCCTTACATCGCCGCAGCGACCCGGCTGCGCTTGCCGCCGGCGCCAAACCGGAAGGTCGTGCCATCGATCCAGATCTTGTGCAGCAGCACGGCGCGCGCGCGCCACCGCCGTTGCCGCGCGCTTCAGACCCTTCTTCCTGGCCAGCCGCAGGCCGCACAGCCGCGGCTTAAAGTTCTTTGGAATGCGCGTCAGGATCGCGATCGCTGCCTCGTACAGCATTGCCCGCGTCAGCTCATCGCCGCATTTGGAGATGCTGCCGATCCGGTCGGTCTGCCCGGATTGGTAGCGCCGCGGCGTCAACCCAAAATGCGCGCCGACATTGGTCGACTTCCTGAATCGGGCCGGGTCGTCGACAGTTGCGCGGAATGTCAGCGCCACCAGCGCGCCGACACCGGGGACCGTCATCGTCCGCCGCACCGCGTTGTCGCTGCGCGCTGCCGCCAGCGCCAGGCGGTGCAGCTTCGCCATTGCAGTCGCATGGCGCCGCGCGCGTCCAGCAACGGCGTGACGATGGCCTCCAGTTCCTTCTTTCCGGCCATGATCTCGCGCACGCGTGCGTCAAAGTGGCCGACTGAAATCTCGCCGACTTTGAGGCCAAACGGGCGCAGCAGGCCGCGGATCATGTTCTCCATGTCCAGCACCTTGCCGAGCATCGCCTTGCGCCCGACCAGCAGCGCGCGCAGCGTTTGCGCGCCTTCCGACTTGACGTGCACCGCGCGGAACCAGCCGGTCCGCATCATCTGCGCAATGCCTTTGGCGTCGTTCCGATCGGTCTTGTTCAGCAGGGCGTTCAGCGCTGCCTTGGCATGGCGGTTTTCGATGCAAATCACGGGCAGGCCCTTTTCGCTGAGCGCCGTGAACAGCCAGGCGCTGTACGAGAAGGCTTCCAGCCCGACGCGCTTGAGGTGGATTCCCCGCTCCGCCAGGAACAGCTCGATCGCATCCGGATCGGTCTCGAGTTTTGCTTCCCGGACTACCTTGCCGTCGCCGTCCACCACGCAAATGTTCGTCGCGTCCAGCGACACGTCAAGCCCTGCATAGAAGTCCATCATGCGGCTCCACTGCCGATCGCCGGCACGCACCGCGCGTTCCGTTCGCGAATCGTTGTGAAGCATTTTCGCAGCAGCACGGCCGGCGAGGGGGCACAGGTCAGTACCCCGGCTAACCAGAAATCCTTCGGATTTCTTCTAACGGACCGGACCGAACGCCGCATTGGACTCGATCGTCAAGCGCGGGCCGCGAGTCGCGCTTGCCTTCACCAGCCGCCTACGTACTTCGCCGAACGCAAAGCTCACGGCTGTCAGCTCCAGCATCAAGGAGCCGCGGCATGAGTAATCTCACCGAAGTAGAAGTCCTGTGGCTTGAGAAGCGCATCGAAAACCGCATTCGGTTCGGTCGCATCGTCAAGGAACGGAAGCTTGATCGTCACCGCCGTGTCCTGTCATTTGCGCCCGGCAGCATCTTTGCCTTCGTCCGTTGGACCTCCAACGACTTTGGCATGATCATTTCGCGGATTGACATTCTGCGCGCGGTCGCACCGGGACAACGCTGCTCGACCGTCCCCTATGTGACACCCGGCGGAGAGATTCTGCTGCGTCTCCGGCTGGCCGAAGGTCGAGCGCGTGCTGCAGATGACCGATGCGATTGAGGTGCTCAGCATCGATCCGGCTGACGTCGCTCCTGATCATTGGCATCACGTTCATAACCGTCTGGCGGTCAACGAGAACCCGCGTCCATATACGAAGGCGCGCCACCAGGCTTGGCTTCATCGTCAGAGGGTGATGCGATGACGGGCCGCCTGATGATACTGACGACCACGTTTGCGGTTGCTGCCGCGCTCGTCTCCACAATCGTCCTGGAGCCGCTTCCACTCTACATTTGGAACGCATCGGCAAGCGTGCCAATCGGCCTCTATACTGTACGATCGGAGAAGCGCTTCCATGTCGCCGAGCTGGTCGCGGGAGCCGCTTGCGACCTTTCTCGACCTAAATAGCTATCTGCCGGTCGGCGTGCCCATGCTCAAGCGCGTCTTGGCGCTGCCAGGGCAGACGGTCTGCAGAAACGGGCTCACAATTTCCGTCGATGAAATTGCGGTCGGCAAGGCGCGCGATCGCGACGGACGCGGTCGGCCGGCGCCGAAATGGCAGGGTTGCAGCGTTGTCAGCGACGGCGAGCTCTTTCTCATGAACTGGCAGTCGGACGACTCTCTCGATGGCCGATATTTTCGATTTCTTCCGGCGTCGGCCGTGATTGGCCGTGCGCTGCCGGTGTGGACCTGGGAGGAGTGAACGTGCGTGTTCCACGTGTTCACCCCGCCATTCCTTCGTTCGATCGATGGCGGGATCATTCCTACATTCCGATCAGTATCTGCGAGGCTACCGCGTGCAGCGGCAGTCCAAGGCGGCCGAATACCTGGCGCGGAGCCGCGTTACCCTGGACGGGCGCGAGCACGACGGGATGGCTGGCCTGGTTGTGCGCGCTTGTTTTGACTATCGCTTCGCTACTGCTCATCTGCGCTGTGCCGTTCGGTGCCGCTGTCGCGGAGAGCGGAGCGGCCGCGGTTCGCGCGGTCACTCAAACGAGCAACCAATTTGCAGGCTTTGTCGACGAAGCCTCAGACCGCTTTTCAGTTCCGGTGAACTGGATTGGCTCAGTCATCAACATGGAAAGTGCTGGTGACGCGCATGCCAGATCGCCTAAAGGCGCAATGGGCCTGATGCAAATCATGCCGTCGACCTGGGCGGAACTGCGCGAGCGCCATAATCTCGGCCGTGATCCCTACGACCCGCGCGACAACATTCTGGCAGGCGCGGCATATCTGCGTGAACTGCTCGACCGGTATGGCTGGCCTGGCGTGTTGGCGGCGTACAATGCGGGACCAGCTCGCTACGAAGAGCATCTCGCGGGCGGCCCATTGCCAGACGAGACGCAAGCGTATGTGGCCAAGCTTGCAAGTCTGCTTGGCATCGAGTTGCCTCCGACGCGGACCACCGGCCGGCGGTTTTCGACAGCTGCAGCGTTGTTCGTCGCGCGATCCGATCGGATGAAAACACGCGATCGCTCGTCGGCGCTCAGTCCTTCGAGCGGCGCCACGACCGCAATCTCGGCGCCCGATGTTTCGCCCCTGGTACCCCGGCCTATTGGCGTGTTCGTCCCTCGATCGGATTCGCGAGCTTCGCAATGACCATGTGTGCGGGTTCGCAAGCCATGGCGTGCTTCAGCGAGGAATTGGCGGAAGGGGCAGAGCAGTGGGCAAACACGACGGCAGGACGGCCGCCCGTAATCGGTCTCCTGCAGAACTTGCGGCGGCGGAGCAGATGGTCTGCGCGATGAATATTGCGCACACTGCACCGGCTCAGCAACGCGGGAGGCGTGTGATGGAATTCTTCTGTGGTTTGGACGTCGGCATGGACGAGACGGCGATCTGCGTGGTGGACGCGACCGGCAAGGTGATGCTGGAGACGGCGGTGGTGACCGATCCGGACGCGATCAAGGTGGCGCTGACGCCCTATCTTGGCCGCTTGCGACGCCTTGGTCATGAGGCGGGATCGCTGTCGCCCTGGCTGCATCCGGAGCTGCTCAGGCTGGGCCTGCCGGCGGTCTGCCTGGAGACTTTGCATGTTCGCGCGGCGCTGAAGGCGCAGCGCAACAAGACCGACCGGGCAGATGCGCTCGGGATTGCCCACATCATGCGCACCGGCTGGTTCCGGCGCGCCCATATCAAGAGCGAGGCCTGCTACCGGCTGCGGCTGTTGTTGACGCACCGGCGCAATCTGAAGCGCAAGTTTGTGGACCTCGAGAATGCGATCCGGCACTCGCTGAAAGTGTTTGGCATCCGGCTGAACCGGGTCGGGCGCGGCGGCTTTGCGCAAGTCGTGCGCGAGGCGGTCGCCCACGATGCGCTTGTCAGCGAGCTGATCGACGCCATGCTGAATGCGCGCGCGGCGCTGTGGAAGGAGTACTGCCGGCTGCACGACCTGGTGGTTCGCCTGGTCGCCGGCCATGAGCTGTGCCGGCGCTTCATGCAGATTCCTGGCGTCGGCCCGATCGCGGCGCTGAGCTTTATGACCGCGGTCGATGACCCCTCGCGCTTCAGACGCTCGCGCGACGTGGCGGCGTATTTTGGCCTGACCTCGCGGCGCTGGCAGTCCGGCTCGTCTATCGACGTCAAGGGCCGGATCAGCAAGGCGGGCGACGGTGACGTGCGGCGGGCGCTGTACGAGGCGGCCAGCGCTTTGCTGACTCGCTACAAGAAAAAAGACAAGGTCAAGGCGTGGGGGCTGGCGCTGGCCAAGCGCTCCTCGCACCGCAAGGCGACGGTGGCGGTAGCGCGCAAGCTCGCTGTGATCATGCATGCGATGTGGACCAGCGGCACGTTGTACTGCGGCGATCCGGACGCCTCGGCGGCGGAGATGCATGCCGAAACAACAGCTAAGCCGCGCAAATTGCTCGGGCCCTACGCATGAGGCGCGTGATCCTGCAACCTGGCAACGACGCGGTGATGGCCGCGACCTGAACACGGAGCTCCGCCGCCGGCGGATGAGGACTGGTGCAGCACCAACACGACGGAACGCACGTTATCTTGCCTGCGACGATGCATCTTCGGATGCCGACCGATCGCGCCGGATTGCCTGTGATGTGGCTCCGTCACACCGATGGAAAGATGCGCCGCGACGGCGTCCGCGCTGCCTTGCTGCAGCGACACTGTGCCGTCGCTGAGCGCGGAAGACTGCACGGCGCATCAGGACTCGCAAGCATCGCGGCGCATCGTGTCATGGCGTGGATCAGAGAGGCTTGTCGCAAGCGAGAAAGGAAGCGAGAATGGCTGAGGTCAGACAGACGACACGACCGATTAAGACGGCAGGATAAAAGCCGCAAGGTGCGGCCGGTCGGTTGTGAGAGAAAGTATATGGATTTCAATGATCGACTAAACATTGCGGCGACTCGAAGCAAAGTTCGGCTTTCCCCAAGGCGCTGTTCTTACACGGCTTTCGATGCCTTGCGGCGGCCGGAATGACGCGCGAGGATGAGCTTCGGATCCGTCCCGGCCGTATCCGCTCCACGCGCGCGCCCCGGACAAAGCCGTTTGTGGCGCAGGTACTCACAGCCGCTCAGAAGGCCGGCGGCCTCTCGCGAGGCAAGGATGGCCATGGCGGAAAGTTTGGACGCGGTCGCGCCGCGAGCATCGCTGCGGCACGGCTTCTCAACGCCAGCGGCCGCGGTGCTATGGTCAAGGCGCGGGTGGTGCGGCGGATGCGTTCACCGGGCGCGTTGCGCGCCCATATCGGTTACCTGCAGCGCGACGGAGTCACACGAGACGGCGCTCAGGGCAAACTATTCGACGCCGAGGCGGATGATGCGGACGGTTGCGCCTTCGTCACGCGTTGCGAGGGTGACCGCCATCATTTTAGGTTCATTGTCTCGCCTGATGATGCGGGTGAACTTGCCAGCCTGCGTAGCTTCAGTCGGGAGCTGATGGACCAAGCCTCGCGCGACCCTGGCACACGGCTTGACTGGTGGCGGTCGACCACTCGAATACAGAGCATCCGCACATTCACATCCTCGTGCGGGGCGGTACCGATGATCTGCCGACTTCGTCATCAGTCGCGGTTATATCGCTATGGGCTTGCGCGCCGGCGCCAGCGACCTTGTCATGCGCGAACTTGGCCCTCGTTCGGAGCTCGAGACTCGCCAGAGCCTTGAGGCGGACACGACAGCCGAACGCTGGACCACACTCGATCGGACGCTTGCCCGGGAAGCGGGGACGGCGGACGGCGTTATCAAGTTGAGGTCCGAGCGGGGTGCCGGGCGCGATCCATTGCGGGAAAGCGGATTGGGCGCATGCGGACGCTCGCGCGGCGCGGTTTGGCGGAACCTGCGGGCCCCGCCGTCTGGGTTCTGGCCCCCGATGCGGAGGCGAGGTTGCGCGCGCTGGGCGAGCGCGGTGACATCATCAAGTGGCTGCACAAAGCCCTCACGCGGGACGGCGCCAGCCGCACCCCCGCATCCTGGGCACTGGAGGGCGAAACTCATGGCGAACCAATCGTTGGCCGTCTCATCGGGCGCGGGCTTGATGAAGGGCACAGCCTTTGCCGTTGTCGACGGGATTGACGGGCGTGTGCATCACGTGAAGCTTCCTGCTGTCGAGGCGGCCGGCGATGGGCCTGATCGGTGGGATCGTGGAACTGCGCCGGTTTGCGGACACCCGTGGTCGAACACGGATTGCGCTCGCGGTTCGCTCGGAGCTCTTTCTGGACCAGCAGGTCGCGGCGGATGGAACAACGTGGCTAGACCGGCAGCTCGTCGCGCGAGATCCTGCCGAGCTCTCGCGCATTGCGTTTTGGCGCCGAGGTCCGTGCGCACTTGAACGGCGCATCGATGTTTTGGCCGACCAAGGACTCGCCCGGCGCGATGGCAACAAGGTCCGGCTAAGCCGCAACGTGATCGAAAGCCTCCGCGAGCGCGAATTCGACGTCGTTACACGACGGCTCATGGAGCAAACGGGGCTTCCGCACTTGTCATCTGATGTTAGGTGAGCAGATCTGAGGGGATTATCGTGGACGTCTGTCACTGGCGTCCGGGCGCTTCGCGATGATCGAGAACGGCCTCGGCTTTCAGCTTGTGCCCTGGTCGCCTTCGCTCGAGCGGGAGTGGCCGCGTTCGGTGATCGTCCACGAAATCAAGCGCGAGAATTTCCAGTTGACCTCGGGATGGCGCGCGCGCCGTGGAGATGTAATCTTATTCGACCGACAAACACGCCAAGCGCCGCCTACAACTTGCGAAGTACGAGAAGCGCAAAATTTCTGCATATCCTGGTTGATCCCGAAGGGGCGCTCGAGCGCCGCAACCATTGGGAAAAACCAGCCATTTTCTGCTCGTCGGCGCTATCCTGCATGTCCTCTACGCTGAAGCTGACAAGACACTTGCCGGGGCTCAACTTGGTGATCGCGTTCATCCCGTCGTCGCTTCAGCAGCGCGAGAGCTGCTCAACAAGAGCGAGAACGAGGGGTCGGGCGTGCTGTCGACCACAATGAGCTTCTTGGGCCTTTATCGCCATCCGGTCGTTGCTAAGGTCACCGCGCGGAGCGATTGGCGCATTCTCGATGTCGCCGACAAACCGCAGCCCGTTTCACTCTATCTCGTCGTGCCGCCATCCGACATCTTCCACACAAAAGTTCTGATTTGGCTCATCCTCAATCAGATCGGACGGCGCCTGACCGAGAGCCTGGATCCCGACCGGCGCCGTCAAAAGCTCCTCCTGATGCTCGACGAGTCATGCAGCTCTGGGCTGCCTCGATTTGTTCGAGAGCCAGCTTGCATTCATGGCCGGCTATGGCATTCGCAGTTTCCTGATCACTCAGAGCTTGAACCAGTTAGAACGCGCTTATGGGCCGAACCACGTCGACAATCGTCACATCCGGATAGCCGTCTCCACAATGACGATCGCACCGCTAAGCGCGTCTCGGATGCGCTGAGGACCGCGACCGAGCTGCGCGCTATGAAAAACTATGCCGGGCATCGCATAAGCCCCTGGCTTGGACACTTGATGGTGAGCCGCCAAGAAACGTCCCGTCCTCTCCTGACGCCTGGCGAGGTCATGCAGCTCTCGTCGAAAGAGGCGATTGTGATGGTGTCGGGCCTCCACCCGCTGCGTGCCACCAAGGTTCGTTATCACGAGGACCCGCAATTTCAGAAGCGAATCTTCAAGCCCCTAAAGCAGCAACAATTCTCTTGTCCTCGCGCCCGGATGAGGACTGGTCGGGGCACCCATCCCCTGCGCCCTCGATCGAACGGCTTGCGACTCGGCAGCGAAAGCATGGCGACCCGAACGGGCGGCTCCGGCGCGAGCCAGAATTGCCGCAGCACGAGGAGATCGAAATCAAGGCACCGCTCGCGGAACATGAGTTCGATGCTGCTCCCGTGAGCCCGACGCAGATGCGGTCCAGGCACAAGCGCTAGGCCGCGTAATGCAGGGATTAGCGCGCGACCAGCCTCGACCTGACGATGGCATGGACCTCTGAGTGGGGACAAATCGGTGAAAAAGGTTCAGCTCAGTATCTAACTTGATCCGCAGACATTCAGGACCCTTGATGTCTTTGCGGAGCGTCGTGGCCAGCCCAAGTCGCTGGTCGCAGCGGCCGCGATCGCGTCATTTCTTTTGCCTGACAATTCCGAGCGACGCGAGGCGGCTATTGCCAAGCGGCTGGATCGCATCGTACTGCTGCTCGAGCGTCTCGAACGCAATGACAGCATCACGCTCGAGACGCTCGCCCTTTTCGTTCGCTTCTGGTTGACATCGCTGCCGGCATTACCAGAACAATCCAGTCCAGCCGCTCGCGCCAAATGCGCCGAACGTTATGATCGAGTCGTTGAAGCGCTTGGCCGACGGCGTTCCAGCGGATCAACCGTTCTGA
This sequence comes from Bradyrhizobium sp. 45, assembly GCF_023073155.1. NCBI lineage: Bacteria > Pseudomonadati > Pseudomonadota > Alphaproteobacteria > Hyphomicrobiales > Nitrobacteraceae > Bradyrhizobium > Bradyrhizobium sp. 45. The sequence goes on along the minus strand of NZ_JADPIX010000065.1, from coordinate 42,680 downwards.
AAGAGGTGAGCTTGGATTCGAACGCCGCAATTCCAGAGTAATTTAACAATCGCCGGAGCAGGCGGACGATGCAGGACTACAAGGGAACTTGCGAGGGTGCTCGCGCCGAGTAGTTCGGCCGCAGATAACGACAGGGCCAAATCGAACGGACCGAGCGCCTTAGATCGGGACCGACGGCAGATATCTGAGGGCTGGGAGGCCGCATGACATGAATGCTGAAATCTGAAGCGAGTTGAGATGAGTACGGCCTGCATTCGAGCTGCCGCTCGATGGAGTAACGCTGCTTGCTTGAGCAAGCGGCAGCCTCTCCAGAGTTCCGGAAGCTCTTCTCAATACGTGGCCTACCAGTTTTTGCGGATTGCATCGCAGGTCCTCTGTGTTAGCAATCCACCTTGCACGGTCTTAGTCTCTGCGAAATCCTGTCGAAAATGCGAGAACTTGCACTGCCCCAAACTTCAGCAAACTGGTGTAACGTTATCCGTTTACGTCAGATTGCAATGAGGCAACCGCTGAGACCGCCTGCAATATGTTTTCACAATTCCAGAGGAACGGAACTACATCGTCCACTTTCGAGGGAAGGACAACTGGAGAAGCACATTGGCTTGGAGCCGTTGAATGAGGCCCAATCCCGCCGGATGGCGGTGATGGCCAAGCATCCTCACACCAAGATCAATCTGATCAGCTCGCTGGCCTCGCGACAAGACGGCGTTACGCAAGCAGAGTTGCGCAAGGCCACAGGATGGAAGCTTGTCCCGATGCCCCTGATCGCGAAGCGGTGCAAGATGAAGCTGATTACCAAACGTGAGAAGGGCAGCGTCACTCGCAAGAACGGTAAGATCGCCAGCAAGAGCGGCCACTTCACCACATGATGGCGCATCATTCCACTACGGCAGTTGCCGACGCGACTACCGACACAGTGGGCAGAAAGCCCTATCCGTCAATGCATAAGCCAAGTGATGCGGAAAACGCGTCATGAGCCAAAGTCCTGCAGGGAATCGCGAAGCTATCCCGACAGCGAGGCTCGGCTATTTTTCGCGTCGGCTATCCCGCTTCGGAGGAAAGCGCGAAACTGTTATAGCCCATTTCGATGCCAATGCCGAAATCGCGAAACTCGGCTCGCTCGCGCAAACAACTCAGCAGAGCGTTGACGTCTTCGTCAATTTCCCCGGATTCTATTTCAATACTCACAAGGCGCTGCCTCTCGCGCGCAACCCGAGCGAGATCGTCTTCACGGTTTCTTCGTCCAATCAGGTCGGAATCGCGCGAACATCGGTTGTGTCGGCATCCAAGGCCGAACTGTGCCACTTGACGCGAGCCCTTGGCACCCAACTGATCCGCCGAAGCGCTCGGATAAACGCCGAGAGCTCGGGCGCCACCGAAAGTCCGCTGTTTAGAAACATCGGCATTTCCGAGACCAGCGTGCAAGACCGCGCAACGGTCCCGCTGGAGCAGATAGCCGCGAAACACTTCGGTAAGCCACGGAAGATCGCGGCGCGTGAGCTTCCTCGCCTTCGGCGACGCATCCTACATCACCGGCATCGACGTGGCTGTCGATGGCAGACGCACACAGCCCTGAGTCCAACAAGCCCCCATGGGCTCGAAGAGCCCCCGTGAGAGTCATCCGTCATCCTCTACACCAGTTGCAGTGCAACGCGGATACTCACAATGTGCAGAAGAACAGAATGAGAAAAATCATTAAGGCAGCCGCCGTACAGATCAGCCCCGTGTTGTACAGCCGAGAGGGGACAGTCGAGAAGATCACCAGAAAGATTCGCGAATTGGGCAAAAAGGGGGTGCGTTTCGCCACGTTTCCCGAGACCATCATTCCCTACTACCCGTATTTCTCGTTCGTCCAGCCGCCCTTCACGCTTGCCAAGGAGCATCAGAGGCTGCTTGAGCAGTCCCTTACGGTACCCTCTGCGGAGACGCATGCGATCGGTGATGCGGCCAAGGACGCCCAAATGGTCGTTTCGGTCGGCGCCAATGAGCGGGACGGAGGATCGATCTATAACACTCAGCTCCTGTTCGATGCGGACGGCACGCTGATCCAGCGTCGCCGCAAGATCACCCCCACCTATCATGAGCGGATGGTCTGGGGCCAAGGCGACGGTGCCGGCCTTCGCGCCGTAGACAGCGCCGTTGGCCGGATCGGCCAGCTTGCGTGCTGGGAACATTATCTCCCGCTGGCAAGATACGCCTTGATTGCCGATGGCGAGCAGATCCACTCCGCGATGTACCCCGGCTCAATCTTCGGCCCTCTTTTCTCCCAGCAAACGGAAGTGAGCACCCGACAGCATGCCCTTGAATCGGCCTGCTTCGTCGTCAGCGCAACCGCATGGCTCAACGCCGACCAACAAGCCCAAATTGCCAATGACACGGGCGCTGCTATCGCCCCGATTTCCGGCGGTTGCTTCACGGCTATCGTTGCCCCCGATGGTCAATTGATAGGCGAGCCCCTGAAGGAAGGTGAAGGAGAGGTGATTGCCGATCTCGACTTCATCGAAATCGACGGGCGCAAGAGAGTGATGGATGCAAGCGGTCACTACAGTCGCCCTGAACTGATCAGCCTCCTGATCGACCGAACACCTTCTTCGCACGTCCATGAACGGACTATTCCTCCGAGGAGCGTGGCGACTGCCGGCCTTCATCGCGAGGACCGTGCTGCGGACGCCTCTTGACATTTTTTGGTCCTCCCCGCCCGAGCCGGAGATGGCGCATCCCCGCTTCGACCCGAACGGCCGGAGATCAGGTAATCGCCCGAGAGTCACGTGCGCAAAGAGAAAGAGCTTGTTTGCAGCAGGGCCATGCGGGCCGCTTGGCATGATCCAGACCGATTCTCTATTGGAGAAATGACTAGCTGCGGAGCCTCGCCAATGACCTTCAGCCTACAGCGCACCCGGTCACTGCAGCGGCAAGTTCGCTTCAGGTGTTCGAAAAGTTACGCTGACCGCCGCGCCCATCCTTGCCGCGCCCCGCCTTGAGATCTGGATGTTGCCTCGATGAGGACCCGCTCATGTTGGGAGCCTACATCGTCAGCTCGAGACGGCTCGTCACGGCAGCTCTTTCCGAGTGGCGCCAAACGGCGGACAGATCAGGTCCAGGCGATCCCCGCCGGGGAAGCTGGCGGCTGAAGGTGAACGCGCACTCAAGCTATGTGATCTCCATGCAACGGCAATCCTGCGCAAAACGAGCGCCCATTCGGGTTAGGAATTTTATGAAGGACGACAAAAACCAGATTACTCGCCGGGAAGGTGCCCACGGTTGCGCTCAACGATCCGGACCCAGCCCGCGGCTCGAGAAATGGGCCAAAAAGTACGAAAAGCTGTGTCCTGGACCCGGCCTCCATATGCGATGAAAATTCATAACTGCCGCCGCACGTGCTCTGGAAGGCGCTGGCACGCTCTCAGTAAACAACCGCACTTTCAGGGCGCAGTATCCAGGCCTATGCTGGCGGGATGGAGCAATCAGTACTTTTCAGGTGCCCGCGCAGACGGGCATGAACGTGCAGCAACTGCTGACGGGACTGGAGCAGATCGGTCCCGATACTCATCTACCGGTCGTTTGGCCGGCATGCTCCTCGGTCCATTTGGTGAATGCCTCCACCGGCAAGCTGTGACCACAGTGCTTCTGAAGTGCGGTGAGGGCAGTCGACGGGTGCCATCCGGCATGCTCACTCCGGTTTGGGTGCGCATCCTTTCCGGCGTAGTTCGCGTACCATCGCTGGAAAATCCAGCGCCTTGGAGGGGTGATGCTTGCTGCCGCTGCAGGCGTCGCAGTCGCCCTCGCTGCCGGCGCTCTTCCTCAAGCTTCGCCACCATCAGAAATGGCGCTTACGGCTGGCACGGTGCGGTGCAGCGGCAGCGTGCGTTGAAGATTGCGGCTGGCCGGCGAAGGTTTCCCCAGCTTAGCATCGTATTTCTCGGCCAGCACCAGAAGCCGCTTTCGCGTGAACGGGTCGGCCTGATCAGCCATCGTGGGCCCGCTCTGCAAAGCTCCTGTAGAACTCGACATCCATGATGTGCCCTCACTCAACGCCACCAGGATTTGCGCTTAAGTACATCGGCGGCTCCGATGCCAAGGCGGGTGAACAGGGGGGCCTTTCGCACAATATTCTGCAACGCGGCTGTAGCAGCCGATTTGGCGCAGTAAGCTCGCCGTCGGCAGGGGCAATTCACATGTCAGACCTCCATCGATCCGGAAGCGACGCCCGGGGTGCGGGCGGACCGATGAATCGGGTGGCTGGCGAGGACCGGCACAACGAGCGCTACGTCTGCAGCCATAACGAGGGGGATCCGCTGCGTCCTCCCGCCTGCCAGTGCGACCGATAGTTCCCCTGAGGCCTCCTGACAAGTGAGTGGTCGCACTCGGCCTGCTGATACGTTTGAACAGCCGTAGGACGGGCTCGACGTGCGGCACGCGAACGGGTGTAAGTCCTATCGCACGCTGGTGATGCATGCCGGAAATCGGGCGAGGCGCGGGTGTATTTGGTCGCCGCATGAGCTGGTGCGCTTCTTACGAGGCGCATCACCGCACAGGGAATAAGGCCGGTGCGTCCGCGCGGGTCGTTCGCGACCTCGAGGGCGCGAGGGCGCATCTAGATTGCGCCTGCGCCTCGTTTTTGATCGGTAACTTTGTCCATTTGACGTAAGGGTGCACGCACCGTCCGCGAAATCGCGCGTCTATCGGCGACCTGACTGTCTAGAGGCACAAGAGGCTACGACGTCTGGCGCTGGTCTTTAGGAATCCGCCCTTTCTTTCTTTCGGTACGCCAGGCTGCGACCAGAATGTCCCCGCGGTTGAAGCGGCATGCGGTCTCGGCCCTTTTGTCGTGCGTCATCGCAGGGCGATTCATCTGTTTCGACCAAACATCCAGACCACGCGCGAGCAAGCGCAGGCGGTGTGCGGTCGCAGAAAGAAGGAAGCTGGAGTATGCAGATTAGCGGCGGGCGCCGGGAAGAACCGAGCTCAAGTCGGAATGAACCTGAGGTGGACGCGCAGCCGAGTCCAAGCGAAGTTCAGCAGACCAGAAAGATAACAATTCAACTTTCTGAGTGCATTTTCCAGCGACTCGAAGCCGCGACTGACCGCCCTGGTATGGGCAAGAGCGTCGTCGTCGAGGCGGCACTTGAGCGCTTCCTGGATTCGGCGCCGCGTATAGAGGGTCTGGTTTACGAGGCGATCGAGCGAACGAATAAGCAGGTGCTCAGTCTGCGGACGGACATTGCGGTGATCGCGGAAACAGTGGCTCTCCATGTGCGATACCACCTCACGCTGACGCCGCCGATGCCGCCATCCAAGCAGGACGAGGCGTGCGACTGGGGCTCGAGCGCTTCAAGGCTTTTGCCGAGCAGGTCGATCGTCGCGTACGGTTTGGCCGGCCCTTGCTGCAGGAGGCAATTGATAGCTCGGGAAGTTCCAGCCGATCTGGGCCTGAAATGGGCGGCGGAGCGTCACGCGCCGTTCCACGAGCGCCAGTTGAAGAAGAAACCCACTGCGTGGCCGTCGTAGGTGAAAACTCAAACGCGGGTGCTGTCGCCGAGGAGGGCGGCAGCAATATCCACTTTCGACAGCTGCCAAACGCCTTGTGTTAAAGCCAGTGGCCGCGTTTCGAGCAACACGCGCAGCGATGCCGCTGGGCTGAGATCAGGCGAGAAGCCGGTCAACCGGGTTTGGAGCTGGCGGATCATCTCTTGCGTGTTCCTTCCCTTTGCAGCGGGATGTTATCTTTCCTACCTGTTTCGGATGATCAACACGCTCATTTGTGACCGCCTCGCCTCTGAATTGGGGCTTGGTACGGCCGATTTGGGGCTGTTGGGCTCGATCTACTTTCTAATCCTTACTGGCAGCCAGATTCCGATGGGCATGCTCTTGGATCGCTTCGGTCCGCGCCGAGTCCAGGGTGCGCTCTTGCTGCTGGCTGCCGCAGGCGCTGCGCTTTTCGGACTATCGAATGGATTTCTGTCGCTTCTGATTGCTCGCGCGGTGATAGCATTCGGTACCGCAGCTTCCCTCATGTCTGGCCTGAAAACAGTCGTGCTCTGGTTTCCGAGAGAGCGCGTGGCGCTCATCAACGGCTGTATGATCATGCTGGGTGCACTGGGCGCGGTAACGGCAACCGCACCAGCCGAGGCATTGCTTAACTGGATAGGCTGGCGCGGTCTATTTGAGGTGCTTGCCGCATCCAGCGCGTCCGCGGCCGCTTCGATCTATTTTTTGGTTCCAGAGCATGAGGCAACTGCGAAGAGACCAGGGACAGTCAGCCTGAAGACCGTCTATACGGATGGGCGGTTCTGGAGAATTGCGCCGATTTCTTCAACATGTATCGGGTCCGCGTGGGCCCTGCAGTCCTTGTGGGCAGCGTCCTGGCTGAGCGATGTGGAAGGGTTGGATCGAACAAGCCTTGTCACTCAATTGCTCGCAATGGCGATAGCCCTAAGCATTGGCGCATTGCTGCTCAGCGTGGTCGCCGATTCACTGCGCCGGCATGGCAAGAACATTGAAACGTTGCTCTCAATCGTAGCTGCTGTGTTCATTGCAGCCGAACTCGCGCTGATATTGCATCCGCCATTCCCGTCGCTACCGTCGTGGATCGTTGTGGCGGTGGTCGGATCAGCAATCGTCCTCAGCTACGCGATCATCGGAGATTACTTTCCGGCCCAACTGATCGCGCGCGCAAACGGCGTGCTCAATGTTCTGCATTTCGGGTGGGCTTTCCTCGTCCAGTACGGGACGGGGTTAATTCTAGAGCAATGGCCGGTAAAGGACGGACACTACCCCTCAATCGCGTATCAGACGGCGTTCAGTATGAATGTTGTGCTGCAGCTGGTCGCTCTAGTCTGGTTCATCGCCCCTTGGTTCAAAGAGTTGAATTGGAAATCTGAGATCGCCGTCAAGCGCAAGTCGACGGGCCAAAGCAGGTCAGTTCACGTCATGATCCCGAGCGCCGAAATGGTTATCCTGGAAACCGATCATGATGTGGAGTGGTGAACTCGGCCTTCTGCCTGACTTCCCGCCTCGTCGGTCTGCGTTAAGCACGTCCGGCCGACTGATTGCCTAAGAAGCTCCAAACAGCTGGTCGGATATGCGACATGCGTCGCAAGGTCGACAGGAATGATACGAAAAATGCGTAATATCAATGAGCGCTGGCTGGCATGCGACTTGCTGTTGTTTTCCACAGAGCCAGGTAAAGCGAATTTGAGCAATGACCAGTGTGACTGAGAGCGCAAGTCAAGTCGGTGCGGACAGTGTGCTGAGAGTCGGTTCGCCGGCTCCCTCCATCAAAGTTGAGGACTGGCTACGTGGCCAACCGCTTACAAAGTTCGAACCTGGGAAAGTATACATCATCGAGTTTTGGGCGACGTGGTGCGGACCATGTATCGCCTCGATGCCGAATTTGGTGACCCTGCAAAGCAAATACAGGAGCAACGGAGTTGAGGTGGTCGGCATCGCGGCTCACGAACAAGCTTCGACGGCAGATGAAGCGCGAGCCAGCTTGGACGCTTGGTTGACGAAGAGCTTGCCAGATCTGAACTTCGCGATCGCATTCGACTACTCCGGCGAAATGAACAACCTTTGGATGGATCCCAGCTTTTCTGTCGGGATTCCATCGTCATTCGTGGTCGATCGTGACGGCCGCTTCGCCTTTATCGGCCATCCGACGCAACTCGATAACTTGTTGCCCAAAGTTCTGAACGGTTCCTGGGCAGTGAGCGACGAAGCCAAAGCCCTGGATGCGGAAAGGATAACCACGGGCAGACGCAGAAAGCGCGAACTATCGCAGAAGCGAGCGCTGGTGGAACCGATCTTTGCCAGACTTGAAGCCGCCATGAATAGTAAGGATTGGGCGGCGGCCCTTTCAGGGGTTGAGGAGGCACTCGCTGCGATGCCGGACGATGTCACCTTCCGTGGGCTTCATGCGGAATTGTTGCTTCACAAGATACGCGACATGCGGGCCGGCTTGGCGGTATTGCGCCAATTGGTTCGCGATGCGATCGACAAGAAATCTGTGGTTTGGATGAGCGTGGCCATCCGCCAACTCTTCGACCCCGCGAAAGACTACTCCGGTTTCCCACATGCCGAGCGCTTTGCCATGGGCAAGGACCTCTCCGAACACATCCTCGCGGCGAATCCGCCCCAAGGCAGCGAGGGCGCGAAGTTCCTCTCGTACGGGGCGGTCGCTCGGTACTATTACGAGACCGGTAACAGGGATCGCGCGATCGAATTGGTCGAGGTGGCGCTGAAATGGCTGGATGCAGCGCCTGCCTCCGATGTAGCGAAACGGGATCTCGTGCAGTGCTCCCTCCAGGCCTTGGCGAGCTACAGGAGTGAGAAGCTCTGTTACGAGGAGTGTTGTTCGGCACCGCAAAACACAGCTCCCGAAAAGGCGGAACCGGGATCGCCAATGGAGGCAGCGTGAGCAATGCTACTGGCTATGTCTTCTCGGCCCTTGTGGTTTTCGATCGAAGTTGATGCCTTTGGGAATGTCCGGGCATTCACCTGAAGCCAGGATAGGACGAGTGAGGGGTGAACGCAGGCGCGCCGCACCACCACAAGTTCTTTACGGTGAATGTCTCTTCAACGTACGGTCGCGGTCCGGCGCGATACGGCGAGAATGCCTCAGGTGAAGAGTGGTCGCCGGCTGCTAAGGGTGGCGGCTTTTAACATGCTGGTGGCATCTTCGAACAACCAAAAAAGATAGAAATGGGTGGTGACGCTGATGCATTCGAACTCTCAAGGAAGCTTTCTGAAGTTTTTACCGCTGGTTTCAGAAGGGATTCAGGACTTTGTTTCGCGTCGGCCGCAAGCCCATTCGGGAGAGGCGGCAACCGGTGGCAACGGACGGGGTTTTTTAAAGCGGTCAGTGCGCTGTGCGCGCCGCGCTAAGGGAACACTGAGCGAAGCCGTGCCTTCATTGTCACTCCGCTTTGGTACCACGGCGCCGGGTCGAGCGTGATGTACAATCACCGCCAGCGCCGCTCTGTTAAAGCCGCCGCCCTGTTCCAGCCATCTGGCCCCTGGTACAATGTTCTTTATATCCAGGTACTGATCGCGATCCTGATTGGCGTTCTCGTTGGCTGGTTGTGGCCTTCTGTGGGGACGAACAGCTGGGTCAAAGCGCTTGGTGACGGATTCATCAAGCTGATCAAAATGGTGATCGCGCCGATCATCTTCTGCACTGTTGTGTCCGGAATTGCGCATGTTCAGGATGCACGAAAGGTCGGCCGAGTCGGCGTCAAGGCGCTGCTTTACTTCGAGATCGTGTCAACCTTCGCGCTCATCCTGGGTCTCGTGATGGGCAATCTCATTCAGGCCGGTCATGGGCTTGCTCCCAGGGCTGACGCCGCGGCGGTAGCCAACTACGTCAAAAGAGCGGAAGGGCAGAAGGCGGTCGATTTTCTCCTCAATATTATTCCGGATAGCGTAGTTGGCGCTCTGGCCCGAGGCGACGTGCTACAGGTGCTGCTGTTTGCCATCCTATTCGGGTTCTCGCTGATGGCGCTTGGCCAGCGGGGTGAGCGGATGCGCAGTCTGGTCGACGATGCTGCACACGCGGTGTTTGGCGTCATTAGGATCGTCATGAAGGCAGCGCCAATCGGGGCGTTCGGCGCTATGGCCTACACTATCGGCGAATTCGGACCGTCCGCGCTCGGTAAACTCATCGGCTTGGTTGCTCTGTTCTATGTGACAGCCGGGCTCTTCGTGATCATTGTGCTTGGCCTGGTCGCGCGCTTGGTCGGTTTTTCTATTCTAAAGTTCATCTTCTACATCAAGGATGAGCTGTTGATCGTGCTCGGAACATCGTCGTCCGAAAGCGCGCTGCCGCAGTTGATGGAAAAACTCGAACGGCTGGGCTGTTCCAAGCCGGTCGTGGGCCTGGTGGTGCCGACAGGATACTCTTTCAATTTGGATGGGACCAACATTTACATGACGTTGGCGACCTTGTTCATCGCGCAGGCGCTCGGGGTCGATCTCGACTTCGCCCAGCAGCTCACGATACTCGTTGTGGCGATGCTCACCTCGAAGGGCGCAAGTGGTGTTACCGGTGCCGGGTTCGTCACCCTGGCCGCAACGTTGACCGTGGTCAGTCCTGACCTCGTCCCGGGCATTGCGATCGTATTCTCGATAGACAAGTTCATGAGCGAGGTGCGCGCGCTTACCAACATCATCGGGAACGGTATTGCGGCGGTGTTTGTGTCGTGGTGGGAAGGTGAACTCGACCATGTCTCGCTACACGCGCAGCTCAAGTAGATCTGCGATTTCAGCTCGGCCATTGCGGACTAGAATCACTGTTTGAATGCCTGCATTCTGCGTCGGCAATCGTCGTGCAGTACTGGACCACCCTGTTTCCAGGAAGAATGGTGCAGGGTCATGCTACGCTCACGGTGGTGCACCAGACCAGCGTCGGCATTGGTGCCTGCTGCAGCCCGCCGGCTGATGTGGTTCATTATCCCACGTTTGAGCTTCCTCAAAAACTGGGAACTCAATCGTGCCCACGCGAGGGAGCGACCTTGGTTCAGGAGAAGCAATGGAGGCTGAGCAAACATCGCGGCCGGGAAAGGCGTAAAAATAGTAAGCTCAGGACCATTGCTCATTGCTGATTTCTCGCCTCGCGGTGGAGGGGCCGGGGCGTCAAGCCGGCGCTCTTTTCAAATGTTCCTTTCTCTACGCTAGACTACGAACAGCATATTCCCTTCGTTGCGGTAACACGCGACCTATCTTTTATTTGCCTTCAGATGAGGGCGCGAAAGCGGCCTCAGCAGCTTGGGGCAAATCGTGGCGATCCATTCTTTTGATTCAGAAGCGAACTTGCGCGGAGCGCGTATGCTGCGTACCGCGTTGGGGCCCGCCATCGCAGGGTTTTTGGAAGATCCGGCAATCGTCGAGGTGATGCTCAATCCCGACGGCCGGCTGTGGATCGACCGACTGTCGAGCGGCCTTACAGACACCGGAGAGAGCCTTTCGGCAGCGGATGGCGAACGAATCGTCCGCCTGGTCGCGCACTATGTAGGAGCAGAAGTTCATCCCGGCTCGCCCCGGATTTCGGCTGAGCTGCCGGAAACGGGGGAACGTTTCGAAGGATTGCTGCCGCCGGTTGTTGCGGCGCCGACGTTTGCGATCCGCAAACCGGCGGTCGCCGTGTTCGGCCTGGACGACTATGTCGCCGCGGACATTATGAACGCGAGCCAAGCGAGCGCGCTTCGCAACGCGGTCGCCGCACGGAAGAACATCTTGGTCGCCGGCGGCACCTCGACCGGCAAGACCACGCTGACAAATGCGCTGCTTGCCGAGGTTGCCAAAGGTTCGGACCGCGTCGTTCTCATCGAAGATACCCGGGAGCTTCAGTGCAGGGCACCAAATTTGGTGGCGCTGCGGACCAAGGACGGCGTGATCTCGCTCTCCGATCTTGTGCGCTCCTCTCTTCGCCTGCGCCCTGATCGCATTCCGATCGGCGAGGTTCGTGGGGCCGAAGCGCTGGATCTTTTGAAGGCCTGGGGCACAGGACATCCCGGCGGCATCGGCACGATACACGCGGGGACCTCGCTTGGCGCGCTGCGCCGGCTCGAGCAGCTGATCCAGGAAGCCGTTGTCACCGTCCCGCGCGCCCTGATTGCAGAAACCATCAACGTCATAGCCGTTCTCTCTGGCCGTGGCGGCGAACGGCGGTTGAGCGAACTCGCCAGCGTCGACGGCCTTGGATCATTGGGCGACTACAGCCTTTCGAACATCGGAGATCAGTCATGACCACACGATCGTCTCTCGGGCGCGGCTTCATCTCAATTGTGGCGTTCGCCAGCCTTGCCCTAGCCAGCGCGCCGGCCTGGGCCGCCGGCTCGAACATGCCTTGGGAGCAGCCGCTGAACCAGATCCTGCAATCGGTCGAAGGTCCGGTCGCAAAGATCATTGCGGTCATCATCATCATCGTGACCGGGCTGTCGCTCGCCTTTGGCGACACCTCGGGTGGTTTCCGGCGGCTAGTCCAGATCGTGTTCGGCCTGTCGATCGCATTCGCCGCATCGAGCTTCTTCCTTTCGTTCTTCTCATTCGGCGGCGGAGTGGTGATCTGATGGACGAGCCAGTCCCGGAATTTGTGGCTCCCGTCCACCGCGCGCTCACCGAACCGATCCTGATGGGCGGCGCGCCGCGCGCGGTTGCCATCCTCAACGGCACGCTGGCCGCCGCACTCGGTCTCGGCCTGCGCATGTGGCTGGCCGGCCTTCTCCTCGCTTTCGTGGGTCACATGGCTGCGGTCTGGGCCGCAAAGCGCGATCCGGAATTCGTGGAAGTCGTGCGCCGGCATGTTCGCGTTCCCGCTCACCTCAGCACCTGAAGTCGTCCCATGATGAATCTTGCCGAATACCGCCGTTCAAGCACACGTCTTGCCGACTTCCTGCCCTGGGCTGCCCTGGTCGATGAAGGGATCATTCTCAATAAGGATGGATCGTTTCAGCGAACGGCCCGGTTCAGAGGGCCGGATCTCGACAGCTCCGTGCCGGCCGAGCTTGTTGCGGTCGCTGGCCGCCTCAACAATGCACTCCGTCGCCTCGGATCGGGGTGGGCCGTGTTCGTCGAGGCGCAGCGGCATTCGGCCGGTCGCTATCCGCCGGATACATTCCCGGACGTCGCCTCGGCGCTGGTGGATGCGGAGCGGAAGGCGCAATTTGAGGAAGCCGGCAGTCATTACGAGTCGAGCTACTACCTGACTTTCCTTTATTTGCCTCCGGCAGAGAGTGCGGCCGCAGCAGAGCGCCTGCTGTACGAGGGCAGCCAGCGCGCTGCGGGAGCCGATGCACGCGAGCTGCTCGCCGGCTTTAGTGACCGGACCAGCCGCGTGCTGCAGCTGGTCGAGGGTTTCATGCCGGAATGCCGTTGGCTTGATAACGAGCAAACGCTGACCTACCTGCATTCGACGGTCTCGACCAAACGGCACCGGGTGCGCGTGCCAGAAATCCCGATGTATCTCGATGCGTTGCTAGCCGATCAATCGCTGGTAGGCGGACTTGAACCCATGCTGGGCGACGCGCATCTGCGCGTTCTGACGCTCGTGGGGTTTCCGACTGCGACCACGCCCGGGATTCTCGACGAGCTGAACCGGCTGGCATTCCCGTACCGCTGGTCGACGCGCGCGATCATGCTCGACAAGACAGATGCCACAAAGCTGCTCACCAGGATCAGGCGTCAATGGTTTGCCAAGCGCAAGTCGATCGCCTCGATCCTGAAGGAGGTGATGACGAACGAGGCCTCCGCGCTTTTGGATACCGATGCCCACAACAAGGCGATGGATGCGGACAGTGCGCTCCAGGAATTGGGTTCGGATCAGATCGGCCAGGTCTTCGTCACGGCAACGGTCACGGTCTGGGACAGGGATCCGCGCGCAGCCGACGAAAAGCTCCGCCTCGCCGAAAAGGTTATCCAGGGCCGAGACTTCACCTGCATGGCCGAGACGGTCAATGCCGTCGAAGCCTGGCTCGGCAGCCTGCCGGGACAAACTTACGCGAACGTCCGCCAGCCGCCGGTCTCGACCCTGAACCTCGCCCATATGATCCCGCTATCTGCGGTATGGGCCGGAGAGGTGAGGGATCACCACTTCAAGGCGCCCCCATTGTTCTTCGGCCAGACTGAAGGTTCCACGCCATTCCGGTTTTCTCTGCATGTCGGAGATGTCGGCCACACGCTGGTCATTGGACCGACGGGCGCCGGCAAGTCGGTCCTGCTGGCGCTCATGGCGCTGCAGTTCCGCCGCTACAGCGCGGCGCAGATCATTGCGTTTGACTTCGGCGGCTCGATCCGCGCATCGGCCATCGCCATGGGCGGCGACTGGCATGATCTCGGCGGCGCGCTCGATCCGTCAGAACTCGTCGCCCTCCAGCCGCTCGCGCGCATCGACGATCTCGGCGAGCGAGGCTGGGCATCCGACTGGATCGCATCGATCCTGTCGCGCGAGCGGATCGAGGTCACGCCTGAGACTAAGGATCATGTCTGGTCGGCGTTGACCTCGCTCGCCTCGGCGCCGGTTGCCGAGCGGACGCTGACTGGGCTCTCCGTTCTCCTGCAATCCAACGCTCTCAAGCGCGCGCTGCAGCCCTACTGCCTCGGGGGGCCATACGCGCGGTTGCTGGACGGCGAGCACGAAATGCTCGGTGAAGCCTCCGTCCAGGTGTTCGAGACCGAGGGATTGATTGGGACCTCTGTCGCGCCCGCAGTTCTGGCGTATCTGTTTCACCGGATCGAGGACCGCTTAGACGGCCGTCCGACACTGCTCATCATCGACGAAGGCTGGCTCGCGCTCGATGATGCCGATTTTGCCGGCAAGCTCCGCGAATGGCTCAAAACGCTTCGCAAGAAGAACGCCTCCGTCGTTTTTGCGACCCAGTCGCTCGCCGATGTCGACGGCTCCAAAATCGCGCCTGCCATCATTGAGAGCTGCCCGACCCGGATCCTGTTGCCAAACGATCGCGCCGTCGAGCCGCAGATCATGGCGATTTACCGGCGCTTTGGGCTGAACGACCGCCAGACCGAGATCCTCGCCCGCGCCACCCCCAAGCGACACTACTACTGCCAATCTCGACGCGGCAACCGCCTGTTCGAGCTCGGACTTGGCGAAATCGCGCTCGCCTTCGTGGCCGCCTCGTCCAAAGCCGACCAGGCTCTCGTCGACCGGGTGCTTGCCGAGCACGGAAGGGACGAGTTCGTGACCGGTTGGCTCATGGCGCGCGACCTCGGCTGGGCCTGCAATCTCATTCCGCAGCTCGCCCAACAAGGAGCGCTCTCATGAACTGGATCCGGCCGATTCTGGCGGCAAGCATCATCGCCATGATCATGGTCCAAGCGCCCGGCAGAGCAAAGGCGCAGTGGATCGTTTTCGATCCCAACAACTACGTTCAGAATGTGCTGACCGCCGCGCGTGAGCTGCAGCAGATCAACAACCAGATCACCTCGCTGCAGAACGAAGCGCAGATGCTGATCAATCAGGCGAAGAACCTGGCCAGCCTGCCTTATTCGTCGTTACAACAGCTCGAGCAATCGATTCAGCGCACCCAGCAGCTACTCTCGCAGGCACAGCGAATTGCCTATGATGTCGAGCAGGTCGATCGCGCGTTTTCCACCACCTATGCGCCGGCATCGGTCAGCATGTCCAATGGGCTCCTTGTCGGGAATGCGCAGACGCGTTGGCAGAACTCCGTGGCCGGGCTGCAGGACGCCATGCGGCTCCAAGCGAGTGTTGTCCGCAATCTCGACACCAACCGCACCCAAATGTCCGCCCTGGTGACGGCGAGCCAGGGCGCATCGGGTGCGCTTCAGGCAAGTCAGGCCGGCAACCAGCTCCTTGCGTTGCAAGCTCAGCAGCTTGCGGACCTTACGGCTACTGTCGCGTCGCAAGGTCGTGCGCAAATGCTCGAGTCTGCCCAGCGCGCAGCTGCGCAGGATCAGGGCAGGGAGCAACTGCGGCGCTTTCTTAGCCAGGGGCAGGGCTACCAACCAACAACCGTGCAGATGTTTCACTGATCATGAAGAAACGACTTGAACGACTGCCCGCCGCGGCAGCCCTTGGTCTTGCTGTCCTGGTGGTTGGCGTCTGCGCCATTCGGTTGCCTGAGGACAGGAGCGCGACCCAATCTTCCGTCTATCTCGCCTCAAAATCCGATGCGACCGCAGCAAAGCTCGAGCAATGCCGCACCGTCACCTACGAGCAGAAAGAGGCTCTTCTCGAATGCCAGAAGATCTGGGCCGAGCAGCGCAGGCAGTTCTTGGCAGGAAGTAGATCGACAGGTGATCCGGACAGCCGGACAGGCGCCGCGCCATTCCTCTCTCCTGTCCCGCGCAAGGACGAAAGTCGCCTCCCGTCCGGTTTTCCCTCCATTCCAAGCCAAAGCGAGTGACCCATGGGTGGTACCTCCGTCATCGATCAATTCCTGGAAACCTTCACCCGCTACATCGATTCCGGGTTTGGCCTCGTCGGAGGCGAAGTGGGGTATCTCGCCACGACGCTGGCGGCGATCGACCTCACGCTCGCGGGCCTGTTCTGGTCCTTTGGCACTGATGAGGAGATTCTTGCCCGGCTCGTCAAGAAGACATTGTTTGTCGGCGTCTTTGCCTATCTGATCAGCAATTGGAACAGCCTTGCGCGCATCGTCTTCGAGAGCTTTGCAGGCCTTGGGCTAAAAGCCTCAGGCACAAGCCTGTCGTCGACAGATTTTCTGCGGCCGGGCCGGATCGCCCAAGTTGGCCTTGATGCCGGCCGACCCATCCTCGACTCGATCTCGGGGCTCATGGGTTACGTCAGCTTCTTCGAGAATTTCGTGCAGATCGTGGTCCTGCTGTTCGCCTGGATCGTGGTGCTGTTGGCCTTCTTTATTCTCGCGATCCAGCTTTTCGTCACGCTTGTCGAGTTCAAACTGACGACACTTGCCGGCTTCGTGCTGATCCCCTTTGGCCTCTTCGGCAAGACGGCCTTTGCGGCCGAGCGAGTGCTGGGCAACGTAATCTCTTCCGGCGTCAAGGTCCTGGTCCTGGCCGTCATTGTCGGCATCGGATCGACCTTGTTCTCGCAGTTCACGGCAGGCTTCGGCGGCAACCAGCCGACCATCGAGAATGCGATGGCGCTGGTGCTCGGTGCGCTCACACTTCTGGGGCTCGGGATTTTCGGGCCCGGTATTGCCAACGGCATCGTCTCCGGAGGTCCGCAGCTTGGCGCCGGAAGCGCTGTCGGGACAGGCCTCGCCGCCGGTGGCGTTGTTGCGGCTGGCGCAGGTCTCGCCGCCGGAGGGGCCGGTCTCGCCGGCGGCGCGATTGCTGGCGCGGCACGTGGAGGCAGCGCGATTGCAAATGGTACGATGAGCGTGTCGCGGGCGAGGAGCATGTCCGGCGCAGAAGCAAGTGCGTCAGGTGCGGCTAGTCCTTTACGTTCGGTCGCCACTGGTCTTGGCGGAGCGCCGAACCATGCCGGTCGTGAAGAGGGGGACTCTTCCGCCGCTGGGTCCGACGCGCCCCCTTGGGTTCGTCGGATGAAGCGAGCGCAGACGATCAGCCATGGCGCATCAGCGGCTACCCAGGCGATCCGTTCCGGCGATCACGGCGTGGGCGGCGGATCTGTCGACCTCTCGCAACAAGACCGCTGACGCTTCACATCGACCATTTCCATTCCTGAGCATCTTGAGGTCAAACAATGTTCAAACGATCGGCCGTTCACTATGGCCGCATGCCGGAGCCTGTCACTCCGTATCAACGCGCCGCCCAGGTCTGGGATGATCGCATTGGGTCTGCGCGCGTCCAGGCCAAAAACTGGCGCCTGATGGCGTTTGGCTCCCTCTTCTTGTCCGGCTGTTTTGCCGCCGCTCTGGTCTGGCAATCCGCACACGGGACGATCACGCCGTGGGTGGTTGAGGTCGACCAATTGGGGGAAGCCAAGACTGTCGCTCCGGCAAATGCCAGCTACCAACCGACCGACCCCCAAGTCGCTTTTCACCTGGCGCGATTCGTCGAGCATGTGCGTGGTCTGCCGATGGACGCCATCGTGCTCCGCGAAAACTGGCTGCGCGCCTACGATTTCACGACGGATCGCGGTGCCGCGGCGCTCAACGATTATGCCCGCAACAACGAACCATTCGCCAAGCTCGGCAAAACGCAAGTCGCGATCGAAGTGTCTAGCGTCATCCGGGCCTCCCCTGAGAGCTTTCGCCTGGCCTGGATCGAGCGGCGCTATGAGAACGGTCAGCTTGCCGCAACGGAGCGGTGGAGCGCGATCGTCACCATCGTCCTGGAAATGCCTCGCGATCTGGATCGCCTACGCAAAAATCCCCTCGGCATCTACGTCAACGCGATCAACTGGTCAAAGGAGCTCGGCTAACATGCCATCAGGTCTCGTTATTGTGTCACGAAAAGCGCGGCCGTGCTTGCCTCTGGCTCTTCTGGTCTGTGTCTCGACGCTCGGCGGCTGCACGACCTTCAGGCCGCCGCAAATCAGCTACGACAACGAGCTCCCGCCGGCAACGGACTTGCCGGCGCTTGCCGATGATCGCCCGCGACCGCTGCATGTGCCGCCGGCCTGGAAGGCTGCACGAGGCGGCAACAGCGCGGAGCCCAAGGAGCCTGTCGAGCGCATCGAAACCGCAAATGACGCTGCACGCGTGCAGCCTCGCAAAGCCGGCTACTACAATGCGGTGCAAGTGTTTTCCTATAGCCCGGGCGCGCTCTACCAGATCTATGCCGCGCCGGGGCAAATTACGGACATTGCCCTCGAGCCCGGTGAGCAGCTGATCGGCTCAGGACCGGTCGCCGCAGGCGATACCGTCCGCTGGGTGGTCGGCGACACCGAGAGTGGCAGCGGCGACACCCGCCGCGTTCACATCATGGTCAAGCCCACCCGTCCCTCGATCGAGACCAACCTCGTCGTCAATACTGATCGCCGTACTTACCTGATCGAGCTTCGCGCCAAAGAAAAGCCCTATATGCCCTCGGTCGCCTGGTTCTATCCGGCGGATCGTGGCGGGCGAACGCGAGCTCTACCGCCGGCACCCTTTATTCCGGACCTGCCGGCGCGCCGGTACCGTTACGCGATCGAGGGCGACAGCCCGCCGTGGCGTCCCGTCAACGCTTATGATGACGGCCGCAAAACCTATGTCGAATTCTCCTCCGGCGTCAGTCAGGGCGAGATGCCGCCGCTCTTCGTGATCGGGCCCGACGGTAAAGCCGAGATCGTCAACTACCGCGCTTACGGAAATGTGCTGATTGTTGACCGGCTGTTCGCGGCCGCCGAGCTGAGGCTCGGCGAGGAGCACCAGCAGAAGGTCAGGATAGTGCGAACCGACGGGAGGTCGCTTTGAACGATAGTGACCAGGCGATCGATGAACCAAACGAACCACCTCGGGCCAGGCCACCGGAAGAGATCGCCGAAGCGCTGCGGCTTCGGCCGGATCCTCCGCAAGTTGCGCGCCTCTCGCGGAAGGTCCTGATAGGCGTCAGCGCTTCTGTGCTCGTGCTGGTCATCGGCGCGGTGCTCTGGGCGCTGCAGGAGAAACGGTCTCATACTTCAGCGCCTGAGGAGCTTTACGCCACCGACCACCACAATCTCGCCGATCAGCTCGCGACCTTACCAAAGGATTACACCGAGATCCCGAAGGACGTGCCGCGTCTAGGGCCGCCCTTGCCGGGCGATCTCGGCCGGCCGATCGTCGCAGCACAGGGGTCTTCGACATCCAGCTCCCTCGGCATCGATGCCGAACAGCAGCGTCTCAGCCAGGAGAGCGAGGCGGCACGGATCAGCAAGGTATTTGCCAGCACCAATGTCCGGCCACAGGTCCCTGCCACCTCATCGAGCGAAGCTCGTTCATCCGCCGCGCCATCATCCGACGAAGCATTTGCTCAAAATGGCCAAGACCGAAAGCTTGCGTTCGTCAGTGCAACGGTCGATCGTCGGACGACAAGCTCCGATCGCCTTGTGAGGCCCGCTTCGCCTTTTGTCGTTCAGGCCGGAACGGTCATTCCGGCCGCGCTGATCACAGGAATCCGCTCCGACCTGCCTGGCCAGATCACAGCCCAAGTCACAGAAGCGGTGTACGATTCTCCTACCGGGCGAGCTCGCCTTATCCCCCAGGGAGCAAGGCTGATCGGGAGCTACGATAGCCAGGTCGCATTTGGACAGTCGCGCGTGCTCCTGGTGTGGACGCGCCTTATCATGCCGAATGGGAGGTCGATTGTTTTGGAACGGCAGCCCGGCGCAGATGCGGCAGGTTACTCTGGTCTTGAGGACGAAATCGACAATCATTGGAAGGAATTGTTGGGGGCCGCCGCTCTTTCGACGCTGCTTTCCGTCGGCACGGAGGTGAATTCCGGGGCGGATAGCGGCAATACCAACAGC
This sequence comes from Bradyrhizobium sp. 45, assembly GCF_023073155.1. Taxonomy (NCBI): domain Bacteria; kingdom Pseudomonadati; phylum Pseudomonadota; class Alphaproteobacteria; order Hyphomicrobiales; family Nitrobacteraceae; genus Bradyrhizobium; species Bradyrhizobium sp. 45. The sequence goes on along the minus strand of NZ_JADPIX010000065.1, from coordinate 22,825 downwards.
GATCTCATTGCCGCGCTCCGCCGTGGAGCTGGGGAATCGATCAATCAAGCGGGCCAGCAGATAGTCCGCCGCAATCTCAACATTCAGCCAACTTTGACGATCCGTCCGGGATTTCCGGTGCGGGTGATCGTCAACCGTGACCTGGTGCTTGAACCGTATAGGGGGTGAGAACGATGCCCAAGTTAAAGCTCGGCGCAATCCACGACGACAAGCCGATCAAGATTACGCATGAACTGCCCGCGAGCGTGCACAGGGATCTCGTGGCATATGCCGAGATCCTTGCGCAGGAGACCGCTCAGCCGATCGGCGATCCAGCTAAGCTTATCGCGCCCATGCTGGCCCGGTTCATGGCAGCCGACAGGAGCTTCCGGAAAGCGCGCCACGCGCGTCAGCGACCACTCGAAGGCGATGGGTAGCGCTCAGAGACCAACTTCAGGAACTCCGTGCAGCGCCGGGTTTCATTGTCGGCGCGCCAATAGGCAGAAAGCTCGAATCGGCTCGCACCCGCGCCATCGCGCAGCTCCCGGTAAACAAGGCCGGCAAAATTTGCGCCTATGTCGGCCTCGAACAGGAGGCTTATTCCTGTGTTCATGCTGATCAGGCTTTTGATGATGCCGCGACTGACCTCGTGGCGCCAGATTTTTGGGCGGACCTCAGCTCGGAGCTTGGAAACGCAGAAGATCTTCGAGCTCGTTTCCGAGGTCGTAGTGGCTGAGCAGCACCGTCTCGCCGCACAGGTCGTTCCAGTAGACAGTTTCGCGCGAACTGAGGGGATGGTCATGAGAAGGCCACGAGAACACCCTCGCTCCACAGAGCCATGGCTTTATTGTCCAACAACGGCAAGCGCCCGGTGACGATCAGGAGATCGAGCGCTCCGTTACGAAGTGCCTCTGCTAAACGTGTCCGTGATCGTGCTCTGCGGGAAGCGCTGCTTGAACTCAAGTAGGGAGGCTTGCAGATTGCCGTCCGAAAGTGATGTGCAGAAACCGACGCTCAGACGGCCGGTTTCGCTGTTGTGAACGGATCGGGCCGTTGCAATAAGCGCGCCGAATTCCTCCAGGATGGTTCTGGCCAACCGAAGAACGTCGCGGCCGGGCCGCGTTGGGCGCACACCTCCGCTGAAGCGCTCGAAAAATGGAACGCCCAAGTCGTGCTCAAACTCGCTGATTCTGCGGCTAAGGCTCGATTGTTGCGATCCCAGCAACTCGGCGGCTCACGAAAGCTACCGCAATCGGCGGCAGCGACCGCCGATCTCAGGTGTTTCAGTTCGATCGCTCTGGTGGCTTGGAGTGACGGAAGTGTGGGACCTGGCTTGTGCATGGTAAGTCTTGAGAGCGCAGAGTGGCTCTCCGCACCGATCTGCAGCCGTTACGTTTGCTTCCCAGAAGCTAGGCAGCGACTTGAATGACCGGAGCCCAGAGCACCGGTCCCGAGATTTGCGCCTTGCGGATGCGGTCCAACGCATCGGACGAAGCCTCCAGGTAGCCCGCGACAGCCGTGGTGTTTCCAAGGGGGCGCGCTTTTCCCACTCTGCGAAGGGGCCATCCGGCCCGGCGAAGAATCCGCCCCATGCGGGCGTCGGTCACAGTGACGATTTCGATCAATTCGATGGAAAGGCCAAATTCAATCATGCCCGCAAACAGCACGTAAGTGGCAGCAGCAAGTCCACCGCTCGCCGGCGCATCCGCGGGAACATCGAGCGCGAATCGGCTGCTCTCCGGATCCAGTCGCTTCGTGGTGCCGGCTGCCCGTCCAGCAGGATCGGAAAAGTGTCCCTCAGCATGGTTGCCCCGGTGGAAGGCAAAAGCCGCACGCAACCTTGAATTTGTCCGGCTCCCGAGCGGTTCAGTAGATGCACCGGTCGAAGGACGTCAAATTTCGTCCACTTCCATGTCGCCGCTGACTTCGACGGTCCAATCCAGACGCTGCTTGAAAGCGCGGTAGCGCAGCCGGTGCATCTCGGCGCGATCGTTGACGAATTCCCCGTAGTACTCCGGCATGATGAGCTGCATCATTCTCGCCTCCCTGCTTGATTTCGGCAACCAAGCAGAGAGGCCTAGGCGAGCGCATGTTGTGCAGTTCCAGAGGCGTTTATGGAGGGCTGGCGATCCATTTTCGAGATTTTGATTCGGTCAACAGCACGATCGCTTGACGCAGGGAGCTGACACGGAGCTTCGCACGGGCGCTGTCCAGGTGAAAACCCGCGGTTCGCTCTGCGATACCAAGAATGATCCCGATCTCCCCGGCCGATTTACCGCGCGCGGACCATTCGAGACACTGGTACTCGCGATGAGACAGCACCACGCCGCCGACCATGCGATCAATCGTCCAGAACCGTTTTGCATGTTCATGGAAAACGGTTGCGACTAACCGCAGGCTCTGGGCGTGCTCGAGAAGCGCGCGCGCGAAACCAGCTCGACGCTCGTCAGTTGCAAAGCTCAGCGCGGCGATTACGCACCTGTCATCGAGGATAGCGAATGTAAACCCGCAGCGGATTCCAAATTTGTCGGCTTCTTCGAACAGAGCGCGTTCAGGCTTCGGCCGATTTTCGCACTTCAAATCCGGGCCCCGATCGGAAGGGCTTAGGCTGGCGCATTGCCCGACGTACCACCGGATCGACGGAGTCGTAGCCGCGCTGCAGATGGATGACGGTCCAGGAGGGGGATATGTCGAGATCAGGTTGCAAGCACTGCCTGGCTCGCGGGAAGAGCGAGATATGCGAAGCACGACAGGGCAGCGGCGATCCAAGCCATGCTCTGCTAAGCTGCGTCTCGATGCGTACTTTCGATCAATCGTTCAGCAGACCTTTGAAAAACCCGATCCATCCTTTGATGAACTAACGGGCCTCCATCGCAAGCGCTACTCATTTTAGCAAATCGAGCATCGTTGCGAATGAGGCAAAACAACGAAGAAGTCGATCCAATCCGGCGTAGATCAATCCTGATCACGACTGTTTGGTTTGGCTGCCGGGGCCGCATCAGGTCTCGCCACCCTGTGGTAGCATCCTGCAACTCGGCAGTATTCGGTTGTCCGTTCGAAATCCTGCAAGCAGGCATGTAAGATCGCCGGATTACTGCGCTATTTGGCCTCTCGCCCCGAGGTTTGTAACGCTCTTCCGATTACAACGAGCTGCTCACCATGGAGATTGCAAATGAAGGTCGGTGTTCCCAAGGAAATCAAGACGCACGAGTACCGCGTCGGCCTGACGCCTGGGGCCGTCCGCGAATACGTGGCCGCTGGCCACAGCGTATTGCTCGAGACGAACGCCGGCGCCGGGATTGGCGCAACAGACGAGATTTACCAAAAGGCTGGAGCAACGATTGCGGCCTCTGCTCGCGAGGTGTTCGCGTCAAGCGAAATGATTGTGAAAGTCAAGGAGCCACAGCCCTCCGAATGGACGCAGCTGCGAGAAAACCAGATCCTCTTCACTTATCTGCATTTGGCTCCGGATCCGGAGCAGGCGAAGGGCCTTATCAAGTCTGGCTGCACCGCAATTGCCTATGAAACTGTGACTGACGCGAACGGCGCCCTTCCACTGCTTGCCCCTATGAGCGAGGTTGCGGGACGACTTGCGATCGAGGCCGCGGGCGCCGCGCTGAAGAGGTACGCCGGCGGACGGGGACTGCTGATTGGCGGGGTACCGGGCGTGCCACCCGCTCGCATCGTGGTGATCGGCGGGGGCGTTGTCGGCACTCACGCTGCAAGGATGGCGGCAGGGTTAGGCGCTGAGGTCACAATCCTCGACCGTTCGATTTCCAGGCTTCGCGAACTGGATGAGCAGTTCCAAGGGCGAGTACGGACCAGATTCTCGACGATCGAGGCCGTTGAAGAAGAGGTATTTGCGGCAGATGTTGTCATTGGCGCCGTTCTCGTTCCTGGCGCGAGCGCGCCGAAACTGGTCAGCCGAGGTATGTTGAGCTCGATGCGCAAAGGGTCCGTGATCGTGGACGTGGCGATCGATCAGGGCGGATGTTTCGAGACATCGCGGGCGACGACACATGCCGATCCAACCTATGAGGTGGATGGCGTGATCCATTATTGCGTCGCAAACATGCCCGGAGCTGTGCCGCTCACCTCAAGCCAGGCACTCAACAACGCTACGCTACCTTTTGGTTTGGCTCTCGCAAGTAAAGGATTTGCAGCTGTGCTCGAAGATCCGCATCTGCGCGCCGGCCTAAATGTCTATCGGGGCCGGCTAACCTATAAGGCTGTCGCCGAGAGTCTCGGGCTTCCCTTCTCGCCGATCGAACAGGCTGCGGCCTGATCCCAGAGGCTCTGCTGGGACATTCTCTCGCAGGACTTGGGCCACTCATCAGAGTGGCCCCTTTTTTGTGCCGAGTATCAGCCACAGCTTGGAGGTGGAAGTCCTCTAGGCAACTTGCGACGGCGAGGGGCTCGCGAAGCGCAAGCGCGTCAACACGCCCGGGGCTTTTTGAATGGGGGGCACGGAAGGGACGACTGCTAGTGCCTGTGCGCACTTCCAACCCGCAGCTAGAGCTCACTCGCGGCGCGGTCGGGCACATCATCCTTCCAGCGTACCGATCCAAACGGCGCTCCAGCATACGGACGGAGACGCACGGGCTCAGGCCCGATATGGAAAGCCGTGGCCTTGCATCTAATGCGCGCTCCGAGCGTGTCCAGCGGTTGCGTTGGCGCAAATAATCGAGCCATGTCGGGCAGTGATAGCGCTCGGTCCACAGCTCGGGGTCGGCGATATCACGCCCAATCGACCAGCCATAGGCGCCGTTGCGTTGCCGATAGAGCTGCACATTCTGCATAACGTTGTGGAAGGCGCGCGCATTTTCCGAAGCCACGCGATATTCGAGCTCAACCACCGGCGGGCCGCTCCGGTGTCAGCAGAAGCCGCTCCTTGGATCGCAAGCATTTCGGCGTCCTCCCCGCGCTCGGTGATGGCCGGCATGCGCAGCCAGCGCCCTAGCAGTGGCAAGAGCAGCATCAATCCGGCAGAGGCGAGCAGCGTGATGTCCACACCGACGGCATCGCTGAGGCGACCCCGCCCCAACTGCCAAGTGCGAGGCCTCCAGAGAACGCAGCCTGCCAAGCTGCAACGGATCGGCCCGCAATCCAGCGCGGAGCCGAAAGCTGCACGTCAATGTTGAACAGCATCACGTCCATACGGCGCCCGCAAAAACAGAGCTGCGGCTGTCAAGGGCGAATTATGACTGAGCACCAGCGCCGCGATCGCGCTGCTCATGGACAGTGTGCAGGCACGAACCGCATCTTCGCCGATCTCTATGCCGCGACCTTGGTCGAGAGTTTCTGCACGAATTCCTCATAGATGCTTGCCTGTGCGTAGAGGCGATTGGCGCAGACGCAGGTCTGGTCCATGTTGCGGTATTTGGAGACGATGGCGCCCTCGATGGCGGCATCGATATGGGGGCCTCGAACTCCACGAAAGGCGCCAGCTCGAGGCCGAGCTTCTTCAGGCCGATGCAGGCCCGACCGTAGAGGATCTTGCCGACCTCCGTCGAGCCGGTGAGGCCGACAAAGCGCACGGCCGCGTGCACGCACAAAACCTCGCCGATCCTCCCGAATCTCCGGCGATGACGTTGAAGACACTCTTGGGCACGCCTGCCTTCTCAGCGAGGGCTGCGAGCGCAACCGCCGAGAGCTGCGTCTGACTGCCTGGCTTCAGCACCACGGTGCACCTGCGGCGAGCGCCGCCCTACCTCGCGGGTGATCATCGAGTTGGGGAAGTTCCAGGGCCTGTGGCGCCGCAGACGCCAATCGGTGGCGTGATCGCAAGCAGCCTTGCATCCGGGCGCGGCGATAGAATCGTTTCGCCATAGATGCGGCGCGCCTCTGCGGCGTACAACTCGGCATAGGCGCCCCGGTATCGAGTTCGCCTAGCGCCTCAGAGAGCGGTTTGCCCTGCTTGGAGGTCAGGATTAGCGCGAGATTCTCGCGACTTGCGACCATCAATTCGTACCACGCGCAGGGTGTTGGAACGTTGCTTGGCTGTGAGCTTAGGCCATGCAGGGAGCGCTCGTTCAGCAGCCTCCACGGCTCTCGAGCCGTCGGCTGAGAGCTGCGGCAGTTTGGCGAGCCAAATGCCGATCGCCAGATTGTTTTTACCGAAAGGCGAGGTGAGCCAACTCAGGCTCCATCAATGTAGCAGGTCTCCCGCCGAAGTGACAGGTCCTTCAGACGCTAGCGAAGAAGGACGAGCCTTGCGTGGATTGTGCGGCGGTGGTCGGGGTCGTCGCCCTGCTCCTGCAGGTCTTCAAATCCGAGCAATCAGGTCTTCGTCGACCGCGAAAAAAGGCCGCGCGAGATACCGCGCGGCCGAGTCAGGGAGGAAACGCCCCGAAGGGCACTGAATAGGAGCTCGGCAGCTAAATGAACTCACCGCGAACTCCAATCTTGCACGAAGCGATCGTTAGATCGTGCAAGCGGATATCGGATACTCATTTACCTGAGAGGATTGGAGGCGTTCGTAGCGATATCTTGCAGTTTTTGTGCGCAGATTTCGCCAACTTCGCAGCACTTGCTATCTGCAAGCGCTTCTCGCGAGAACATTCGAACTTGCGTACTGTTCATTGAGAGCATCGAACACTCGCTCGTGTACGCGTCCGTCCCGTTGATGGTTTCAGGATTTACGGAAATCAATCCAAATTAGTCAGCGCTCGTGACGAGCGGCAGAGAAATGTTGAGCGTGGCGATCCAGCAGGATAGCTGCGCGTCGCGACAGTGCGAACCAGCATCGGGCGCCTCCGGACAAGTCATTTGAGGGGCAAAATGCGCAAAGTTGCGATTGAAATTCGCGGAGATCATCACCGCGTCGCGGATTGCGCGTTGGGCTACGCGAACAGCTGGCACCGCCGGGGATTTCAAGCGCCATTGTTACAGGCGCAATCTGCGCTGTCGCCATGCTCTACGGGAGCGTGGCGCAACGTGAGTCGAATGCCAGCAACGAATTCAAAGATCATGTTATATCGTTGTCACAGACCTTCTTGGAATCTGGGCAAATTGCAACCCTCCCTGCGGTCTGTGATCAATCTCTACGCAACGGGCTTCCAGAACGTGGTCTCGGCCCGACGAAGCCTTGGCTTCAGCGAGATTGAGGAGTTCAAGGCAAGTTACGAATAGCCGTCCGCGCAGTTGAGCATCGGGTGAGCGAGCTCAATCAGCCTCAGCGCCCGATATTGATGCTGAAGATGCGTTGCCTCGGCCATGAATTGATGTTGCGCGGCGAGGACAAACCCATCGCGATGAAAATCGTAAAAAGAGCGCCTCCGGAGCTGGATTCCATCACGGAGGTGGTTCCTCGGCACCAGCGTGGCGGAGCGAGAGCATCACAACTATCGTTGTGAGGAGGACACGGCCGCGACGTCTCGGGCATCAAAGAACAACGGCAACTGTGGTGAAGTTCATAGTCTTGGAATCAGCTAGTAGTTCATTTTAAAGTGTCAGCGTGCTTCCTCGTGCTACTTCTTTGCTCCTTGCGGAGTCGCCAAGTGCTGGACGCAACGACCACTGCACTTTTGCGCGCTGTTCGTCCGAGGTGGTCTCCTCGGTCTGAGCCTTGATCTGGGCCACGCGCCCCAATGTCGGCCTTCTTGCCGGCGCCATTGACGATGGTGGTGTTCTCCTTGCCGATCATCACCCTTCTTGGTGCGACCGAGCATGTTGAGCGTGACGTTCTTCAGTTTAACGCCGAGATCTTCCGAGATCGCTTGGCGAAAGAGACGCAATTCTCCACCATCTAAATCGTGCGGGCATTGCCGCTTCGCTCGGATCAGCCTGCGGATCCTGCTCAATCGCGCCATCGCATGTCCTGCACGGCGCGCTGCGCTTGTCCCTGCCGCGTGAGACAACCCTCCAGAGGTCGACCAGGTCGTCTCCGTATTGTCAAACATTGTGGCTCACCTGCGCGCCAACTCGCGGGAGCATGCTAAACCACACAAGTATGCATCGCGATCGAGAAAATTGGCCTCATGAAACTCTTGAGTCGCCGCTCTCTTGATGCGGGCCTTTCGCAAGAAAGATCTCGAAGAGCCGATCGCGGAATCCGAGTATGAAACGCTCCGGGGCGGTTGGATCAGAATGGCCATTAGCTGGATGCTCGATCTGCCTGAGATGGCGAGCGACACGCCGCTCCCGATCACAATGAATGCCAAAACGCGCGGGAAGACAGGGGGACCGATGAACGCGCTCCCGCGAATTGAAATTTGTCAACGCAGTCGACGCGAAGGCGATTCCTACTGATCTTGGGGTGAGGATGAGAGCTCAGCATTGTTCCGTATCTCGGACCTGACCTCGCCGAGTTGATCGGACCAGATATGCCAATGACACAGGAGGCCTTCTGCCTTCTCCAGCAAAGTTGCACTATCGCGCGAGGCCAAAGGCAACGTCTCGGATGTCGAGAGCGACACACATCGCTCCACCGTGACGGCATTGACGGTCCAGGCGTTCGTGCGCGGGTGGAGCCGACACCACTGCATCATCATCTAGCATCCTTACCACGGCCTGTGATAGTCGACTCTTGGTACGACGGCGCGATGCGGACGGCTCTCCGGTACACGCGACGGATGGCGTGAGGTGAAGGTATCGCGCGCTCCGGCATCCACGTCGATTGCTGGTATCCAATTTACGATCCGGCAGGCCAAGAGGTTGATCATGCCTCGGCGGCCCCATTGGCCTACTGTGCTGCGCAACACGCACGGCAGCGTGCTGCCGGTCAAGAGCTTTCGAATTACTGACGCTGGATTATGTTGAGGTTCTGACTGAAATCGGCATCCAGACACCAGTTCCCGACCTCATCAAGGAAAGGCGGAACGGATGCAGCTTCCTCCCTCTTCTTCGGCTGTCTCTTCACTGATCTGCTTTTGCTATTTATGCCCGGCAGATCACCAAACGCTCGGCTGACGTCCATCACGCGATCGTCGATCCGCAAGCACTCTCACGCAACAAACTCTGCTTTCTGGTCGAGCAACACCTGACACTGGTCGCGATATGGCCCGCACGCGATAGAGATGTTGAGCGCCAAGTAGCGGCGCAAAGTGGTCTTCTCGCCGCGGTCCGCTAGTAGGAAGAGGTCGCATCGCAAGCGACCGGTGCGTGTTGGGAGATCTCACGCGAGCTCAATGAGAACCCAACGGCCATCTCCGTCACAATTGCGACGCCTGTCGCATTTCCGACGTGTGAACTGTCGCTGACGCGTGCACAACTGTGCGGACCAAGTCTAGCTAACTCGTTCATACGGCGGGAATGCCATCGGCATCCGAGATGGCACGCGAGTTGCTAACTCTCGTTCTGTGGCCGCTCAGGCTGATCGCCATGGGCACACTTGGTAGAGAATTGAATATGGACGCTGTTGCCGGACGCGGAAAACATGTCAAAGATGCTGAGGATAGCGGCGGGATGCGCCGATTATAAGGGTTCCCGGAGCTCTTCGAAGAATGGCAAAGGGAGCTATGGGTCACAGGCTGTCCCAGGCGATCTGCCGGCCGAAATCTGGGACAAAGTTAGGGCGCATCCCTGCTATAGCGAAGAAGCTCATCATCATGACGCTCGCATCCATGTCGCGGTCGCGCCGGCGTGCAATTTTCAATGCAACTACTGCAATCGTAAGTACGACTGCGCCAAAGAATCGCGTCCCGGTGTTGGTCGTGACAAGTTCACTCCTGAGCAGGCGGCGGGAAAGCTGCTCGCGGTAGCCACCAGAATTCCGCAGCTGACTGTGCTCGGTATCGTCGGCCCCGGCGATGCTTTGGCCAATCCGAAAACGACTTATCATGCCATAGATCTCCGTGCCCGAGTACGGCACAGCATTCGGGCTCAAAGGACAAGCGCGGCGACGCCGCGATCCCGCAAGAACCGCTGATCTCGGTCGCGTAAGAGGTCGTATCTATGCCATTCAAGATCGTCGCCTCGCAGTGGACGCGTTCCTCGGATTGTGAACCCTCATACCCGAACGTTGCAACGTCGGAGAAGGCTGGAAGCTTCGCAATTGAATCCCAGAAATGCACCGAACGCATCGTCTACTTTGACGAGCCGCAGTGTGTCGCTGTCTGTCCAGTTGAAAACACCAACGTCATGGATACATCAGTGTCGCGTTTACCACGCGCCTGCCTCAAAGGGGGGTGCTCGTGAACTTCATGCCGAGCTCCGTCACTCCAAAGTCGCGAGTATCGCCGTGTGCATTGATGGCGCCGCAGCCGTCGACTTGCAATCTCCTGTCATGGCCACGGATTACTCGGGATCGATCGCCAACATCGGTGCGTACGCGGCGCCCCGGACCCCGCAAGAAAGTAACGAAGCGCAACAGTCCAAAGTTGCGTCTCGATGTCGAGTGCCCACTAAGCAGCGCTGTCATCGATTTGAGCCACGCCGCTGTGCAGATGGGCCTGTTCTTCGCCGAGCCAGGTGCCTCGCGTTGCAATGTCGAAGGGGCCACCTGTCAGAGGAGCAAAGCTGCCCATGAACCTGGACCCAGTCATTCCACTATCAGGCAGCAAGGGAGCGTTGGTCGCACACACGCGGCTCGACGAAAGTCTGCTACCCGAAGCCGAGGATCAGCAACGGCAGACCGGGATCTTCTATCGTCTGGACGGAGTGGCCGAAAACATCTGCTCGAAGCAGAGGCGTTGGCCTCTGCCCCGATCGAGCTCTACCGCTTCCACTTCTACAGACTCGCTGGGCTAAGACGTCGGAGGTGGCAAAGCTCTGCATTTTATAGCGTCTGTCGGGTCGGAACGCAGCGCATCGCGCCGCGCCGGCTTGGCTGGGTGATGAATGATGAGGCGATAGAGTTTCGCCGCATGGTGGCACGACGTATGGGGCTGCTTGCCACGGTGAACGATCCCGATACCTCCGTGCACCTCGAGTACGCGCAGCGACCTTCACCTCATTTGGTAACCGCTCTGAACCGCGAAGCTGAACGGCGTGCCCGCTACGAAGTGGCGAGTCGCATCGCGGATGACGAGTCGGCATATCCCATCGCAGACAAGGACAATATGCTGCGGAAAAGCACCTCTGCTCGCGTCTCCGTGCGCCCTGCAGGTTCGCCAGGGGGCGGTGCATGAACATGATCGTTTCCGACAGTGATGTGGTCCAGCTAAGCGGGCGGCCCGCGTTCAGCTTTGGCGAAAAGGTGAGGGCCAGCAGTACCATCCGCAATGACGGCACCCTTTGCGGCAAGGAGATCGGCGACATTCTGGCCAAGAAGGGCGACCTGGGTTACGTCGTTTCCATCGGTACGTTCCTGCAGAAATTCTATATCTGCGGTGTCGAACTTCTTGAAAGTGGCTACCGCGTCGGCGTGAGGCGCAAAGAGGTCGGACCGGTCGACGAGGGCGTAGATGATCTGCCATTGCCGGAAGTGGCTGTGTCATGACAGAGCCGCGCATTCCAAAATATCGATCGGGCCAGCGCGTGAAAACGGCAGCCAATCTCATCAATGACGAGTCAGTTGCCACCGCGCCGCCTGATGGGATCCTGGTCGGCGCCGGTGCCATCGGCGAGATCGTCCGGGTCGCGATGCATACCGAAACAAGCGTGCCGATTTATCTTGTAGATTTTGGTGAGCGGCTGGTCGTTGGTTGTCTTGAAGAAGAGATCACAGTCCTTTGAGGGGATGTTCTCGCAATGAGAGTGTCGAGAGAGGTACCGGTCGGGCTGATCCCGCATCCGAACGAGCTAGATCGCAAGCGGATCGAACGTGCTTTGATCTCCCGCAAGCACTCGCCGAGTGTGACGCCGGTAAAGGCTGGCTATCTCATTGAGAGTCCCTGCTGCTCGCGCAATATTGTCAACGATGGCGGTCAGATCGATGTCGCGCTGTTTCATTACGATGCCGTGAGCGGGATCTGGAAACTGTTCTTCAAGAATCATGCGCGAGGAAGCTGGAAATTCTACAGCATTTTCCACCGGCTTGCGTCGGCGATCGACGAATTGAACACGGATCCCGAGCGGCTGTTCTGGCAGTGATGCTCATTGGCAACAATCATAAGGAGTCACAATGGCGCTCGCCACAGAACAATTGATCGAAATCGAACGCCTGCTTGAGACAGCTAACACAGACACTAGCGCCGTTGCTGACCTAAGGCGCTGCTTTCCGCAGCTCACCTTGGTTCGATGTGATGCGTCGGATGTGGCGCAGCAGCCATTCCGGCGTCTTCCGCAGTTTGACCTGCATCTAATCGATGGATCTGACCACTGCATGCAGATTACGGCCGACCAGGCGCGAGCGACTGGATTGGTGCTGGCTAGAAGGCATGTTGGGCGGTGATCGGCACTGGACCCGCAGAGAATCGCCCCGATGACGCGCAGGCGGTGAATGCAATTCCGCTCTCGCATCCTGATATCGTTGTTGCCGACTCTCGGCTGTCGAAGCGCTATTGTGTTCGCAGCGAATTTTCAGTCGGTCGACGACTGAGATGCTCGAACGAGCTTTCGCGATCTATGTTGGCCGCAAGCATAGCGTTGCGGTTCCAAACGCACGATTGGGCTCCTGCCTGGCCTGAAGGCGCTCGGTATCGAGCGAGAGGAAGAGGTAATCGCCTCTTCCTATTCGTTTCTCAGACCGTGCATGCCGTCGATCTGGCGGACACACGGGGAAGTTTGCCGACACCGAATGTTGGTCCGAAACGTGCCTCAAGACAATGCCGAAGAACGCATGAGGCCTAACACAGGGGCGATTATCGCCGCCAACCCGAACGGGCCACCCGGCACCAATGCAGGTGCGAAGTTTAAGTCGCTGCGCGAGGTCGACCCCAAAGCGGGCCGAAACTGAACACGCCACAATCGAGCAGCCCACCGGTCTCTAAACCTGGCAAAAAAACGGGAACGATATGAATCCGCAGATCATCATTCACGTCCGCTTCGCCCCGAATGGCAGGGTGATCCAGATCAGCGAGCGCCCGGCGAGGCTCACGCCCGACCAATGGTTTGATGTTCTCAAGACCCGAGCCGGCTCTGCCTATCGCCCACTGTCCCGTGGTCGTGGCGTTTTTCGAGTGACCCGGGCCGCAGTTGATACCTTCAAGCAGAAACTGTGACGCCGGCATGAGCGAAGAGATCATCGATATCGTGGCTAGCCACGATATTGGGGTGTTCGCAGGCTGTCCAGCCGATGCGATCAAGCGGGTGGCGCCAGGGCGTGCAGTCTGTCGCAGATCGAAGACATCGGCGAGGGCCTGCCGGTTACAATTCTTGTGATTCTTTCGGCAATGACTATTTCGATAATACCAATTGTTGCTGGCACGACGGTGTTCGGCTTAGCATCGGTTACTGCGGGTTGTTCTCCCCGGATCGGTCATGATTCAGATACAACGGAACGGTGCGACCTTGGAGGTCGACAGTGGGTTTTGCATCGGGGTCCCGTAATGGACACGCGCTTAGATCGGTTGCACTCCACGCTGTAGTCGACAGTTGGGTCCGAGTGTCGGGGGCGTACAGTCGCGATGCGTCGGCTTTGCGAAACACCCACGTGCCGGCGGTCTCGTTCCTCCGATAACCGATCGACAGGCCTCGTCCGATTGAAACCAAGAGGGGCGTTTCGCGCACCGGCTTGTCCAGCCACGCACTGCGGCTTTTGAGCGCTTGTCCCTGATGCGCCTGACCATCGGCGATGCCTCAGCTTCATTCTGAAAGTGTCCAGCCGGAGTCCAGTGGACAAGGATGTATACGGGACTGACACTGGGGGGCGCCAGCGCACTCGAATCGTTGAGACGACCGGCAATTTGGAGATCTCTATAACAGGGCGTCGTGTCCTTCTCTCAGTTGCACAAGAAAAAGCTTCACTCACAAGCAGGCGTTGGCCGCGGGAGGAGCCTATGGGATTGAGACAAAAGCTCGCTAGCGTTTTCCTTCCTGCGGAGCCTTTAGCGCCGTCTGCTTCTCGAAAGCTGTATAAGCGGAAGACACCGCCCAGCATATGTTAGGTGAATCATTCCGTTCACGTCGCGATACGCGAGAAACGACAAGTCTGAGTTGGCAGCTGAATTAGACGGGGTTGTCTCTTACAGAGATATTTTCCCAAAATTACCCAGATCCTGATTTCGGGGCCAGCGACCAATGCGACCTCATGTGGAATAATCACCATCGGGTCAGGGCCCCGCCTCATAAGGTCGAAGCAGGACAGTTCCAGTCATCTCCATGCTGAGCGAAAAACGCCGGGTATCCACGGATGACCGCTAGGACAAAGTTCTATCGCTCCGATCTCATCGGCAAAGGCTGCCGCAGAGCCGGAATGATCTCGTGGGATTGCTCACGCCCTTCATCGGAAGAGAAAAGTGAAGCGGGTTATGGCATGAGCTACACCGACGCAGCCTTTAGTTTTTGGTGGACCCTCTGGAAGAATAACTACGAAGTCTTCGCAGCAGATGGCTGGACGTCCGATGATCCCTTCGGCCTTTGGGTTGCAGACGGCGAACACAGGGAGGACCATTCTCGGTTCCTATTGTCAGTTCGAGGCCTCCAATGTTCTTGATGACCTGAGCGAGCCCAGAGACATCTGCCCGTCAAGAACATCTGCTTGTTGGAAGCCTGCTCATGCCAAATGCAAGGAAATACGCCTGTAGCCGCCTCTTCCCAGTCGCATCGGCGTTCACGGAAACCAGAGTTCTTGCCATTGAGGGGGAGCGCCGCGATGCATGATCGACGAGCGCGTCGATGGATCTGCATTCTGGCTCATCGTTCCGAGCAGTTCCTGTTAACCGAGCAGGAGTGCGATTGTTGGTTGATTTGTGCCTGGCTCATGTGGGTAGTCGCAAGGCGGTCATGATCACATGCAAACATTTCAGGACGCAATTTGCAATCGAGCGCGCCCGCTATGCGGCCGCGCGTGGCGCAAGCCTTCTGATGCTGATGCCGCCCTACCACGGCGTGAGCCTCAACGCGGACGCGCCCTCGATGCTCGATCATTTCGGCCGTATCGCAGATGCGGCCAAGATTTCGATCCTGGTCCTGAATGCGCTGCTCAGTGGCGTGACATTAACAATGTCGTTTCTGGTGCGCCTTGCCCGGGAGATGCCGCGCTTTAGCTATTTCAATGTCGAGGTGCCGTTTGCCGCGGCGAAGCCGCGGACGTTGACTGACGCCAAAGGAGAGGCAATCCTCGGCCCCTTCGACGGAGAGGAAGCCATTACAATGATGCCAGATCTCGATGCTGGTGCGAGCGCGACGATGCCGGGCGCGCTGCTTCCTGATCTATTGCGTCCAGTGATCGGTCATCACACTAGGGGACGCAGGCGGGAAGCCGCGCTGCCTGTCAATTGATTTCGAGAACTGCCAGTGTGGCCTGCGGGCCGCCACGGGCGCGACGTGACATAGCTGAAGGAAATTCACTCGCCACTAGCTCGCCCGCGAGGTCAATCCGATGGCGCTCCATTGGTGACGGTAACCCGCCCACATGTCCGCTCCCGAAAGAACTACGTTCAATCAGCTGCCAGGCGTCAAAAGAGGTGCGGTACCGACAAATTCACCTCCACAAACAGCGCGTGAGGTAAAGAGCTTTAGCGGCTTATTGGAATTAGGGGAGGCGACGCAAGCCGACCGGGCGCGCACAAGACCGGAACCGGTGGTTGGCTGTCCCCAATAAGGTTTGAGCCTTCAACTCGTCAGTGCGCGCATTGTCGTCTGAAGACGTACATTCGTAGAGGTGCTAGGGAGGAGATTTAGAGATGACCGGGACGCTCAATGGGACTACTTCGCATGCTTGGAGGAGGCGGTCGCGCTCGAGAGTCCGCAATGCAGCCATGGAAATCGACAAAATCGATGCTCGTATTCTTGATCTCGTTCAACGCAACAATCGCCTAAGCAGTGAAGAACTCGGCGCAAAAGTTGCCCTATCTGCATCTGGAGTTCAGCGCCGACTAAAGCGCCTACGAAAAGAAGGCGTGATAGAATCAGACGTCTCAATCATTTCGCCAAGGGCGATCGGCCGAAACGTGACTATGCTGGTCCTCATTTTCTTTGAGCGCGATCGCGCCGACATCATTGATCGTTTTAAGCGGGGGATCCGCACTATGACGGAGGTGATGAGCGGATTTTACATCACGGGCCAAGCTGATTTCATCTTGTTGGTGACTGCAAATAATATGGAAGAGTACGAGCATTTCACCCGACGCTTGATAAATGAGAATCCAGATATAAAGCGCCTCGAGACTGTAGTTGTTCTGGACCGAGTCAAAGCCGGCTTCATTTTACCAATGGGATCGTTGGCATGCTGGTGACCCTCGCCATGACCCTTAACGCCCTGATCTTGGATGCAGCATAATGGCTTTCCGCGCTGTGAGAGCGGTAACGACCATCTCGCACTCTGGGCCCGGGTCGATGCGGTCCGATTAAGATGAGGCCGCGTTCCCGCAATTCCATCTGGCTCGGCGCATGCTCCTCAACAGCAATGTCCGAGGTTAACACTAGCGGCATGAGAGCACCTAGTGGATTCCGGAATCGTCGACAACCTGCTTTTTTTTGCAGCGAGAAGATGCCTATCGAGTGTTGTGTGCAGCGTACCCCGCAGATTTGGAGGATGGAGCTGCCTGTATCGATGACCGCCCGAAATTTCGGAATAATGTGTTCTATCTTTGCCATAAATGCGAGCGCTTCTACCGTTCGCGGGGACGTCATTGCTCATCCATTGACGCCTTGCGTGCACACAAAATTGAGAACCTAAGCTTCGGCCGCGGCCTTTGCTGATTGTGTCGGCAGGCTGCTTCGCACTGGTCTTGGCGATCTGAGGCCTTTCGCGGATCCCGCTCCGTCGGTTCGAAAAGCGGGGCTGCTGCGTCTGTGACCCGGCAACCGCGGTAAGCTCGACGTGTGACAGAGGCACATCGCGCTTTGCGCCTGCAATCTCTTCGCGCTCGTAGGCTTCGATGTTGGTGTTCAAAATGTCCCGCGTCGGCCGTGTCAAGCATTGGAGATCGCGATCAGGTGTTTCAATCGCGCAGCTGCCGCTCCGCTGTTAAGGGATTCTTGCCCAAGGGCGACGCCGTCCCTCAAGCTGGTTGCGTGGCCGGCCACGATCATTGCTGCGGCGGCGTTGAGAAGAGCAACATCGCGGTACGGACTTGGCATGCCGTCGAGCACGCTTTGCAGCGCGATTGCATTGGCATCGGCGTTGCCGCCCCTCAGCGCCTCGTTGTGGCAGCGGGCGAGGCCCGCGTCTTCCGGGGTGACTTCGAAGGTACGGATCGCATCTCTCTCTAGCGCGGCAACAAATGACGGTCCGGTGAGGGTGATCTCATCGAGTCCATCTGAGCCATGCACCACCCACACCGACTCAGCACCAAGGTTCTTTAACACCTGCGACAAGGGCTGCACCCATCGACGCGAAAACACTCCGACGATCTGCCGCTTGACTCCGGCTGGATTTGCGAGCGGTCCGACTAGATTGAAGATCGTGTGGGTCCCAAGTGCCGCTCGGATCCGGGCAACGTGGTGCATAGCTCGATGACGGATGGGCGCAAGCATGAAGCCGATGCCAGCTTCGTGCACACAACGAGCAACGCTTACAGGCGGGAGGTCGACTTTCACGCCGAGCCGGGCCAAGACGTCAGCAGCGCCCGATAGTGAGGACACGGCGCGGTTGCCATGCTTGGCCACAGGAACGCCGGCGCCGGCGACGATGAATGAGGCGCATGTCGACACGTTGACTGAGCCCAAAGCGTCACCGCCCGTACCAACGATGTCGACAGGATCGGGGGGCGCGCTGACCCGGAGCATTTTGCTCCTCATGGCCGAGGCTGCGCCGGTGACTTCTTCTACGGTTTCGCCACGTACCCGCATGCCCATTAGTAATCCCCCGATCTGGGAGGATGTCGCCTGGCCCGACATCATGATTTCAAAGGCTGCTGCGGTCTCCTCGCGGGTCAGCGTGGCACCGGTAGCAACTTTGCTAATGATCGATTTGAGCGCGTTCATTGCTCTACACGTGTTTAGCGTGCCAACTGGCCAGTCGCGCGTGCGAGCGCGACCTTAATCCGCTAGATGATCCCATCTCCATGTTGTCGCTACCCACGCTGTTCTTTGCTGATATATGATCGGACAAACGTTGCGGTTTTTGGGATCGAGCCGCACTCGACGGTTGCAGAATGACGTCCATGCCACACACGACTACTCGTCGTTGATGCTCCCAGCTGGCGCCGGCGCATAGCTCGAGATCCTGACCAAATACACTGCATGTTGCTCTTGATATGGCATTATGTCGCGCCGTCTCGATCAAAAATGGTGCTCCTCCTCTTTGAGGTAACTGACCTTCGAGCGCGTTGCACAACTTGCGCGTCTCGGCCGGCATCATCGGGGCTCGTTACCGGCAGCGCTTGTGGGCTTGGTGGATGTTTGCACTGATCCTAAGTAACTCGTTATCGATACTTGCGCGCCCATGACATCATTCTCACCCGTTTTCGTTTTCTGCGTTCAACAGCGAGGCGTCATTTGAGGGGGGCATTCGTGGGGCATGCAGCTCGGCAGCCGGTCCGGCTAGGACCGTTATGCTTCGTCGAAGGCATGCGCGGTCAGCTTGAACGTCAGTCCGCTCTGCGATCCTACAACCTGACGCTGCGTAAGAATCAAGCTATCCATGGCGTTCACCTGCAAAGGAGCAAGCGTTCTTTGCTCGAGATCAGAGCCGGCGATTGGATGGGAAGACGGTGGGTGGTTTCCATAGCCGAGCATGGCGGGACGACTTCTTCTGCAACCAGCCCATCGTGGAATCGTTGACCGCGATCGTATGATGGCTTGCATGCAAAAAAAGGCCCGGCCTCATTTTGGAAGCCGGGCGAAGTCAGTCTGGGAGGAGCGACGCTGCTACACATCGCACCGACCGTGGGCAAGGGAGAGTTGCCGCCGGCTCATTTGCGGCGAGCGTTCGCCGCAAATTCGAAATAGGATAGGATCGTTATGCCATCACCCCACACGCTAGGAGTAGGTTACATTTGTTTGTTAGAGTTCGCGATTTCATTTCAAGATTGTACAATGTGACGTTACGTGCGATTCAAGTCCTTTCAACGAAATGATCGCAGAAAGATCTCCAAGCTTTTGGCTCCCCGGAAGTAGCCAGGTCCGTGCGTAACGTACTATCCATTCTGTCCCACCGGTGGGGCCTGCCACGTCAAGGCGCTGCGCCGGCCCGCTGAGTATGATCCGTCCCTCCGATCACCAGGATCTGGTCGACTCGGCGGCAGAGACAACAACCTTTCAACGTTGTCGCTTCAAACGGCACTGCTCAGAATAGGGCTCTGATGACGGTCAGCTCACCAATTCGACTCGGCCGGTGTCGAGCCGATAAAGACCCCCGACGACTTTCAGCCTATTCTGCTCAATTGCTATATTTAGAATCGGAGCTGCCGATTTGAGCTTATTGACATTGTCGATTACATTTTGCCGGATCGCATTTGCGAGTGCATCCCCGCTTTCCTGGGAAGACGCTTTTACCGCGGGCGCAAGTGCGGCGGCGAGAGATGGAATGTGCCCAGGCAAAGGCTTGCCCTCTCTTAAAGACTCGATCGTAGCACCGTGGAGGTTCACCAACTCAGTTGCACAGATGTGTTCGCCCTAGCGCCTCTCGCTTCGCTTGATGACAGCGCGATGGGCGTTATCCAAAATGGCTCCGAGAAGGAGTTCTAAAGTGTCATTACGGCAGCCTGATCAGGATTTCGAGACAACGTCACCGCCTCCCAAACAGCCGTTCTTCAGGCGGCATGCGCTTCACTAGATTGGGAGGAGTGGAGTGAACGCGGAGCCGCGCGAACGGCCTTAGCGCCGGAATTCCCATGTGCGCACGCACGGTGAGCACGAACGAACTGGCATCCTGGTCGCTAGCGCTCCTCAGGTAATGTAGCCCGACCGAAGTTGTCATCGGCGCGTGCCCAATGGGATGCCTATCACATTGCGACGCAGCTAAGAACGGCTCAAGCCTCATTCCAATTTCTAGACGAACTGCGCGCCGTCCCGCGGTGCGCGTGGTGCAGCGGTTTAGGTCCAGTATGACCTTCGGAGTATTGCCGGTCTGCAAGGCACTGAGCACCTCAGCGTACTTCGGTGAGGGCTCTTCGGCCTTGACCATCGTGCTGACGCTAACGGCCAACAGTAAGGACACTAGGAGTGGCGGGCGTCTGCAGGAGTGGCGGGCGTCTGCCATTGCACAGCATATTCTCTTCTTCCTCCACGGAGCAGGCGCGAAGAAGTCAAGTTGCTCGATGGCATGCAAGCATGTGCCCTAACCGTTCTCAAGTGCTTCGAAGGGAATCTAACGTCACAAACTCGTATGTAAGACTGTGCACGGTTGGCGGTCCGCCGGATTAATTCAGGTGCCGAACACCTGCCTTCGGCGGTAGCCGGCGCAAACGAAAGTCGTTTCGTGCGCCAACGCAGCGGTGCCAAGATCAAGCGCGTGTCGAAAGGCGAATCGCGCCATGCTCGAGACCTTTGATTATGCACGCTTGTTGACCTTGGCACCCTGTCAGCGTCGGACGACCAGAGACTCGGGAAATCACGGCCGTCGTTGCCAGCCGGTAAGACCAACCTCTCCCTGGGTCGCCGCCTCGATTTCGCAGGTCGGTGAGTAGCGAACTACCATTGGTGGCGGCTCTTAATGAACAATCAAGAGACGTTGCCCTGACGGTTTTGACGAAAAGCCGAGAGCCTGTGCTTGATTCCGTGAAGCCGGTTCTTGTTCTCACGCGAGGAACCTGCGCAGGTGATTGGGTATGTGCGCCTAAGGGTGCGTTGCGCTTGCAAATAATCATGGTCGATCCCGCGGAGTGCGAGACACTTCGTGCAATGCCTGCGAATTTCGGCGGGCTCGCCACTGACCCTCCGCATGATGACGCGCCGTGCTGACATGTGCTCGCGCTCGCTGCACCAAGCCGCGGCAAATTCTCCGCGCGAGAGCCTTCCTTGAGCACGTGCCGTTACAAGCTAGGCGCGCCATAAATGCTTCTAGCGCGATTACGGACCGATCTGTGAAACGCCAGCGCAGGGCACCTCTGTTCCATCGGTGAGAAGCGTAAACCGCATCACAATACTTTCGAAGCTAACACCACATTGTCAGGTTTGAGCCAACGGGCGCGACAGGGCGACTGGAGGAGCTCCAATTTTCAGGCGGCACCCTGCTTGCTTCGTTTGGACCGGCGGGCACGGTCCCACGCATGTCCGCTGTCGAGACCGAATGTACCTCTTCTGTCTGCTTCCGGCCCAGCTCGCTCGCGCGAGCCGGGCGGCCCACCCAGTCCAGGATCACTCCCCTTGCCGCCGTGTTGCTCTCGCTGACGTGTCTGTCCTCCACGGCGGTTCTCCAGAAGTCGGCCCCTGCGGCCCGTCCTTTGGCTCCAGGAAATCGAAGAGCCGCGCGCACTGGCTTGGGCCCGCGCCGAGAATGACAAGACGCTCGGCGTGCTCCAATCAGATCCGTGCAATCGCCGCTTCTTTGAGGAGGCGCTCAGCATGCTTCAGGCCAAAGACCGGATTTGGTATGTTTCGTTGGAACGGGGGGATCGCAGCAATATCAGGACAAGAATCACATGCGCGGCATCTGGGCGCGTACCAGGCTTGACAGCTAGCGCGGCCAGGACCCGCACCTACTTTCTGGTACGTCCGAAGAACGCGAGGTTCGGAGCGGAGATCCGAACTCTTTACAATGGTTATGGCGGAGTCCTCGCCACCCTCCTGCCATCCTTTGCCGGAGCGACGGGCCGGCTCTGGCCCGAGCAGGGCAGTGCATATGTCGTCGCGAACCTGCGGGGCGGCGGCAAGTTTGGGCCGCGCTGGCACGAGGCGGCCCAGGCGGCAACGAAGCGGCGGGCATGGATGATTTCATCGCCTTTGCGGAGGACTTAATCCGTCGGAAAGTCACCTCTCCGCGCCGATGGGCGTGGTCGGCGGCAGCGACGGAGGTCTGCTGGTGGGCACCGCGATTACTCAGCGCCGGGACCGCTTCAACGCTGCGATCGTGCAGGTGGCGCTGTTCGACATGTTTCGGTTCACCAAGTTCGCGCAGGCTCCTCCTACATCGGCGAATACGGCGATCCCGCCATCCCGAGCAGCGCGGCTGGATCGAGACCAACTCACCCTGTCAGAAGCGTGTCCTGGGCAAGACCTACCCGGTCCCGTTCATTCTCACTTCCAACAAGGACGATCGCGTGCATCCGGCCCACGGCCGCAAGGCAGCCGCCAGGCTTGCGGCGCTCGGCCAGCCCCATTACTGCTATGAAAATATCGACGGCGGGCATAGCGCGGCCGCCAATCTCATGGGATACGCGCGCCGGCTGGCACCCGAATAGACCTATGCATCCAGGCGGCTTGTGGATTGAGTGCGGTTGACGAGTGAGTTCGTTAAGGTCGCCAGTGCAAATAGCGGGAGCGCATAGCGCGAGATCAGAACAACGAACTGAAAAAGCCGCGAGCAAAAAAATGACCCCCGGCATTTTTCTGCCGGGGATCGCATTTGAGAGAGTTGGATCAGAAGTCCATGCCGCCCATGCCGCCCATGCCGCCGCCCGGAGGCATCGCCGGACCGGCGCCGCCCTTCTTGGGCAGCTCGGCGACCATGGCTTCCGTGGTGATCAGCAGAGCCGCAACCGAGGCTGCGTTCTGAATCGCGGTGCGGACCACCTTGGTCGGGTCGATGATGCCCTTGCTGACCAGGTTGCCATACTCGCCCGTCTGCGAGTCGAAGCCGTAGGCGTATTGCTCCTTCTCCAGGACCTTGCCGACGATCACCGAGCCGTCTTCACCGGCGTTGATCGCGATCTGGCGGGCGGGCGCGGAGAGCGCCTTGCGCACGATCTCGACGCCGGTCTTCTGGTCGTCGTTCTTGGTGCGCAGGCCCTTGAGCTGCTCGGAGGCACGGAGCAGG
>NZ_JADPIX010000058.1:0-885 GCF_023073155.1 Bradyrhizobium sp. 45 | reverse complement strand
GTATTTTTCTGTAGGGGAGTAGAGAGGCTGCCCAAGCTGTCCAGAAGACGAAAACAAGAATTATGGAAGCTGCACTGTGACGGGAATTGGCAGCAAAAAGCCCGGCACAGCCGGGCTTGATGATTAAACCGATGGCCGGTTGAAAAAGGTTGTCGCGGCGTTGTGACTTGCGAGCGCCAGCCAACGGGCGGGGTTGTCGTAAACGTCGGCGGGCTTCAAATCGCGCACGATCACCATCCGTTTTTTATCGTTGCCGGTGCCAATGCGTTTATCGAGATAGATCATATCGAGCTTCATCAAGTTGCGTCGGATGGCGGCTCTATTGAGTTGTTCGCCGGGTGCCCGTTGCCTAAGAAAGTTCTCGATAGTGATGTAATCGACAACTTGGGCGCTGCATTGGTCTTTGAATTCCTTTAGCGCCTGTTCAAGATCGGTCGAAACGCTATTGAGCATCCTTTCGCGCGCGGCATTGTTTATCGATCGATCGCCAACGTTGAAGCCTTCAAGTGACCGCGTAGACAAATGCGCCCATACCGCCGCAATAAATTCATCGCGCCGAACGAGGTCATACACTTCTTTGTAGTATGCAGTTGATTGCGGTTTCGTCGGATTTTCAACGATGTTCCATCGCCGATCGTCGCGCTCAATCGGCAAGGCATCCCAGTTGTTGGAAAACACAAGCCAACGCATCGCGTTATGCTCAACCCATTCTAGTCCGTGCTTTTCGTTGATCTCGCGAAAGTCAGGATTGACCATTGTCTTCAGTTTTTCGGACAGCGCCCATGTGTTCGGGCCGCGCATTCCCGCTTTGGCTTCGTCAACGATCATCAACAGTTTGCGCGACATTCGACCGTTGAACTTCCCGTCTAGAACAACGTCCAAAAT
>NZ_JADPIX010000096.1:0-890 GCF_023073155.1 Bradyrhizobium sp. 45 | reverse complement strand
GACGCGGAGATCGGCAAGTTCCTCGCCGACGCCATGAAGAAGGTCGGCAACGAGGGTGTCATCACCGTCGAGGAAGCCAAGTCGCTCGAGACCGAGCTCGACGTCGTCGAGGGCATGCAGTTCGACCGCGGCTACATCTCGCCCTACTTCGTCACCAACGCCGACAAGATGCGCGTTGAGATGGACGACGCCTACATCCTCATCAACGAGAAGAAGCTCTCCTCGCTGAACGAGCTGCTGCCGCTGCTCGAGGCCGTGGTGCAGACCGGCAAGCCGCTGGTCATCGTCGCCGAGGACGTCGAAGGCGAAGCGCTTGCCACCCTAGTCGTGAACCGTCTCCGTGGCGGCCTGAAGGTCGCGGCCGTCAAGGCTCCGGGCTTCGGCGATCGCCGCAAGGCCATGCTGCAGGACATCGCGATCCTGACCGGTGGCCAGGCGATCTCGGAAGATCTCGGCATCAAGCTCGAGAACGTCACGCTCAACATGCTCGGTCGCGCCAAGAAGGTGATGATCGACAAGGAGAACACCACGATCGTCAACGGCGCCGGCAAGAAGGCCGACATCGAAGCGCGCGTGTCGCAGATCAAGGCGCAGATCGAGGAAACCACCTCGGACTACGACCGTGAGAAGCTCCAGGAGCGTCTTGCCAAGCTCGCAGGCGGCGTCGCGGTGATCCGCGTCGGCGGCGCGACCGAGGTCGAGGTGAAGGAGCGCAAGGATCGCGTTGATGACGCGATGCATGCGACCCGCGCGGCGGTCGAGGAAGGCATCGTCCCGGGCGGCGGCGTCGCCCTGCTCCGTGCCTCCGAGCAGCTCAAGGGCCTGCGCACCAAGAACGACGACCAGAAGACCGGCGTCGAGATCGTGCGCAAGGCGCTCTCCGCGCCCGC
>NZ_JADPIX010000094.1:0-62729 GCF_023073155.1 Bradyrhizobium sp. 45 | reverse complement strand
AAACCGCCGCTGCCTGAACGGGTCAGATGCCGCCCTCGATACGAAGGCCATCCGTCAAAAGCGCGGGCGTCATCGTGCGGAGAAAATCGCGCTTACGGTGTAGGCGACGGCTAATTTTTCGGCCTCCTGCTTGACCTCATCGGCCAGTGCCGGTGCAGAGATGAAGGCGGAAGAACACAATGCCAAGAGCAATGAACGTCGCTTCATAGCAACTTCCCCTCTGGTTGTGATGCACAATTGCATCGCGACGTCCTCCTGACGTAGGACGTCGCGTTGCATTTGTTCCGGGGGGCATTCTTTCGTTAGGCTGTAATACTACGAGTATATGCCACTTTGCACGGCTTGGCGCGCGCCAACTTTGATCATCGACGACGGAGGCGGCATTCCTTCGAGAATGCGGCGAATGCGGTCGGGAAAGACAGGCAAGTTGACGCATGTGACAGATGAAAGTGTCTTGCTCGACGCGCGCGATGGCCTTGTTATCCAGATTGTTTACCAAAGCGGCCGGCAAACGGCCCAAGCAATTGCTGGATCGCTATCAAGCGGCCAGAGGCACGCACATCCCGATCCAGCTACTTGTGCGCGACCGCACCGCTCGATAGGCCCACTAGTGAGAGGGAGTCTCGGAACTCGGCCTGCGGGACGCATAATGCGTTGCACTATCACTGATCTTGTCGGGGACCCATTCCTCCGCGGTTGAGTCCCAATGATGAGTGTCGTCGAAGTGTTTCCAGAGTGGCCGCTTTGGCTTGCTTTCACCCTTCTGTCGGTTTGCATTCAGTGTGCGGAGTTGGACGACGAGCACCCCAGCCATCATCACCCATTCGCGAGCGCTATATCGGGAGTTCCATTTGATTGCGGCGAGCATTGGATGCCTCCTTTAAAGTAAGAAGCCTCTGCCACATTAGGGTGGGCCAAGAATGCAGGGATATAAACTACCTCACAGTTTGCCAACATCTTCGACATAGCCGCGGGCGATCTCACTGCGCGGCGACTGTAACCTACGTTCGTTCGGTACTCGGGCGTCATTTGCCGGGCCATCAAAACGCCCGCGACGATGTGTAGGATTGTTTTTTGGTCGCAAAGGCACGTCTCTCTTAGAGAGTGGATTTTATCGATCGTAGGTGCGCTCTCCATGGAGGTCAGCGCATGCTCCGTCCAAGGACGACTTCGGGTCAAAATGCGAAGAACTCAACCGGAGCAAATCTGGTCCGCCTTGCCGTACAGAGCGGACCTCAACGAAGCGCTCAGCGAGTTCGCTGACGCGCCATTACCGGAAGTCACGAAATGGACTACAGCTACTCCTACTACCGTCAGCGATTAATATCTAACGCGAACTGGTTCACACCTGTACGAGAGGGTCAAACGTAATCGCACGATACCAAGTCCTCGCGCTCCTAGCGTATGTGCGCTAGTTCGATGCGAAGGTCCAAGAAAGCGTCGAATATCCACCTCAACCGCGCTTTCCAATGATCCCAAAAACGATTAATCTCTTCCTCTTCACGCAATTCGGAAACTCGATCGGAGAATAAGCCACACGATAAAATAGATGGGAGGAACCAATGGTGAAGAGAGCGATTACGCTCGGCGGCGGCGGACCGGCAGCAGGGCTACACATCGGGGTTCTGAAAGCACTTGCTGAGGACGGCAAGACGTTCGACGATAAGTCTGATGTGTGGGCGTTGTCCTGCATCGGCGCCTGGGTTGGCATCGTCTACAATCAATTCGATGAAGAAAAAATCAAAAAAGAAAACAAAAGCAGAGCCGAGCTGACCTATGAATTCTTCAGGGACGGCGTGTTTCGGGACGATGAAGGCTATGAGCGTTTCCCCATAAACACCGTATTCGGGACGGATTGGAACGCCAACATCAAGGCCTTCCAGGACTTCGTCACCGATCCCAAAAGTTACAGTGATTTCCGATGGCAACCGTACAAAATGATGGAACAGATCCAGGGCAACATGTCCGCTTGGTTCAATCGTCTGCCTCGTGGTGAACAACCCTTCAAGGAATGGCGCGAAGGAGACATCAACAACTGGATACTCAATAAGGTGCTCGCACCTAATCCACTTGTCCGATACCTCACCTCCCTGGTGTACTTGTCCAAGGTCAACGGCCTATCCAGGATCAACTATCCGGATAGCGAGTTTATGAAGAGCATAAACTTCGACGAGCTGAAAAAGGACGGTATGCCACACATCTATCACAACGCCTGGAATCTCGACGAACAGAAGCTGGCGTTGTTTTCCAATCGTCGGATGAAGGAGGACGAGAAAAAGCAGTACAGGGGAGCTATCGACTCACGCAGCCTGTGTGCGTGTTCGTCTCTTCCCTTCGTCGAAGGGACGGTTGAGATCGACCAAGTTACATATTGCGAAGGGGCGTTAGTCGATACTGTGAACTTCGATAGCTTGCTCGAGGAGCACCCTGATTTGGATGAAATCTGGGTGAGCCGGATCGTCGATGCGAAGCAAATCCGCGTTCCGGAAAATCTTCACGATGCACTAGCAAATCTCTGCCAACTGTTTGCGGCAACGGTCGGTGAGGATGACGTCAAGCTTTTCAAATATCACGTCAAAGAGGCGCACACACTCGACAGAGCAGCCGAAGCCGGAATACTCGAGAAAGCGGTCGAGTGCGGGATGCTCGACAAACCAGCCGTGGACAGGAGGAACGGGAAAACGCCTTGGAGAGGCGTAGTCGTCGAGATTCACGTGCCGGGGCACATCAATTTCAAGTGGAACCACAGCAATCTCGAAAATTCGATAACGCTAGGATACGCCGCCGCTAAACAAGCAATCGATGCATTTAACAAAGCGGAAAACGAGATTAAGGCGAATAGTAAAGACGACAAGCTGCTCAAGCCCATTTTCATAAACGAGAATCCACAGGACGACCCGAATTGGTTAGAGCTGCGAGATCGTACTTATGCGGCTCTAAAGAGGGCGGCTAGTGGTGCCAAGCCCAAGTAAGCAGATCGCGTTGCGATTTAAATCTGCGCAAGCGTTGTCCCGGCTTGATCACCGTAGCCCATCGAGAAGCACCTTTGCCACCTTTAGATCATGCGTCTCGAACCCTTCGGTGAAGCTGGCATAAATCGGCGCGAGAAAATTGAGCGCTTCCTCGCGTCTGCCCTGATGGATCCACAGAGCAGCTTGGTCCGTTGCGGCGCGGAGCTCAAGCGTCCTGGCGTGTTGACTTCTTCCCGTGCTCAATGCCCGGTCGAGCAGCGCCTGCGCCTCGGCTTCCACGGCCGGTCCACCGCGGGCGACCAGCACCCGTGCCTTTAGACGATACAGTTCGGCTTCTAGGATTCGTTCGCTGTTACGGTTAGCTGTAGCTAGGCCGTGCTCGATCAACTCCAGCGCGGCCTCGTAGTCGTGACTATTTAACAATGGCGGACACAACAACACGTCGAGCGCGGTGATGGCCAGCTGATAACCGGCGCTGCGATATCCGTCCAAGACGGCACCGATCTCCCCCAGTGCGCTGGGTGAAGGATCGAGCGAAGCCACGCATATGCCCCGAAGGGCGCGCGCCAGGCGCCATTGCCGGAATCCATGTTCCTCGGAAAGGGCGATGCAACGTTCGGCATGACCTTGCGCGACCAGGAACTCGCCGCGAAGCGCGTGAAGAATGCATGCGTAGTAACAGGCATACGCCTGGGAATGCGGATGACTTATAGCGTCTGCGCGCCGAATGGCAGCGTCCATTCGCACAATTGCCGTATCGGGCTGGCCGAGCAGCCAGAGCGCCCACGACATCAGCGCCAGGTCCGCCACGCCGGCATCCTGGCCGGCCGAACGCGCCGCCAGCCTGTCGTCCTCGCTGCTCGCCTCGAACGCTTCATAGGCGCGTCCAATCGCTTCATGGGCACCGGTAAGCTGTCCCATGAAGAGGCGGATCATTGCCTGCCCGCGCATCGCGTTGAGCAACGCCGGTAGATCGTCGCGCGCTTCGGCGAGCTGGAGCAGGGCCGCGATCGTTTCCTCGGCGACCGGCAACTCACCGCGCATTACGCTCGCAGTGGTCAACCAGAACATCACCTGGAGTTGCTCGGGAGGGTCTCCCAGGCGCTCGCACAGCTCGCGCGCGCGGGCAAAGGTTGCCATCGCCTTGTTCGAGGCTGGCCCTTGCGTAGCGATCAGGCAGGGCCCAAGGGCGAAGTGGAAGGCAAGTTCCAGCTTATCCTTTCCGGCGCCTTCTGGCAGATGGCCCGAGGCCTCGATACCCCGCTGCAAGTGTGCGATGGCTTCAAGGTTGGCCGAGCGCATGGCGGCCTTCTTGCCTGCCTGCAGCCAATATGCCTCCGCCTTTTGAAACAGGCCGGCCTCTGTCAGATGATGCGCAAGAGTTTCGGGTTGAGTCTCCACAAGGTCCGGGAACCGTTGCTCGAAGGCACCCGCGATCGCAGCATGCAGCGCTGCGCGTCGGCTCTTCAGGAGTCCCGAGTAGGCAGCGTCCCGCACAAGCGCGTGCTTGAAGGTATAGATTGCCTGCGGTATCTCGCCCCGGCAGAATATCAACTCCGAGCGAACCAACTGAGCAAGCGCCTCCTCAAGTCTCTCTTTTGACAACCCGGCTACGGTGCTCAGCAGTTCGTAGGAGAACTCGCGACCCACCACAGCGCCGATCTGAGCCACCTCCCTCACTGGAGCCAATCGATCGAGCCTTGCCATCAGCGATGCGTGCAAACTCGTTGGAATCGCCATCGGGGGGAGAGGACGGTTGAGGACGTAGTGATCGTCCTGTTCATTTAATAGCCCGGTTTCGAGCACCGTCTTGGTCAGTTCCTCCACGAATAGGGGCACGCCATCGGTGCGGGCGAGGATCTGGTCCATTACCTCTTCCGGGAGCGTCTTGCCAGCGGTGACGCGCTCGATTAACGCCGCCCCGTTGCGTCGGTTCAGCCGCGTGAGCGAGATCGTCGTCACATGCGCATGACCTGGCCACGGCGGAGTGAACTCTGGCCTCGCCGTGATGAGCAGCAGCCCCCGAAGCCGGGGTAGGTGTTCCAAGGTCATCGTGAGCAGCTCCAGCGACGTCGGATCTGCCCAATGGACATCCTCTACAATGACGAACACCGGCTGTCTTGCGGCCAAGCCAGTTAGCTGGGACAAAAACGCCGCTAACGTTAGCTCCTTGCGCTTCTGCGGGCTCAGCTCTGGCATACGGTAGCGGTTACTCGGTGGAAGGGACAGAAGGTTGGCCAGAGGTAGCAACACGCGGTCGGCATCAGCCCGCACGAGCAGAGCCTCGAGCTTAGCGAACTTCTCTGCGGGCGGGTCGCCCCGCTCGAACCGGGCAGCGCGTTCGAGCTGGCGGGTGAAAGGATACAGCGCACTGTTGGTGTGGTGCGCCGAGCAGAACTGGCGCACCGTTATATGCGGTTCGCCTTGGAGCCGCTCCTCAAGCGCCAGCGCAATGTGCGACTTGCCGATACCGGGCTCTCCGGTGAGCATCACCGCGCAACCTTCGCTACGCCTGGCGTGCTGCCAGCGACGCAAGAGCATCTCGATTTCCTCGTCACGCCCGATTGGCGGCGCCAATCGAGATTTGTGCTGTGCCTCGAAGCGGCTTTCCACTTCGGTTGTTCCCAGTACCTGCCAGGCTGGCATTGGCTCGGCCCATCCTTTAAGCGCGACAGGGCCGAGATTGCGGAACTCGAAATGCCCATCAGTGAGCCGGTGCGTACTTTCGGAAATCAGCACGGTACCGGGATTGGCGAAGGTCTGCAGGCGCGCAGCCAAGTTTGGCGTCTCGCCAATGACCGTCTGCTCTTGAGCTGAACCTTCGCCGGTCAAATCGCCCACGACCACCATACCGGTAGCGATGCCAACGCGAACCTGCAGCTCGGTGGCGGGTTCTGTCCGGAGGCTAGCTACGGCATCGACCAGCGCCAGCCCGGCGCGTGTCGCTTGTTCGGCATCATCCTCGTGGGCCTGGGGATAACCGAAATAGGCGAGCACGCCATCTCCCATGTACCGCGCGATAACCCCTTCATTCCTGGCAACAACCTCCGCGATGCAGCGGTGATAGGTGCCCATTACGGCCCGCAGGTCCTCCAGATCAAGGCGGGCCGCAAGTGCCGACGAGCCGACCAAATCGCAAAACATGATTGTAAGCTGACGCCGGCCGGCGTGATCCGTCGAGGCCGGCTTAGCGCCCGCTTGAGGCGTTCGCAGGACCTCTCTCTGAAGTTCTACGATCGCGCGCAGCATCTTGCGGCGATGCCCAAGCAGGACGCCCAAATCCTTTAAATCCTGCTCCGTGAGATCGCGAACGACCGAGAGGTCGATGGCGTTTTCGCGGAATCGCTCGGCGTACTCGCCCAAACCGATCGATGCTAGCCACTCTGCAATACCTGCCATGGTATACCTATGGCTTATACGATGAGAATAGCACATTGGAGAGGCTTGCGAAGGCACATCTGTCGACCGAAGCGCCGGACGTCTTGCCCAATGTAACACAGTGGCCCAGGCGAAAAGTGAACGCCGCTGGGCGCGATGTCTGTTAGGGGTCAAAGTGCGAAGAACTCAACCTAAGCAAATCTGGTCCGCCATGCCTCATTAAGCGGACCTAGTCGAGATGTGCCGGTACTTCGCTAACGGGCCATAAGCGGGCAATCAATGCATGCCTCGTTAAGGGACCAGAAGCCCACATACCGAACAGCTCCCCCTCATCACCGAATCCCTTGGCACCTGGAGCTAAATGCGTAGACTGGGTCCGACCGAGCCAGGAGGGAGATTTGGCGATAGAGCGGCCAAATCGACGGCTGACGACGATCCTGGCGGCCGATGCAGTCGGCTAGCCCCCGCTGCAGCTTGCACGCTATCGGCTTCAGATCGACCTTGCGTTCGTTCAGCGACCTCGCACAGTTGATGTCGACTAGGGTGAAGAAGAAAACCTTCCTATCGGTCGCCCTAGTGGTGTTGTCGTAGCCAAAGTAAGGCTCCAGTTCCTCGCAGAGGAAATGGGCCCAGCATATCCGTGCCGAGCGACAGACCCTGAGCGGCGTAGGCGACGCCAAAAACTGCGAGACAGAGGGTGCGGCCTTGGACGAATGGAGGATGAACCGTGCGCGTCGTTCTGAAAGGAATTCATAAGGTCAAGAGACGGCTCGCAAATGGCGAGACGAAAGTACATTGCTACGCATGGCGTGGGGGCCCCGCCATCCATGCGCAGCCCGGTGCGCCAGACTTCGTTCGAGAGTATCACGATGCGCATGCGAGCCTTCGGCAGCCCCGCGCCGGCACCTTCATGACGATCGTTGCGCAGTACAAGGCCGCACCAGAGTTCACCGGACTAGCGGCATCGACCCGTCGTGCGTACCTCGCCTACATTAAGCTGATCGAAGATGAATTCGGCGACCTGCCGGTGGCAGCTCTGGCCGATCGTCGAGTGCGTGGTGAGTTCAAGGCCTGGCGCGACCTGTTCGCCGAGACACCACGTAAGGCGGACTACGCCTGGACCACGTTGGCGCGGATCATGTCGTTCGCAAAAGACCGCGGCATCATCGCGACCAACCCATGCGAGCGCGGGGGCCGCCTCTACGTAGCAGACCGCAGAGACAAGATTTGGACCGAGCAGGACATCGCAGCGGTTCTTGCGATCGCCTTTAGCGAGATCCAGCCCGCCTTAGTCCTGGCGTTGTGGAGTGGCCAGCGCCAAGGCGACTTGCTGCGACTGCCCTGGTCCGCCTACGAGAACCCCTACATTCGCCTGCGCCAGTCTAAAGGCGGGCGGCGCGTCGCGATGCCAGCCGGCGCGCCTTTGCGAACCCTTCTCGATATCACCGAGCGCCGAGGCCCCCTGATCCTGACCAACACGCTCGGTCGGCCATGGACGTCGGACGGCTTTCGCACGTCCTGGGGAAGGGCATGTGAGCGCGCCGGTATGGGTGAACTGACCTTTCACGACCTGCGCGGCACGGCAGTGGTGCGCCTCGCAATCGCAGGCGCCAGCGTGCCACAGATCGCAGCCGTCACAGGTCATTCGTTGAAAGACGTCGAGGCCATTCTCGATGCGCACTACCTCGGTCGCGACATTCAGCTCGCTGAAGCTGCGGTGGTGAAGCTCGAAGCGAGAACAAAACTGTAAACGGTGGTGTAAACGGCGCTGGTTTTGCCGTTTGCTCAGCCCGCAAAGTGTTTGAATTATATGGTGGGCGCACCAGGGCTCGAACCTGGGACCCGCTGATTAAGAGTCAGCTGCTCTACCAACTGAGCTATGCGCCCGAAAGGCGGTTAAAGCCTTGCGAGGCCGGTCGTTTAGCAAAGCGATCCGGGTCTGGCAAGCGATGGCACGTAAGTTTTCCAAGGGTATGCCAAGGGTACGCCAAGGGTACGCCAAGGGCGTGCCCACATCCCCCAAAAAAGCGAAAAGCCGCTGGATTCCAGCGGCTTCGCCAGGGTTGATCGCGGCAACCCTTGTAGGCTCAGAGCCGGCCCTCGCGGTCCCGGTCCGGGCCATCGTCGCGGTCGAAACGGTCGCGGTGGAAGTGGTCCATGCCGCGCTCCATCATGCGGTCCATGCCACGCTCCATGAAGTGGCGGCGCGGGCCGTCTTCGCCGCCGCCGAACGGGCCGCGGTGACGGGTCAGCACGGCGAGGCGCCGCTTCTGGCCCTCGTCGAGGGTCTTGTAGAGCGGATCGGCGGCATCGGCGATCTTCTTCAGGGCCGCCGACGTTGCCCCCATGTCCTCGGCGCGCTGACGCAGGCGGGCGACCGGATCCTCCGGCCTGACGGCGTCCTTGTTAGCGTCCTTGCCGGCATCGCCGGCTCCGGCATTCATCCGCGCATTGGCGCGGTCGATGCGCAGCTTGGCGAAGTCGCGCACGGCGGCCTCGACCGGCGGCCACAGCTTTTCCTGGTCGGCGTTGAGCTTCAGCCCGGCATGGACGGCAGCGATCCGCGCGTCGACCATGGCGGCGCGGTCTTCCGGGTTCATGCGGATGTGGCGCATGTGCTCGTGCATCCACGGGCGATGATACTGGGCATAGACCGCGCCCGAGCCGGCGATGCTGAGCACGGCGATGGCGGCGATGGTGAATTTCCTCATGCGAACTCTCCTCTGGAAGGATGTCGTGAGGATGAGCGCAGCGCGGCTTACGCGCAACTTACAACTTGGACAGGGAGCGAGTCCTTTCCAAGATGTAACGCTCCTGAATTTTAGTTCAGTCGCAATCGGAATCATTCGCAACCCAAGGGGCTTCCGCGCCAGGCACGGAAGCCCCTTTCAACCTCCGTTCAAATCAGTTCGTCGTGCTCTTCGCTTCCTTCTGGAACTCGTCGATCAGCGGCTGGCCGACGCGGCCTGCGGCGTCCTTGTAGACCGGCTCCATGGCCTTGCGCATCGCCTCGTCCTGCTCCGGCGTGAGCTTGATGATCTCGCTCTTGCCGCTCTTCCTGATCTCGGCGAGCGCGTCCTCGTTCTCCTTCTGCGACTGCGTATTGTTGAAGTCGGTCGCTTCCTTCATCGCCTTCGTCAGCTGGTCGCGGATGTCGGCCGGCAAATCGTCCCAGAACTTCTTGTTCACGATCACGACGTAGCCGATGTAGCCGTGGTTGCTCTCGGTGATGTACTTCTGCACCTCGTGCATCTTCTGGGTATAGATGTTCGACCAGGTGTTCTCCTGCCCGTCGACGACGCCGGTCTGCAGCGCCTGGTAGACTTCGCCGAACGCCATCACCTGCGGCAGCGAGCCGAGCGCCTTGAACTGGGCCTGGAGCACGCGCGAGGACTGGATGCGGAACTTGACGCCCTGATAGTCGGCCGGCGTCACCAGCTTCTTGTTGGCGCTCATCTGCTTGAAGCCGTTGTCCCAATAGGCGAGGCCGGTGATGCCCTTCGGTTCGAGCAGCTTGAGCAGCCTGGCACCGAGCGGACCTTCCGTCACCTTCCGCAGCGTCTTCAGATCAGGCAGGATGTAGGGGAGATCGAATACCTCGAACTCGCGGATGCCGAGCGGGCCGAACTTGGAATTGGACGGCGCCAGCATCTGCACGCTGCCGAGCTGGAGCGCCTCGAGTTCTTCCTTGTCCTTGTAAAGCGTCGAGTTCGGGTAGATCTCGACCTTGACCTTGCCGCCGGTGTACTTATCGGCGAGCTCCTTGAATTTCTCCGACGCCTTGCCCTTCGGCGTGTCGGTGGCCACCACGTGGCTGAACTTGATGATGATGGGCGACTGGGCCGATGCCGGCCCGGTCAAGCCAAGTGCCAGGACCGCGATGGACGCAGCGATCGCGAAGGTGCGCATAATCTCTCCCTGTTGTTATTTGGGCCACCGGGCGCGCGGGTGGCCTATGCCGTCAGCATCAATACAGGTCGACATCACCAGCTGCTATTGGTCGTTAGCAGGGCAGCCATTCATGGTGAACGCCGCAAGCACCGCCTCTCCCGCTTCCGGAAGAGGCGGTAGTAGCCACCTCAGCTCGCCGCCGCGGTCGTTACGGTGTCGCGCTGGCGTTTCATGACGATCTTGTTGAGCGCGCCGAGATAGGCCTTTGCTGAGGCCACCAGCGTATCCGGATCCGCCGCGCGCGCGGTCATCGCGCGTCCCTCGTGCGACAGCCGCACCGAGACTTCGGCCTGCGCGTCGGTGCCTTGGGTCACGGCGTGGACCTGGTACAGCTCGAGCTTGGCTTCGTGCGGCACCAGGCGCTTGATGCAGTTGAACACGG
Organism: Bradyrhizobium sp. 45; assembly: GCF_023073155.1. Taxonomy (NCBI): domain Bacteria; kingdom Pseudomonadati; phylum Pseudomonadota; class Alphaproteobacteria; order Hyphomicrobiales; family Nitrobacteraceae; genus Bradyrhizobium; species Bradyrhizobium sp. 45. The sequence goes on along the minus strand of NZ_JADPIX010000094.1, from coordinate 52,046 downwards.
CATCGACCGGCCCGTTGCCTTCGGCCTCCTCGATCTTGATCTGGCCGTCGACATCGAGCTTCATCGTCGCGCGCTGCGGGCCATGGGTACCGGCGATCACGGTCAGCGAGGTCAGCTTGATGCGGTCGTGCGAAGCCGCCATCTCCTCGTCGACCAGCGCCTCGATGTCCTCGTCGTAGATGTCCTTCTTGCGGTCGGCCAGCGCCTTCATCCGCGTGAACGCATCTTCCAGCTGGTTCGGACCGAGCTTGTAGCCCATCTCCTCCAGCTTGTGCACGAAGGCGTGGCGGCCGGAATGCTTGCCCAGCACCAGCGAGGACTGCTTGAGGCCGACCATCTCGGGCCGCATGATCTCGTAAGTGGAAGCGTCCTTCAGCACGCCATCCTGATGGATGCCGCTCTCATGCGCGAACGCGTTGCGGCCGACGATGGCCTTGTTGTACTGCACCGGGAACGAGGTCGCCGCCGACACCACCTTCGAGGCGCGGGTCAGCTGCGTCGTGTCGATCTTATTCCAGAAAGGGAATTTGTCGTTGCGCACGTTGATCGCCATCACGATCTCTTCCAGCGCGGCGTTGCCGGCACGCTCGCCGATGCCGTTGATGGTGCACTCGACCTGGCGCGCGCCGCCAATGACGCCTGCCAGCGAGTTCGCCACCGCCATGCCGAGGTCGTTATGGCAGTGCACGGAGAACACCGCCTTGTCCGAGTTCGGCACGCGCTCGATCAGCGTCTTCATGAAGTGGGTGTATTCGTCGGGCGTGGTGTAACCGACGGTATCAGGAATGTTCACCGTGGTGGCGCCAGCCTTGATGACGGCTTCGACGATGCGGCACAGATAGTCCATCTCGCTGCGGGTGCCGTCTTCGGCCGACCATTCGACGTCGTCGATCTGGTTGCGGGCGCGCGCGACCATGGCCACCGAGGTCTCGAGCACCTGCTCCGGGGTCTTGTTCAGCTTCACCCGCATATGCAGCGGCGACGTCGCGATCACGGTGTGGACGCGGCCACGCTTGGCGAATTTCACCGCTTCTGCGCAGCGGTCGATGTCGGCCGGATGGGCACGCGACAGACCGGCGATGACGGCGTTCTTGGAGCGGCGGGCGATCTCGCTGACCGCCTGGAAGTCGCCTTCCGAGGTAATGGGGAAGCCGGCCTCGATGACGTCGACGCCCATATCGTCCAGCATCTCGGCGACCTCGAGCTTCTCCTCGAAGGTCATGGTGGCGCCGGGGCACTGCTCGCCGTCGCGCAGGGTGGTGTCGAAAATGATGACGCGGTCCTTATCGGACTTGTTCACGGGGGCCATTTGAATTTCCTTTTGAGCTTTTTGCGCCGTCAGTCTTCTGGGCGCTTGAGGTGTCCGGTGATCTCGACCAACCCCTGAGCGCCCAGGCGCATGGCGCCCAGCCGGCCCTCAGGGGCAAGTAAGAAGAAGCCCGCCAATCAGGAGGGTAGGCAGCAGCGCGGCCGGGATCGCGGCGGCGGCAAGAGCCACCTCCCCCGAAATCCCATCGATTTGGCCGCGAATCAGCATTACCGGACCCTTTGAGCCCTCAAATCCTCGGTCAAAACCGTTGACGGTTGGTTGCCGGGAGGCTCGATGCGTCGTTTCTAGACGAGAAATGGCAGCAACCGCAACGCCAAAAGATGGACAGAAGGGCTGACATGATCGCAGCGCCGGATGCGTGACCGGTGCCAATTGTTTGGCCGACCGAACGCCGGCAAGGCGGTCAAGCTATGCCGAGCGGCGAGCGCGAGCCCTGCTCTCCCAGCGGTTCAGCATCTGACCGAGCTCGCTGGTGGCAACCGGCGTAGCCGTGCCAGCGATCGCGATATCGTTGGTGTTGGCTGGTGCGTTGGCACTGAGCCAATCCGGCTCGCTGTACTCACGCCAGCGGCGCGCCTCGGCTCGTCTTTTTCGGGAGACGTAGTCGCGGGTGAAATAGCCGGCCGCAAATGCAATCCCGAGCAGCAAAACCAGTACGACGACAGCGACCACAGTAAACTCCGACTTACGCCCCGAATGACGTTCTGCCAGCATCGCGCAGGAGGTCAAGGCTTGACATTCCCCTGCTTGGCAATGTCCCGAAGACAGCTCCGGTAAACCCCGTCACGCCTGATGAATTTGTCGTTTCCATGTTCGACGTTGCAGCGCTTTGCCGCCCCGATCTCGCTGAGGATGCGTACCTCCCCCTCGCAACCGTCATCGGACCGGACTAACCTTGCCCTGCTCGGCCGGATCAACCGGCTAGCCGAACATGACCGGGAGGACGCGATGACACGCCAAAAGCAGCGTGACCAGGATGCTGCGCTTTCACGACGAACGCTCGTTCAGGGGTTTGCGCTCGGCGCCGCCACTTTTGCCGGCGCCGGCTCCGCGCTGGCCCAGACCGGACCAGCCGCACCGCCGACGACGATTACCACCCCGCCACGCGATTTCGGTCCCAACGGCGCGCCGACCACCTATTTCTGGGACCCCGATGTCGTCACAGTCGATCCGTCCTTCAACGATCTCGCGCAGCCCAACACTGCGATCAAGCGTCTCTATACGGGTTTGCTGTGGGCTGAAGGCCCGGCGTGGAGTGCACAGGGCCGCTATCTGCTATGGAGCGACATTCCCAACAACAGGCAGATGCGCTGGAGCGAAGACGACGGTCGCGTCAGCGTGTTCCGCTCGCCGTCCAACAATTCCAACGGCAACTCGTTCGATTTCCAGGGCCGTCAACTTTCCTGCGAACATTTGACCCGGCGGGTGACGCGTTATGAACATGACGGCACCGCGACCGTGCTTTGCGACAATTACAACGGCAAGAAGCTGAACTCGCCGAACGACGTCGTCGCGCATCCTGACGGCAGCTACTGGTTCACCGATCCGCCCTATGGCGGCCAGCTCTACGAAGGTGAGCCCGATGCCGTGGGCGGTCCGAGCAATTCCGGCGGCAAGCTCAATCCTCGGATTGGACAGCCGGCCGGCTTCGCACCGGGCAAGCGCGAGCTTCCGACCAATTGCTATCGCATCGACCCTAGCGGCCGTGTCGATCTCGTCGTCACCGAGGAGCAGGTGCCCGATCCCAACGGGCTGTGCTTCTCGCCGGACTTCAAGAAGCTCTACGTCGTCTCGACTGGCAAGGGACCCGGCGACACCGGCCCCGGCGGCAAGGGCGAAATATTCGTGTTCGACGTCGGCGCCGACAACAAGCTCACCAACCACAAGCGGTTCAGCGAGTGCGTGATTGACGGTGTGAAGTGCGGACCGGACGGCGTGCGCTGCGACGTCAACGGCAATGTCTGGGCCTCCAGCAATGCCGGCCGCGCCGTCGGCTACAGCGGCGTGACGACGTGGTCGCCGGAGGGCAAGCTGCTCGGCCGCATCCGGTTGCCCGAAGTGTGCGGCAACGTCTGCTTCGGCGGCCCCAAGCGCAATCGCCTGTTCATGGCGGCGAGCCAATCGCTCTATGCGGTGTACACGGCCACGCAAGGCGCCGGACCGGGCTGAGCCCGCGCGCAAGATCGCAAGCACGGGCGTCGGCGTGGATCGCCGGCGCCCGCGGTTCCCTGATCGCAATCAAATTACGCCGCGGGCAAATCTCCGCCATTAATCCAACGAAGATTGAATCGCGCGGCAAGGCCGCAGCGCGGTGCAAAGGCATGATGCTCTTCGTTCTCGCGCCCGACTTGAACCGGGAGTTGCGCGATGCGCCGTATGCCGAACGACACCATCATCGTCAGCGTGGGGAACCAGCAATTCGTGACGGAGTTCGGAGACCCGGGCCTTCCGAACGGAGGCCGCGGCGGCAGCGACAAGATGATCGCGACCGTCGACGGTGGCAACGCGGTCCTGATATTCGTTGGCGACGACCAGACCCTCCAAGGACATTCTCACGGAGGAGGCGACCATCTCGCCGCGACCGTCACAGGCTTCGGGGACTACGTGTTCCTGGACGGCGATGCGCAGGCGATGTCCGGCGACGCCCATGGCGGCAACGATGTACTTCATGTCGATGCATCGACATCGATCTACGCGTCTCTCGGCATTTTTGGCGATGCCGAAACCGCCATGTCAGCCGACACGGGGGGCGGCAATGACGTCGTCATTGCATCGATGGGAAACAGATCGTCCGGCACGTTCGGCGGAGATTCCGGCAGTTCCATGAGCGATCACGCGCGTGGCGGCAATGATATCCTCAGCGTGACCCAGGGCGGCAGTTACGGCGGCGCTTCAATCTCCGGCGATGCCCTCGTCTCCATGAGCGGCGATGCGCACGGCGGCAACGACATGCTCATCTACACCGTCGGTGCCCCAGCCCGATCCGGCGGCGCGTCTCTGGTCGGAGACGCCGGCTACATGAGCGACGATACCCGTGGCGGCAACGATATCCTGATCGCGACCGTCGACGGCAACCCGGACTCCACGTCCATCGTGCTCGTCGGAGACGCCTCGAACATGTCAGGCAATGCGCATGGCGGAGATGATATCCTCCTCGGCAGCAGCCGCGACGATTTCCTGTATGGCGACGCACAGACCTACGCTCCGTTCACAGCCGGCTCGATCACCGGCGGCAAGGACATGTTGAATGGCGGTGGCGGAAATGACCAGCTCTGGGGCGGACCGAACGACGACAGATTCGTCTTCGACAAAAATTCGGGCCTGGACGTGATCAACGATTTCGACCAGGGCAACAAGGCTGTCGGCAGCACGGCGCGAGAGCATGATTTGATCAATTTGCACGATTACGGCTTCGCAGACTGGGCGGCGCTGAAAAGCCTGATCAGCGATGACAGCACAGGAAACGCGGTGATCCACCTGACGGCGACCGATACGATTACGCTGGCGGGAATCCATACCGCGGATCTCCATGCGAAGGATTTCATTGTGTAAGGGAGCATTCATGCGCGTTGTGATCTGCGGCGGCGGCGTGATCGGCGCCTGCATCGCCTGGTTTCTCCGCCGCCGTGGCATCGAAATCGTCGTCGTGGAGCGGGCGGGCGTCGCGGCCGCGGCGTCAGGCAAGGCGGGCGGCTTCCTCGCGCGCGACTGGTGCGAGGGCTCGCCGCTCGATGCGCTGGCGCGACGGAGCTTTGCGATCCATGCGCAGCTGCCGGAACAGATCGCAGGCGATTGGGGCTATCGCCCGATGACCGCTTATAGCGGCTTCGTTGCCGCCGATGGCCACCCGCGCCGGGATGCACCGTCCGCGCTCGGCTGGCTCAGCAACGGCGTCATCATCGCCCAGCGCATCGGCACGATGGAGACCGCCGCGATCGTTCACCCCAAAAAATTCACCGCAGCCGTGATGAACGCGGCGCTCGCGGAAGGCGCCGAGTTTCGTCCCGGCCAGGTGACCGGCATCATGCGCGATGCGAACGGCACCACCGCGACGGGCGTCGAGGTCGACGGCGGCATCGTCGAGGCGGACGCCGTCGTGATCGCGATGGGACCATGGTCGCTGCTCGCGGCGCAATGGATGAGCCTGCCCGCCGTCTACGGCCAGCGCAGCCCGAGCATCGTGTACGACACCGGCACGGATGCGCCGGCCGATGCGCTGTTCCTGGAGTATGAAGAGAATGGCAGTGCCGTGTCGATCGAGGTCTTTCCTCGCGCCGACGGCAGCACGCATATCACCGCTCTCTCCGACATCGCGCCGCTTCCGCTCGATCCGGCGGCCGTGACGCCGGACAAGGACGCGATCGCGCGCCTGCAAACCATGTCCGAGCGGCTGTCGCCGCTGTTCCGCTCCGAGAGGATCATTGCGCAACAAGCCTGCTTCCGGCCGGTGACACAGGACGGCCTGCCGCTGATCGGCAAGGTGCCGCGAAGTGAAGGTCTGTATGTTGCGACGGGGCACAATGTATGGGGCATCCTGAATGCGCCCGCCACGGGCGAGGTCATGGCGCAACTGATCGCGGAGGGTGCGACGCGCAACGTCGACATCTCGCCATTCGATCCGGCCCGGCTCGCGCCGCTCGATCCATCGCTGCTGCAAGCGCGCTGAGCCGACGCGACGGCATCGCAATTCAGCGTTCCGGTTGCTGTGCGCCCGCGATAGCTGCGCATGCCTACCGACGAAATCTGCATGCCTCCGCGTGAAACGGGTCCGACAGCTTTCCTGCCCGCTATTGCCCAGCGCTAGACTTTAGTTCGTGCCTCACAATCCTGAACGCGGTTTCACTTGCCGAGAATGTCTCCGCCGGTATAGTCGCGGCATAATGGCTCATAAGAGGCCTGTTAAGGGAGAGAACAAGATGAAGAAACCGCTCTCTGTTGCGTTGCGAATAGCACTCGGTACCGCCGCGGCCGCTGTGTTGATGACGTCAGGCGCGGCGCTTGCGGCCGACCCGATCAGGATCGGCGTGATCGCGGAAGCGCAGGCGATTGCCGGCGCCTCCATCCCCCAGGCGGCACAGCTCGCCGCCGACGAGATAAACGCCAATGGCGGCGTCGACGGCCGCAAGATCGAGATCGTCTCTTACGACAATCATTCCTCCTCGGCAGATTCAGTGCGCGCCTTCCAGCGCGCGGTGAACGAGGACAAGGTCAATGCGGTCATCGCCAGCTACATCAGCGAAGTCGTGCTGGCACTGGAGCCCTGGGCCTCGCGGCTGAAGACGCCGTTCGTCACGCCCGGTGCCGCCTCCAACGAGATCAGCAAGAGCGTCCATGCCGACTACGAGAAGAACAAGTACACCTTCCACGGCTATCTGACCTCCGCCGCGCTGGCGCTTTCCGTCTGCGACGGCGCCAAGGACCTGCTCGTCGACAAGATGCACATGAAGACCGCGGTCATCATGAGCGAGGACGCCGCCTGGACCAAGCCGCTCGACATCGGCTACGAGGAATGCCTGCCCAAGATCGGGCTGAAGGTGCTCGACCACATCCGCTTCTCGCCCGATACCACCGACTTCACGCCGATCTTCAACAAGATCGAAGGCTCCAAGCCCGACGTGATCATCACCGGGATCTCCCATGTCGGCGTGCAGCCGACGGTGCAGTGGAAGAACCAGCAGGTGCCGATCCCGATGTTCGGCATCTCCTCGCAGGCCACCAACGAGACCTTCGGCAAGGACACCAATCAGGCGGCCGAGGGCGTACTCTACCAGGGCGTCTCCGGCCCAGGCGTCGCGGTGACGCCGAAATCAGTGCCGTTCGCCGAAGCCTTCAAGAAGAAGTTCGGCAACTATCCCTCCTATGCCGGCTACACCGCCTATGACGAGGTCTACTACATCGCCGATGCGGTGAAGCGCGCGGGCTCGACCGACGCCGACAAGCTGGTCGCCGCTCTGGAGACGACCGACTGGGAAGGCACGATCGGCCGTGTCCAGTTCTACGGCAAGGACGATCCGTTCACGCACTCGATCAAATACGGCAAGGGCCTGATCACCGGGCTGATGCTGCAATGGCAGGACGGCAAGCAGAGCGCGGTCTGGCCCAAGGAAGTCGCCAAGGTCGACGTCAAGTTCCCGAGCTTCATCAAGCTCTCGAACTAGCAGGACACGCTCCCGGGACCAGCTCCCGGGAGCTTCCACATGCGGCCCCCGCAGCACGTTGCTCCAGCAACATCGTCTCTCATAAATCGGATTGCCAACCCTAGATGCGTGCTTTCCAGATTCTGATCGATGGCTTTGCCATCAGCGCTCTCTATGCTCTCGGTGCCACCGGCTTCACGCTGATCTTCGGCGTCTCCGGCGTCCTCAACCTCTCCCACGGGGCCATCATGGTGGCGGCAGCGGTGGCGGCCTGGGCTGCCGCCAGCATCCTGAATGTCGGCACCTATGCCGGCGCACTGATCGGCGTCGGTGTCGCCCTCCTTACATCCTTTGCGACCTATTTCGCGGTGGTGAAGCCGATCCAGGATTCCCGGCGCATCCCGAATGAAGAGAAGGAGATCTTCGTCCTCACCGGCACGCTGCTATGGGGGATCATGATCCAGGAGGTGATCGCTTATTTGTTCACCAACAACGCCAAGACCGTGCTGCCGATCGTCGAGGGCGTGGTCGAGATTCTCGGCGTCCGCACGCCCAGGAACGAGATCTTTACCGCGATCGTGTGCTGCTTCGTCATCGCTCTGTTGTGGCTCCTGGTGAACCGCACCCGCACCGGTAAGGCGGTGCTGGCGGCCTCGATGAACCCACGCGGCGTCACCCTGCTCGGCCTCGAGCTCACCAACATCTACGTCGTGGTGTGGGCGATCTACGGCATCCTCGCCGGCATCGCCGGCGTGCTGCTCGGAATGTTTCTCGGCGTCAGCTCCTACAGCGTCGGACCGCTGACCGCGAGCGCGTTCTCGATCGTCGTGCTCGGCGGCCTCGGCAGCGTCTCCGGCTCGCTGATCGCAGCCTTCGTGGTCGGCTATCTCGAAACGCTCACGGCCTATCTGGTCTCGCCGGCCTACCGCACCATTCCGGCGCTGCTGCTGCTCGTGTTCGTGATGTACATCCGGCCCCAGGGCCTTCTGGGGAGGCGCTGAGATGGCCAGCTTCTTTACGACACGCCTGTTCTTCATCTCATTCGCGCTCGTCGTCATCGCGGCGACGCTGCCGCTCTACGTCTCCGGCTACGTGCTCGGGCTTCTCACCGTCGCCTTCTATTTCGGCGTGTTCGCAATGGCGTGGGACCTGCTGTTCGGCTTCGCCGGCGAGGTCAATTTCGGGCCGACCTTCCTGATCGGCGTCGGCGCCTACACCGCCGGCATCCTGAATGCCCAGTTCGGCTGGTCGGTTTACGCTTGCATCGTGCTCGGCGCGCTCGCCTCCGTCATCGCCGGCCTCGTGCTGGCGTTGCCGGCGCTTCGGGTGCGCGGACCGTATTTCGGCCTGACCACGCTGGTCGCGGTGCTGATGCTGCAGAATTTCATCGTGGTGTTTGCCGACCTCACCGGTGGCGAGATCGGGCTGACCATTCCCGACGTCATCTCCATCAACGCCGGCGTCAATTACTGGATCGCGCTCGGCTTCATGACGATCTCGGCGGCCATTCTCTATGGCCTGTCGCAATCGCCTGTTGGCCTGGTGCTGCAAGCCAGCGGCCAGGACCCGGTCCAGGCCGGCGCGCTCGGCTTCAACATCGTCAAGCACAAGCTCGCCGCCTTCATCGTCAGTGCGTTCTTCTCGGGGTTATCAGGCGCGCTGCTGGTGTTCTACTTCGGCACCGCCTCGGTCGGCACCGTCGTCGACGTCGCGGTCGGCGTCAACGTGATCGTCTCAGCCGTGCTCGGCGGCCGGCGCACCGTGCTTGGCGCGGCACTCGGCGCGATCTTCCTGATCGTCGCCGGCGAGTTCCTCAGGCCCACCGGCGAGCTTGCGACCTTCATCGTCTCGGCCGTCGCGCTGCTCGTCGTGCTGTTTTTCCCCGGCGGCTTCCTCGGAGCGGCCCTCTCGCGTGAGGCGCGCTCGTGATGGATATGCGATCTTCAAACCGGGCCGTGCTCGAAGTCCGCGGCCTGACCAAGCGCTTCGGCGGATTGACGGCGGTGAAGAACCTGGGCTTCGAGGTCAATAGCGGCGAGATCTTTGGCCTGATCGGCCCGAACGGCTCGGGCAAATCGACCGCGATGAAGAGCGTCATGGGCATCGAGCGCCCGACATCAGGCGAAGTCGTATTCGAGGGCGAGAACGTCGCGGGCTTGCCGGCGCACAAGATCGCGCGCAAGGGCTTTGGCATGGTGTTCCAGCATTCGCGACCGCTGAACCGGCAGACTGTGCTGGAGAACATCATGGTCGCGCTGCTGCCGGACAGCCTGTTCATGCTGTTTCCGGACAAGGCGCTGCTCGAGCGCGCCAAATGGATCGCCGATCGCGTCGGGCTCGGCAACGTGATGAACCGCCGCCCGCCGACGCTGCCCTTCGCCGACCTGCGCCGGCTCGAGCTGGCCAAGGCTATCGCGCGCGATCCCAAGGTCGTGCTGGTGGACGAGCCCTTTGCCGGGCTGACGCGGGCCGAGGTCGAAATGTTTTCCGACCTGATCCGCAGTTTCCGCGACGAGGGCCGCGCGGTGATGCTGGTCGACCACAACGTCAAGAGCGTCGCGGCGTTGGTCGACCGCGTGCTCGCGATGTATCTCGGCGAGGAGATCGTCACCGGCAAGGCCGAGGACGTCATGAAGAACGAGACGGTGCGGCGGGTCTATCTCGGCGGCGCCATCGAGACCCATGCGCGGCCCGAGACCAGCTTCAAGGACAAGGTGCCGCTGCTCCAGGTCGAGAATGTCAGCGTGTTCTACGGCAAGGCGCAGGCGCTGGAGAACGTCTCGATCCACGTCCATGAGGGCGAGTTCGTCTCGATCGTCGGTCTCAACGGCGCCGGCAAGACCACATTGTTCAACACCATCTCGGGCTTCCTGCCTTATAGCGGCGAGATCGTGCGCAACGGCGAGAAGCTGCGCGGCACGACGCCGGCGAAGATCGCCCGCAGCGGCCTCGTGCAGTGCCCGGAATCGCGCGAGCTGTTCGGCGAGATGAGCGTGCGCGAAAACCTCGATCTCGGCGGGCAACATCTGGCCGACGACAAGCGCGCGGCACAGCTCGCCTGGCTGTTCGAGCTATTCCCGATCCTGAAAGAGCGTCAGGGCCAGATGGCGCAAACGCTCTCCGGCGGCGAGCAGCAGATGCTCGCGATCGGCCGCGCGCTGATGATGCAGCCGCAGATCCTGATCCTGGATGAACCGACGCTGGGTCTCGCCCCCGTCATCCTCGAACTCCTGTCCAAGGCCCTAACGAGGCTGCGGCAGACGACGTCGATTACGGTGCTGCTCGGCGAGCAGAACGTGACCTTCGCGCTTCCGCATGCCGACCGCGTCTATGTGCTCGAGCATGCGAGGATCGTCTGGGAGGGCGATCCGGGCCGCTTCGCCGCGGAGGCTGGCGCCGATTTTCTCTAGTTCGCCCATACCAACAACAAAACAAGCAAAAGGAAACGACCATGCGACCATCGAAGAGTTTGAGCGGCAGCTTCCTCCTCGCCTCCGCGCTGGCGCTGTGCCTTGCTGCTCCCGCCTATGCGCAGTCGAACGATCCTATCAAGATCGGCGTCATCGCCGAGGTGCAGTCGATCGCTGGTGCCGCGACGCCCGGCGGCGCGCAGATCGCCGCCGACGAGATCAACGCCAAGGGTGGCATTCTCGGCCGCAAGATCGAGATCGTGACCTACGACAACAAGAGCTCCTCGGCGGACTCGGTGCGCGCGTTCCAGCGCGCGGTGAGCGAGGACAAAGTCTCCGCCGTGATCGCGAGCTATATCAGCGAGGTCGTGCTGGCGCTCGAGCCCTGGGCAGCGCGGCTGAAGATGCCGCTGATCACCCCCGGCGCGGCCTCGAACGAGATCACCAAGGCGATCCATAACGACTACGAAAAGAACAAATACACCTTCCACGGCTATCTGACCTCGGCCGCACAAGCGCAGCTCGTCTGCGACGCCGCCAAGGATCTGCTGGTCGAGAAGCTCAAGTTCAAGACGGCCGCGATCATGAGCGAGGACGCCGCCTGGACCAAGCCGCTCGACGTCGGCTACGAAGCCTGTCTTCCGAAAGCAGGCCTCAAGGTCGTCGAGCACGTGCGGTTCTCGCCCGATACCACCGACTTCACGCCGATCTTCAACAATATCGAGGCCAAGAAGCCGGACGTGATCGTCACCGGCATCTCGCATGTCGGCGTGCAGCCGACGGTGCAGTGGAAGAACCAGCAGGTGCCGGTCCCGATGTTCGGCATCAGCGCGCAGGCGCTGAGCCCGACCTTCTGGAAGGACACCAATGGCGCCGCCGACGGCGTGCCGTCGCTGGCGGTCGCAACGCCCGACGTCGCCGTGACCTCCAAGACGAAGCCGTTCGCGGCCGCCTTCAAGGCCAAGTTCGGCTCGCCGCCGGCCTACACCGGCTACACCGCCTATGACGAAGTCTACTTCATCACGGAGGCGATCAAGCGCGCCGGCTCGACCGATCCGGACAAGATGGTCGCTGAGCTCGAAAAGACCGACTACGAGGGCACGATCGGCCGCATCCAGTTCTACGGCAAGGACGACGAGTTCACCCACGGCATCAAGTCCGGTCCCACGACCGTATCCGGTCTGGTCTTCCAGTGGCAGGACTCCAAGCAGGTCGTGGTCTGGCCCGAGAAGATCGCGGAGGGCAAGCTGAAGTTTCCGAGCTTCGTGAAGCTGTCGCAGTAACACGCCACGCTGGGGCACCAGGGCCCCGTCCCGAGCGCCCCATCGCCCTTGCATGGCCCGTCGCTTCAATCGCGGCGGGCCTTCGCTTTGTGCAGAACGCAACCGATGCGCTGGCATCTGTGGACCCATCCTGCGATCCTGCCGTTATCTCCCATGCGTGGGCCGGAGCAGCGAGATGGACGACCGATCAAGACACCCCGATGACCTGATGCAGGATGACGGCTTCGTTCGCGTGCGGGGCGCGCGTGAGCACAATCTCAGGAACGTCGACGTCAGTATTCCGCGCAACGCCCTCGTCGTGTTCACCGGCGTGTCGGGCTCCGGAAAATCCTCGCTCGCCTTCGGAACGGTCTACGCCGAGGCGCAACGGCGATATCTGGAATCGGTGTCGCCTTACGCGCGGCGCCTCTTCCACCAGATGCAGATCCCTGAGGTGGACGACATCGAAGGCCTGCCGCCCGCCGTAGCGCTCCAGCAGCAGCGCGGCGCGCCGACGACGAGGTCGTCCGTGGGCAGCGTGACGACCATCTCGAACCTGCTCAGGATGCTCTATTCCCGTGCCGGCGAATACCCGCGCGGACAAAGGATGCTCTATGCGGAATCGTTCTCGCCGAACACGCCGGAAGGAGCCTGCCCGACCTGTCACGGTATCGGCAGGATGCTCGACGTCACCGAGAAGTCCATGGTGCCCGACGACACCCTCACCATTCGCGAGCGCGCCGTCGCGGCGTGGCCGAGTGCCTGGCAGGGGCAGAACCTCCGGGACATCCTGACCACGCTGGGCTACGACGTGGACAAGCCCTGGCGTGAGCTGCCCAGGAAGGACCGCGACTGGATCCTGTTCACGGAGGAGCAGCCGACCGTTCCGGTCTATGCCGGTTACGACTTGGCCGAGGTCAAACGGGCCCTGCGCCGCAAGGAGGAGCCGAGCTATCAGGGCACGTTCACCGGCGCCAAGCGCTACGTGATGCAGACCTTTGCCAAGTCCGAGAGTGCGATGATGAAGCGCCGCGTCGCGCAATTCATGATCACCCAGGACTGCCCGACCTGCCATGGCACGCGATTGAAGCCCGAGGCACTCAAGGTCAAATTCGCCGGACTTGATATCGCCGAGATGTCTCATCTGCCGCTCGAGAAGCTGCAGGAGGTGATGAACCCTTTCGCGGAGACTTCGACCGTCGGAGCATCGGAGAAAACCATCGTCGCCAGGCGCATCTGCGAGGATCTGTCGGCGCGGCTGGCCGTCCTGCTCGACCTCGGCCTCGGCTATCTCGCCTGCGAGCGCAGCACGCCAACGCTGTCGCCCGGCGAGTTGCAGCGGCTGCGGCTTGCGACCCAGGTTCGCTCCAACCTGTTCGGCGTCGTCTATGTGCTCGACGAACCGTCGGCAGGTCTGCATCCCGCCGACACCGAGGCGCTGCTGCGGGCGCTGGACCGGCTGAAACACGCGGGCAATTCGATCTTCGTGGTCGAGCACGAGATCGAGGTGATCAAGCATGCCGACTGGCTGGTGGATGTCGGGCCTGATGCCGGCGAAGGCGGCGGGAACATCCTCTATAGCGGACCGCCCTCAGGACTCGGGCAGGTCGCGCAATCGCGAACCGCCCATTATCTCGCGCATCCACGAAAGCCGCTGCCGATGGTCCGCCGCCAGCCGAAGGCGCATCTGAAAGTCCGGGGTGTGACCCGGAATAATCTCCGCGGCCTCGACGTCGATATCCCGCTCGGCGTTCTCGCCAGCGTGACCGGCGTGTCGGGCTCCGGCAAATCGAGCCTGATCAGCCAATTCCTCGTCGATGCCATGGCGGAGCATCTCGGCCATGCACGGGCTGCGGACGCGGACGACGATAGCCTGGCACCCACGGTCGAGACATTGGGCGGCGAGATCGTCGCCGGCCTCGACCAGGTCGATCGTCTCGTCGTGGTGGATCAGAGGCCGATCGGCCGCACGCCGCGATCCAACCTTGCAACCTATACCGGCCTGTTCGACCACGTCCGGAAGCTGTTCGCCGTGACGCCGCAGGCAAAGTCCCGCCGCTACGATGCCGGGCGCTTTTCCTTCAATGTCGCGAAGGGCCGATGCAGCACCTGCGAAGGCGAAGGATTTGTCTGCGTCGAGCTTCTGTTTCTTCCCAGCGTCTATGCGCCCTGCCCGACCTGCAAGGGCGCGCGCTACAATGACAAGACGCTGGAGGTGAAGATCCGCGGAAAATCCATCGCGGATGTGCTGGCGATGCGCGTCGACGAAGCCTTCGAATTCTTCCACGAAGATCCAACCCTCAACCGGTCCCTATCGGTCGTCCGCGAGGTCGGGCTCGGCTATATTCGTCTCGGTCAGTCCGCCACCGAATTGTCGGGCGGGGAAGCCCAGCGCATCAAGCTTGCGACCGAGCTCATGCGGCCGCAACGCGGTCACACGCTCTATGTCCTGGACGAGCCGACCACCGGTCTTCATCCCAGGGATGTCGAGCGGCTGATCGCCCAACTCGAGCGCATCGTGGACGCCGGCAACAGCGTGGTCGTGGTCGAGCACGACATGGATGTCGTCTCTCATAGCGACTGGATCATCGACCTCGGTCCCGGCGCCGGCGAGGAAGGCGGCCGTATCGTGTCGTCGGGGACGCCGCGAGAGGTCGCCGCGGCCGGCGGGAAGACCGCTGGCTATCTTGCCCGTCGCTTGAAACAGTAACGGGCGCGCTCATCACCCATTTCGCAATTGCGTTCTGCGTCGCGGAGACCGGACCCCGACTTTCGCCATGTTGACTTTCCGCCGCCCCGCTCCCCATACTTCGAAAAAGAATAACAAGACCAAATCATAAGACGATCTTTGAGGGAGGATAGGATGCCCACTTCACGCAGGCAGCTGCTGAAGAGCTCGGCGGCTGCCGCCGCCGCACTCAGCCTCGATTGGACACGGGCCCAGGCGCAAGCCGAGAATTTGCGCATCGGCTTGATCTACGACCTCACCGGTCCGTTTGCCGCCGGCGGCTCGGTCGCCTCCTCGGTCGGCGCGCAGATCGCCATCGACCTCGTCAACGAAAAGGGCGGCATCGGCGGCAAGACCAAGATCGTGCCGGTCGCGGCGGACTCTCAGAGCAAGGCCGACGTCGCCATCAACGAGGCCGAGCGGCTGATCAGCCAGGAAAAGATCGACATCATCAACGGCGTCTATTCCAGCGCGCATGCGGTGCCGATGGCGGCGAAGGTCGAGCAGCAGAAGAAGATCCTCTGGATCACCACCGCGGTCTCGACCGCCGTGTTCAAGGACAAGAACCTGCAATATGTGTTTCGCGCGCAGATCCATTCCGATCAGTACGGCCAGGCCTTCGCGGGCTTCGTCGCCGAGCACGCGCAAGGCAAGCTCGGCATGGACCCGAAGGACGTCAAGGTCGCGCTGATCCACGAGGACGGCCCTTACGGCGTCGGCGTCGCGGCGGCCGACGAGGCCTATGCCAAGCAGGCGGGCATCCAGGTGGTGATGCGCGAAGGCTATTCGGCTTCCGCGCCCGATCTCTCGGTGCTCGTGACCAAGCTCAAGCGCGCCAAGGTCGATGTGATCTCGCACGCCGGCTACAACCCCGACATCACCCTGTTCCTGCGCCAGGCCCGCGAGAGCGGATTGCGCTTCAAGATGCTGTTCGGCGCGGGCGCCGGCTACAGCCAGCTCGACAAGCTGCGCGCGACCTTCGGCCCCGACATCGACAATTTCTGCAACATCGATCCGGTGCCGGCGCAACTGCTCGATGCCTCCAAGCTCGCGCCTGGAATCGGCGACCTGACCAAGACCATGGTCTCGCGCTACCAGGCCAAGACCAGCGCCACCGACGTGCCGCCGCATTGCTCGATGGGTTTCAACCAGACCTGGATCTTGCTCAACAACGTGCTGCCGGTCGCCAAGGAGAAGTACGGCAGCTTCGAGCCCGAGGCCATTCGCAAGGCCGCGCTCGACGTCGACATTCCAGCCGGCGGCACCATCCAGGGCTATGGCGTGAAATTCTTCCCGCCGGGCACGCCGATGTCCGGCCAGAACGAGCGCTCGACCCCGGTGGTGATGCAGAATGCCGGCGAACACATCTCGGTGGTGTGGCCGACGAACATCCGGACGCGGGACCCGGTGTTTCCGCTGCCGAAGGGCTCGACCTACGGGACGTGAGGCTACGCGCCGCGCCGACGGTGCACCCTTTCCCCTTGCTTGCGGGAGAGGGTGGCTCGCCGCGAAACGGCGAGACGGGTGAGGGTTGCCTCCGCGAGCAAACCTCTCTCATTTTAAACCGCGGAGAGAACCCCTCATCCGGCGCTATAGCCGAAGCTACGCTTCGGCGTTCTTGAGAACGGCGGCCGAAGGCCGCCTATGCCACCTTCTCCCGCAAGGGGAGAAGGATTGGCACCGTGCCTGCGGCTAGCTCAGTGAGTTCATCACGCCCTACATCATCACCCTTCGTCCCTCCTCCGCCGCCCAGTATCCCGCGTAGTTCACCTTGATTGTCTCGTACGCCAGCGCGAGGTCCGACAGCGGCTGCCGTCCCGTCGCGGCGCATTCCATGAAGTCCTGGATCTCCTGGAGATAGCCGCGCGTCCACTCCTCTTCGAGGCAGACATATTGCCAGCCGGTTTTGCGGTCGACCTTCTCGGTGATGTAGACGGAGGCGAGTTTCTCCTCGGAGGTCTGGTAGCTCATCAGATGATCATTCGGCGTGATGTTGGCGAACAGCGAGCCGCCTGACGTGTAGGTCTCGATCAGATTGCGCACGCCGCCCATGATCATGTCGCCGGAGAACACGGTGGCCTTGGTGCCGTCCGAAAACGTCGCGGTCAGCGTGCCCCAATCCTCGACGTCGACAGGATTGGCCTTGATGTAGGTGCGCTCCTCCGGCTTGAGGATGGCCGTGACATTGCCGACATCGCCGCTGACGCTGGCGACGCGGATGGTTTCACCGCGCGCCTTGGCCTCGACCTGCTTGAGATACAGCACCGCCGAGAGCGGATGGCAGCCCATCCGGATCAGCGAGCCGCCCCCGGTCATCGCCCATTGCGCGGCATGGGCCGCATGCGATCCGGAATGGCTCTCCTCGCCCTTCATGAACAGGATTTTGTCCTTGGTCGCTCTCAGAATCTCCGCGGTCTTGGTCACGGCCGGCGCGTAGATCCAGTCCTCGGCATACATGAAGAGCTTTCCGGTGCGCTCGATCGCGGCACGCGTGGCGTCCATCTCTTCCAGCACGCGCTCATACATCAGCGCCTTCGGCACATGCCTGCCGATCGGCTGCCGGTCGCCGTCGCGGCCGAAATAGCCGGCGAACGGCTTTTCGCAGATCACATGCTTGCCGGCCTGCATGGCGGCGACGATCATCCCCGCATGAAGATTGGGCGGCGTGCAGATGTCGATGACATCGAGCTCGCGGTCTGCGATCAGCTCGGCGAAGCTGCGATAGACCCGTTGGATCTGGTGGCGGCCGGCGAATTCGACGACATGGTCGCCGCGCGCAGCGACCGCCGCGACCTCGACATCCACCCCGTAGACGCGCCGGAACGCATACATATGCAGCTCCGACACGAAGCCGCAGCCGACGAGTCCCACCCTGATCCTGGCCATAGCGCCCCCCGCTTTGGGCGGCACTATAGCGTGCTGGCAGGTCTATTCCACCGAGACCCGCACCACGCCGGCGCTCATCATGCCCAGCGCCTTGGCAGCCGGCACCGAGAGATCGACGATGCGGCCGCGGATGAAGGGGCCGCGATCGTTGACGCGGCACTGAATCGAGCGGCTGCCGTAGGACACCCTCAGCACGCTTCCGAACGGACGCGTCCGGTGCGCGCAGGTCAGCTCACCTTTCCCGGCTTTTCCGTAGCTGTAATAGGAGGCAAGCCCGCTTTCGGCCTGGGCAAAGGAAACTGCAGAAAGCGAAAACGTAGCAAGGCAAGAAAATAACGTGGTCTGCGCTCGCACGGCACCCCTCCGGGTTGGCCTGCCCCGGGCGCAAACGTTTGTCGGTTCCCGTGGGTTCCTGAGCCACTGCCGGGCCGCGCCCGGCAGTGCCATCACAGTTCTGTTACTGTTTGTGGAATACGAGCGTCCGAACCTCGATGCTCTCGCGCGGCGCGGCATCGGCCGGCGTGGTCGGATCGACGAACGCGGCGTGCGGCCCGAAGCGGGTGCGGCCATCGGTTGCGGAATCGTAGCACTTGAGCAGCAGTGCTTCGTCCGCCGTCATCTCGGGGAAATAGAACCAGCGATGGTTCGGATTGTATTTCACCGAATAGATTTCGCCGCGACGGTTGGGATAGATCAGATCCGAGGCGACGAGATCGTCGGGCGCAACCGTCGTGCCGTCGGCCATCGCCAGCGGCGAATCTCGCAAAGGACCGCGGATCGGCCGCCACAGATTGATCACCTGGACGCGGCCCTTCAGCAACTCTTCGGCCTCGTCGGGCAGATGCTCGCGCACGCGGTTGGCGCCTGAGACGGCGGTCTGATCCACGTGGACGCGCGTTGCCGGCTGACGCGGGCCACCGTCGCGGATGTCCGCGGCACCCTCAACGCGCCTGCGCACGGTATGGTCGAAGATGACGACGCGGTCGGCTTTCAGCGTTGCGCGCAGGAAGGCCTCGACGGCGGGATAGTAGACCGCCTTGATTTCCTCCTCATTAGAGAAGTCCTTCACCTGATGTGGATGCCGCACCAGCGCAAAGCCTTCGCGGTCGAGCGAGATGTTTTGTGCGATCAGCCGGGCATCGAAGATCGGTACCTGATGCGGCTCCGGCAATGACGTGCTTTTGGGCTCGCCAGGCGGTGGATCGAAGGCGTAAGTGCGCGGCTTGCCCGAAACCGGCGCGAGGTAATTGAGTTCAGCGGTGACGAAGGGAAGCGATTCGATTTTTGTTTCTTGCAGGCCCATGGCCGGTCTCCCGATGTGGTCGTCTGGATGATTTTTGAAGACACCGGGCGTACTGCAAGGGAGTTGGTGCAAATAGCAATGCGAGTGCTGTCGCTGGCATGAAACGCAGAACAAACGCATCGCGAAATCCGGCCGGGTTGGAATGCGCCCTGCCCGCTTCACGGATGCTTGAGAGCCTTTTGAGATCTCGTGCCCCGGACGCAGCGCATCACGCAGTGGTACGCTGCTGAGCCGGGGCCTATCTCACCGGGAGCATCTGTGCGGCATGGGTCCCGGCTCTGCGCAGTAGCGATCTCGGCCGCCTCGAGCTTCTGCTTGATCAGACCCCAGTGAAGGTAGAGGTCGATTTCGCTCTGCTCGTCCGCGACCAGCCGAACATTATCGCGTCGGCCAGCATGAGACGGATCATTCCGCCGCCTCGCCGCGAACAGGCTGGCGCTTGGCGATCAGCTCGCGCGTCAGCGGGATCAGCTCACGGCCATACTCGATGGCATCGGGAAGCGGATCGAAGCCGCGGATCAGGAAATGGCTGACGCCGAGGTCGCAATAGTCGCCGAAGACCTCGGCGACCTGCTCGGGCGTGCCGACCAGCGCGGTGGTGTTGCTGTTGGCGCCGGTGAGCTTTGCGATCTCGGTCCACAGCCGCTTGTCGATGCGGCTGCCCTGGTCGGCGAGCGAGAGCAGACGCCGCGCGCCAGCGGTGGCATGGCCGTCGGCGGGCTTGCGATAGCCGGTCTTGTCCTGGAGCGCGGTGGCGCGCGCAAGAATCTCGTCCGCCTTTTCCCAGGCCTGCTTCTCGGTCGGAGCGATGATCGGCCGCACCGAGAGGCTGAAGCGCGGCGTCCGACGGCCCTGCCTGACGGCCGCATTGTGAACCCGCGAGGTGACGTCGCGCACCTGCGCATAGGATTCACCCCACAGCGCAAAGGTGTCGGCATGCTTGCCCGCGACGTCGATCGCAGCGTCAGAGCCACCACCGACGAAGGTGTAGATGCCGGCCTTCTGCAGCGGCTTCACCTGCGAAAAACCGTTCTCGACGTTGTAGTACTTTCCGCTGTAGTTGAACGGCTTCTCGCTGGTCCATTCCAGCTTCACCACGTCGAGAAACTCGCTGGTGCGGGCGTAACGCTCGTCCTTGTCGTCGAGCGTATTGCCGTCCTGCCTAAGCTCGGCTGCATTGCCGCCGGTGATGACGTGGAGCGAGACGCGGCCTCCATAGAGTTGGTCAAGCGTCGCAAGCTGCCGCGCGAGCAGCGTCGGCGCGGTAAAGCCCGGTCGCTGCGCGATCATCACTTTCAACGATTTGGTGATGGTCAGCACATGCTGTGCGACCTGGAGCGCATCGGGCGTGGTTGAATGGAACGCCAGCAGCGCACGATCGAAACCCGCGAGCTCATGCGCCTTCGCCACCGTCTCGATATAGGCGGCATCGAGCACCGGGCCCTGGCGTACGATGGTCTCGGAAGCATTGCTGTTGGCGATAAAGCCGATGAACTCGACCGACATGATGTTCTCCCTGAATGTTTGGCGGCAGGCTAGAGGCCCAATGCGGCACGGCCGAGGCCGGTGCGCGTGGAATCGTCCTGCGGCGTGTGCACGCGACCGCACAGGACGTCGCGATAGTGCCGCTCCAGCGGATTGGCGCGGGACAGGCCGTGATTGCCGGTCAGCGACAAGGCATTCTCGACCGCGGCGACGGCGTTATTGGTGACGGCCAGCTTGATGACGTTGGACTCGGCCGCGGAAAGCGCGACACCGTCATCGAAATCACCGGCAAAGGATGCGATCAGCCGTGCATTGACGATGAGCCGCGCCTCGATCGCGCCAAGGATCTCCTGCGCCCGCGGCAAGGTCGCAAGCGGCGCGCCCAGGCTGGCAGGGACCCGCTGCTTCAGGAACCCGACCAGCCAGTCGCGTGCAGCCCGCGCAACGCCGTCATAGATCGCGGCGACAAAGATCGTGTGGACCGTCGCCTGCGCCACATCAGGTGCGCGCCAGTCCGCCGGCTCGCGCACATCGATCTCGGCATCGAGGGGTATCACGACGTCCTCGAAGATGACGTCGTGGCTGCCGCTGGCCCGCAGGCCGTGATGATCCCATGTCTCGACGATGCGCGTGCCTGGCAGGCCCGCCGGCACCAGGAACTGTCCAACGCGCGGCTCGGCTTCGTCCGTCCGCGCCCAGACCAGATACCATTTCAGGATCGGCGATCCCGTCGAATAGATCTTGTGCCCCGAGAGCCGCCAGCCGGTCTCGGTCCGACGTGCAATGGTCGCGGGCAGGCCGCCGCGCGCAGGCGAGCCCAGTTCGGGCTCGACGCGGAGCGCATTGACGAGCGCAAGGCCTTCGACGCTCTCGCGCGCGAGCTTGCGCGACAGCCGCGCCGGCCAGGTCGGGCTCCGTGCCATCACCAGATGGTTGATGTAGTGCATCGACAGCACCAGCGCTGTCGACGGATCGGCCTTGCCGATGATGCCGAGGACGCGGGCGGCGTATCGTGCGCCAGCTCCGGCCCCGCCATGGGCGGCAGGCACCGTCAGCGACAGCAGGCCTGCTTCGGAAAGCTCGCGAAAGTTCTCGAACGGGAAGCTGCCGGTGCGATCGTGCTCGGCCGCGCGGGCGGCGAAAGCCTCGGCCAGCGCCTCGGCACGTGCGATGTAGTCGGGCTCGTGATGCGCCGCGCGGCCCTTGGCGATCGAAGTCACCATGTGGCGTCCAATCCGAGCAGGCCAAGGATCTGGCGGCGCAAATCCACCAGATACGGATCGCCGCGATGGCGCGGATAGGACCGGTCGACACGGATGTCTGCCTTCACACGCGCCGGGCGGTCGCTGAACACGATGACGCGGTTGGCGAGCACCAGCGCCTCCTCGGCGTCATGCGTCACCAGCAGCGTGGTAAAACCCTTGCGCTGCCACAGTGAGACCAGCTCGGCCTGCATGGTGATGCGGGTCAGCGAGTCGAGCTTACCGAGCGGTTCGTCGAGGATGAGGATTTTGGGATCATTGACCAGTGCGCGGGCCAGCGCGACGCGCTGCGCCATGCCGCCCGAGAGCTGGTGCGGATAGGCATTGCGGAAGGACGATAGCCCGACGAGATCGAGCGCGGCATCGACGCGATGACGCTGGCTCTTCAAGATGCCCTGCGCCTCCAACCCGAGCGCGACGTTGTCCCAGACCGTGCGCCAAGGAAACAAGGTGGGATCCTGGAACACGACGACGCGCGACGGGTGCGGTCGCGTGATGCGCGCCTCGTCCTCGCGCAGCGTTCCGGACCGGGGCTTGTCGAGGCCTGCGACGAGGCGCAGCAGCGTGGACTTGCCGCAGCCGGAGGGGCCGAGCAGCGCAACGAACTCGCCCGGCTCGACGGAGATGCTGACGTCGCTGAGCACCGGCAGCTCGGCGCCGTCGATGTCGAAGGCGTGGCTGACCTGCTCGATGTCGAGCGCGGCACCGGCCGCCGGGTGAGCGTCGAAGTCAGCCAGTGCGGTTGCGGCTACCATTTCACTGTCCCCTTTTGCCAAACCAGCAGGCGATCGCGGATCGCAAACAGCAGCGTGATCGCGCCGGAGCAGAGCAACGACATCACGATCAGCGCCGCATACATGTTGGCATAGGCGGCCCAGCCCTGCGCCCATTGCAGGTACCAGCCGAGCCCTGCCTTGACGCCGATCATCTCGGCGACGACGAGCACGGCAAAGGACGAGCCGAGCCCCATGAACAGGCCCACGAAAACGTGCGGCAAGGCCGCGGGGATCGCGACCTTCAGCACCAGGAAGGAAGGCTTCGCCCCGAGCGTCCGCGCGACGTCGTAATATGCGTTGCTCACGCTCGCGACACCCGACCAAGTCAGCACGGTGACCGGGAAGCCGGTTGCCAGCGCGATCAGAAAGCTCGATGCGCTCCAGCTCGACGGAAAGGTGAAGAAGGCGATCGGCAGCCAGGCGGTCGCCGGCAACGGGCCGATGAAGCGCAGCACCGGATGCACCCAATAGCCGACCGCGCGCGACCAGCCGATCGAGACGCCGGTCAGGAAGCCGACCGTCGCGCCGATCAGATAGCCGCCGAGCTGGAGCTTGACCGAGGCGAACACGCTGTCGAGCAGTTTTGGCAGATCGTCGGTGTAGACCTCGATGATCGATTGCGGCGGCGGAAAGAACGGCAACGGTAGCCAGGCGAATTTTGCCGTCGCGACTTCCCACAGGGTCAGGACAACGCCGAGCACGACGAGCCACGGCGCGCGCTGGCGCAAGGCCCGGCCCGTCGAACCGAGGTAATCGGCGCCGACCGTCCCGAACAACGCGATCGCTGCGATGACAAACGCGGCAATGCCGAGCGAATGGGTCCGCGACCAGTCGCCGACGTCCTCCCACCACAGGCAGGACAGGCCGAAGGCAATCCACGCCACGCTGGCGAGAATGCCGGCACCGGAGTCCCGGACCCAGCTCGTCAGCCAGGGTGCGCGCGAGAGGCGCGGCGCGCCGGAGGCAAGGCCGTCAGACAGCGAATACGTCGACATAGATGCGCTCCGCGAATCTGGCCGTATCGGTGCTCTGCTTGAACACCTGCACGCTCTTGAGATCGTCGGCATAGGCCTTGAGCTCGCGCTTTAGCACTTCGCCGACGGGGTGATGGTGATGAGTGTGGTAGCGCACCATGCCCTCGATATCCGTGAGCGACGCCGTCTTCGGCGCGTAAGGCTGGAACGATTTCGCCGTCACAGACGGATTTTGCGCGGTGAACATCGCGGCATCAAGCAGCGCCTGCGTCAGGGCGCGCGCGACCAGCGGCTCCTCGCGCACCAGGCTGCCGCGCAGGCCGAGGATGCAGCAGCTCTTGTCGCGATACTCGCCATCGAGATTGGAGGCGACCTCCTTGTACTGGCTGTCCTTGAGCCAGAGATAACCCAGCGGGTCGGACGACAGGAATGCCTGCACCTCGCCCTTCTCGACGGCGACGTTGAGAAGGTTGCCGGGATAGGCGCGCCAGTCGACATCCTTGTTCGGATCGATACCGAGCTTGGCGAGCTGAATGGAGAAGAAATTCTTGTCTGGGCCGCCGAGATCACCGACCGCGACGATCTTGCCCTTGAGATCGGCAAGCTTGCTCACGCTGGAATCGGCGCGGGTCAGGACCCGCATGCAGCCACCGTGGGTGCCGGCGGCAATCTTGACGTCAAAGCCCTGCTCCAGCGGCTTTAGCCAGCGCAGCGCCATGCCGAGACCGGCATCGCTCTTGCCGGTTGCGATGGCCTCGAGCAGCTGGTCGGTCGAACCGGAATAATTGATGAGCTCGATGTCGAGATTATGCTTCTGGAACAAGCCGTGCTCGATGGCGACCGGCACCGGGGCGAGACAGACCGCGCCCGCGTTCCAGGATAGCTTGAGCTTGCGCGGCGCGCCGGTGAGCGCGGGCACATCCGACGCAGTCCGGCACAGCGGAAACTCCGAGAGATCGACGCCGGGCGCGATTGTCCGCGGCGCAAAGGCCTGTGCCGCACCGAAGGCACCGAGCGGCGCAGCGAATGCCGCAGCTAATCCCGCCTGGAGCAAATGGCGCCGGTCGAGCCTCGATCCGTCGCGCTTGTCGTCGTCGTTCATCCGTCTCCACTCCTGCGCTGGCACGGCTCCGCCATCGGCACAACAGCTTGCGTTGCGCCTGTTCCGTGCGGACCTGCGTCGAGAGAAAATCTTTTCGCCGGCGCCTGCTCGGTGCCTTGATGCGATGCGCAAATCATGCGGCGCGTTCGCCGTATCGTCAATGAAATGGAATTTCGAATGTGGCACGAAGCGAAGTCATTCTCTCCACCGGTGCGTGCGAGGACGACGAAAGGATTTCCGCCGATGGATCGATTGACGGAGCACGGGGCTACTCCCTCTCCTGCTTCATTTTTGCGCAGCATCAGTGGCGCATACCGCACGTTCTCGAAATCGGCGCCTCGCTGAAACGTCCTTGCCGATCGCGCGCGCAATACGGTTAGCCATTTCATTGACCGCGCATCATGCGGCCATAGACTTGATCGTCTCGATGCATCGTTCGCTCACGCGTCGTGGGCAAAGCAACAAGACAGGCCACATGAGCATCAACTCCCTCGATCATTCCATCGCGCGCCGGCTCGCTGCATCGCTGCTTGCCGCCGCCATCACCCTGTCGACGGCCGCGGCGTCGTTCGCAGCCGATGCCGTCGTGCTGCGGGTCGGCGACCAGAAGGGCGGCAATCGTTCGCTGCTCGAGATCTCGGGCTACGCGAAGGATCTGCCTTACAAGATCGAGTGGTCGGAATTCCCCGCGGCAGCTCCAATCCTGGAGGCGCTCAACGCCGGCGCGCTCGACGTCGGCTATACCGGCGACCTTTCGTTCCTTTCCGTCTACGCGGCCGGCGCGCCGATCAAGGCGATCGGCGGCACAAGGTCGGATGCCAAGACACAAGCCATCCTCGTGCGCCAGGATTCCCCGATCAAATCGGCCGCCGACCTCAAGGGAAAACGCCTCGCCGGCACGCGCAGCGGCTGGGGCCAGTTTCTGATCGACGCCACGCTGGAGAAGGCGCAGATCAGGCTGGAGGACGCGACCTTCGCGCCGCTCGGCCCGGTCGACGCCAAGATCGCGCTGGTTGCGGGCTCGATCGACGCCTGGGCGGTGTGGGAGCCCTACGTCTCGTTCGCGACGCTCAAGGACAAGGCCCGCCTCATCGCCAATGGCGAGGGCCTGACGCCGACCATCACCTTCATCGTCGCTTCCGACAACGCCATCGCCACCAAGCGCGCAGCGGTGCAGGACCTCGTGCAGCGGCTGAACAAGGCGCGGCTGTGGTCGCTGGATCATCTCGGCGAGTACGCCAAGAGCACGGCCGAGTTGACCAAGCTGCCGGAGGATGTGCTGCTCTCGGCCTACACCGCGCAGCGCACCAGCCCGATTCCGATCGACGAGAACGTCGTGAAGGAGGTGCAGGAAGCCTCCGACCGCTCGACGCGCTACGGCATCCTGCCGAAGAAGCTCGACGTCAGCAAAGCCGTCGACCGCAGCTTCACCGCTGCGGCCGCGGGATCGAACTAGGCGGAGGCGGCGGGATGCGCGGGCTCCGTCTCAACGCTGGCCCGCTGCATCTCGCCGCGATCTTACTCGCGCATTTGGCCTGCATGAGCCTGATCGTGTGGCTGTCGCTTTAGACGCCAGCCAGGACCCCCGCTCGCCGGCCCGGCCTTAAGGAAAAAATCAGGACAACATAAGGAACCCATAAGGACTTACGAGACGCCGCTGGCCTAGCATCGACCGTGTGATCGCGTCGGTAACAGGATGCCTCATCCCGCGGCTTGTCCAGGCAATCACAACTCGCTCTCGGGTTGCCGATCCCGACTGGACGGGCTTACAGTGATCCGCCCTGCGGCCGTCGACGCTTGCAATGGGAAGGCGACCTTCGGGCTGGAGATCAGCGCCATGTCAGCCGATCAGTATCTTCGTTACGATCCGTCCGTCGAACACATCCTGCCGGAGGAAGCGGCGGCGGTCGAGGAGATCGTTGCTTCGATTTCGCGAACGAGTGATCGCACTTTTCGCAAAAACAAGCATGGGACCCGGCAGCAGCACGCCAAGGGCGCCGGCTATCTCCGGGGCGAGCTGATCGTCTACGACAATTTGCCGGATCATCTGCGCCAAGGCCTGTTCAAGCAGGCTGGCCACTTCCCGATCATCGTCCGCCTCTCCACCGCATTCAACAGGAGCGATCGTGTACGTTCGCCGCGAGGGTTTGCCATCAAGGTTTTGGGTGTGACGGGGGCTAAGGCGCTCGGCGACGACGATTCGACGAACCAGGATCTCCTGCTCGTCAATCACCCCAGCTATTTCGCGGATGCGATGGCCTATATGCGCGCACAGCACAAGGTCGAGCACACCCTGTTCCTGCCTGATCTGGCGTACGGACCCATAGGCTTTTTGGCGCGCGCCCTGGTCGCCGCATCGGACAGAACGGGCATTCCGATCCCGATCGTCTTGAAAGCGCTCGGTGATGCCGGCAGCAACATCCTCGGAGAGACCTTTCACACCGAGGGTGCATTGCGGTTTGGCGATTATATCGCAAGGCTTCGCCTGATGCCGATGTCGGCGTCGGTTCGCCAACTCACCGGCCGACCCTGCCACGATGCCGATGATGCCGTGCTGAACAGCGTCGTTGCCTTCTTCAAGGATAATGCGGCCGAGTACGAATTATTCGCCCAGCTCTGCACCGACCTCGAGCGAACACCGATCGAAGATGCCTCGATCGACTGGCCTGAAGACGTCGCGCCGCCGCAAGCACTCGGCAAGATCACGCTTCCGCGCCAGACCGCCGACAGCCCCGCGCGTCGCGTCTATTCCGACGAGGTGCTTTCGTTCGATCCATGGCGATGTCTCGCCGCGCATCAGCCGCTCGGCTCGATCATGCGATTGCGCAGGGATGCCTACCGTGCCTCCCGCACGCTGCGGCAGCAGCAAAATCAATTCAAGGTCAAGCAACGGCCCGGCGAACCGCGAGAGATCGCGGACCTGCCGGATTGAGCCGATCAGCGTCCCGCAATATCGGGCCCGGTGTCCCGGCCTGCGTCGAAAAAGGATGCCGAGCGCAGCGGATCATTGGGATCAAGCGTCTCTGCCAGCGATGCGATCACCTGGCAGGAGCGGTCCCGCCACTTGGCAGCCCTTTGCGCTTGTCCGAGGCTCTCATAGAGCCCCGCGGTCGTGCGGTAAACCCGCCAGGTGGCATGCGGCAACCTGGCATGGCGGAGGATCGACATGGCCGCCGACAGATGCCCGCCGGCGAGTTGCGCATCGTGCTTCAGCATCGCAATTCTCGCCATGGCCTCGTAGCACAGCGCGAGAAACGGCCGGTCAGGTGCCGCGCTCGTCACCTCGTGAAACTGGCTGGCCGAGCCCTGGGCACGGTCCAGATCGCCGATCGCGATCCAATAGTCGCAGCAAGTCAGCAGATAATGGGGGATGACCAGCGACTCCATCGGCACCCGGTCGACCTCCATTCGCCGCTCCATCGCATCGAGATGCTGCCGCGCCCGAGCCAGGTCGCCCATCCTGACATAAGCTCGCGCCAGCAGATTCCTGCCAACGAAGAAGGTGAACGGATTGGCCTCGATCATCGGGCCGAGCGCATCCTCCGCACGCCGTGACGCGCTGCCATATTCCTCCGCCTCGGAGTACAGCCATCCGATCGCGAGATGACACAGCGCGACGGCCTGCGGATTTGCATTCCGCTCCGAGATAGCCAACGCGGAGACGAGGTTTCGTTGCGCCTGGCCCCATTCGCCGAGATAAATCTGGGCAAACGCCTCGACCGATTCATAAAGCACGAACAGATAGACGTCACCGACCAGGCGGGCGAGCTCCTTTCCCCTGGTCGTCGCATCGCAGCAGGCCGGATAATTCGCGCGCAGAAACTCCAGCACCATTTCCATCGAGCAGCGTCGCAGCCGCATGCTCAGATCCTGCTCTCCGGTGATCAGTGCTGACGCACGCTCGGCAAGGTCCGCATTCTCACGATCCCAGCCGCGGAGCATCAGCTTCAGATTGGCAACGTTGCCCTGGACCAGAGCGCTGAATGCGGCGTCGTCGATCGCCCTGCTTTTGATAAGGGCCTGTTCCGCAACAGGCAGGCTCTGGCGCCGATCGACGTAAAGACAGAATCTGCTGAGATCGACCAGCGCGTTCACCTCTTCGCGCACGTGCCCGTTCTCCGCCGCGTGCGCCACGATAGCGCTGAGATCCTGCAGGGAATTCAGGAAATCTCCACTGGCCCGCCAGGCCCAGGCGCGCTGAAGCAGCAACTTCAGACGTGTCGTCACCCGAAATTCCGGCGGCAGATGCGGCACCAGCTCCAAGGCGCGGGACAGGTAATTGGCGGCCTCGCGCGTGCTGAACCTTCGCGCCGAGCCCTCGGCCGCCGCGCCCAGATAATGCATCGCTTTCGGGAAATCACGGCCCAGTTCGAAATGGCGCGCGACAACGGCGGCGATCTCCGCAGCCTGCGGCCCATAGCCCTGCTCGAGCCCCGCCCCAAGCAGCGCATGGGTTTTCGCGCAGCGCGCTGGTGCGAGCCGCTGGTAGAGGATCTCCTGGTAAAGCGCGTGCTGGAACGCATAGCGACCGGAGACGCTTCCGTTCGGCCACTCGGTCATGCCGGCCCCGACGATAATGCGATCGGTCCGTGCCAGGTCCTCGCACATCTGCTCGACATCCAGCACGGGACGGTCCAGCGCACCGGCGATATGGAGCGCGGAAAACTCCGCTCCCGCCGCACTGGCGACCTCGAGCAGGCAGCGCTCGTCTTCGGTGAGGTGATCGATCTGCTGCTTGATCATTCCTTCCAGATCGCGCGGCATGCTGTCATGCGAGGCCGCGTCTTCGCTGACCAGCCGCCAGCCCAATTCGTGCTCGACCAGTGCACCCTGCGCCACGAGATGATCGAGCAGAGACGACACGAACAGAGGATGCCCGCCGGTTCGCGCGAAGATGCGCTCGACCAGCTCTCTGGCAAAATCGGCCGAGTTGAAGCGCAGGGACAGATAGCGTTCGACGTCGGTGCCGGTCAGTCGATCGAGCGCGAGCTCGGTGGCGTGTCCGTGAATCCGCAAGTCCTGATGAACGGCACGGATAGGATGTCCGCCGACGGCGACTTCCATCGGCCGGTAGGTGGCGAGCACGAGGATAGAAGCCCTCCGATCCCGCCGCGCCAGCCGGGAGAGCACATCCACGGTGGCAAAGTCGCTCCAATGCAGATCTTCCAGGATGATCACCCATGGTCGCGTGACAGCGAGATGTTCCATGAGATCGGAAAATTCGCGCAGCATGCGCTCCCGCGTTGCGCCAAAGACCTCATGCTGGAATGTGGCCCGCTCTGCTTCGCCGAGGAAACCGGGCATCTGCGCGAGCCAGGTCGGCGCGTGCTCGCGGATGGACGTCAGCAGCGATGCTCCATCGGTGCGACGGCAGCACTCGTTCAGCGCTCCGATCAGCGGAAGAAAGGCCTCATGGGTGCCGAACAACTCGTTGCAGCTACAATGCAGCACGCCCAGTCCCTGCTGGTTCATCCTGTCGAGCGTCATTTGCAAGAGGGTGGTCTTGCCGATCCCGGCCTCGCCGGTGATGAAGACGACCTGACGCTGTCCGGTGCGAGCGAGTTGCAATGCCTTCTCCAGCGTGTCGAGTGCCCCGGTGCGCCCGACTCTCCAGTGCCGGCGTCGATCGACGACCTGCTCCGTGACGGAAGCGGTCTCTTCTTCGGGCGCCCGCTCGATCGCAGGCAAGTCGGCGGTCGCGACCGGCGCAATGAAACGATAGCCGCGCCGCGTGACCGTCTCGATGTAATTGGGGGACTGCCTGTCGTCGCCGAGCACCGAGCGTAGCGCGTTCACGGCAACGGCGAGGCTCGACTCGCTGACGTGCAGATCGGACCAGACCGCGTCGAGCAACTCTTCCTTGGTGACGAGCTCACCGGGCCGACCGACGAGATAGCAAAGAACCTCGAACGGCTTCGGCGCCAGCGCGATCCGCTCCCCGCCTCGCCACAACAGCGCGTTGGCACGGTCGAGGCGGAATTCACCAAAGGCAAGCGCGTCTCTACGCACGGCTCAGACCCCCGGATGCTCGCCCATCTTAAGGGAAAGCTCAGCCAAATGTAAGGACGCGATAAAGACCTGCGCCCTGCGCCGGCACTAGCATTGGCCTGTCCATTTCAGAGACGCCGGCAAGGCGTCGGACGGCCTTTTCATCACGCTGTCATTTCAGTCGGCAGGCAGTCGATGCCTGAATTTTGGCAAGGAGTTGGCCATGAGCATTCTAAAACATCTGGCGATCTCGCCTCTCGCTTTTGCCATTCGCCATTACGACATCAGGGTCATATTGGGCCTCACCGTCCTCAGCCGCATCTTCCTCGTCGCCATCTACCTTGCGTGCGGCGGCCCGGGCCTGTCCGAGTTCGATCTCGCCAACGCCATCGCGCTGCCATGAGCTCGGGACCGCTCGAATGGTGCATCGAGATCGCGATCATCGTCGCGATCTGCATCGGGATTGTCGTGGGCGGGCATGGCCGGCTCGTCGTGCCGCATCACCGGGTTCAGCGCGCGCAAGCCGATCGGGCCGCTTGCATTCAGCGGCCCTCAAACCTCTTCAGCGTCGTCGCCCTGCGGCGAGCGGGTCCGCCCGTTTGATCGATCACCAATACGCGCGGTGATAGTGCCGGTAATACGGCCGGTAGTAGCCGTAACGAGGGCCGAAATACGGGCGGTAAGGCCGATAGTAGCGCGGATAAGCATAGGCCGGACCATAGCCGTAATAGGCCGGCGCATAACCATAGCCGTAGCCCGGGTATCCGTAGCCGCCATAATAGGGCCCGCCGCCATAGTAGCCATAGCCATAGGGCGCGCTGCTGGCGATGGCACCTGCGATGATCGCGCCAGCGGCAAGGCCGCCGAGACCCCATCCAAAACCTCGGCCGCGCCAGTGCACCTGCGTGACATCGTCGCCGACGGCGGCCTTCATGGTTGCGACATTGGTGGGCAGCGGAGCCGCCGCCGCCTGCTGAATCCCCCCCGCCATGACCGCGGCGGCGAGCGAACCGGCGACTGCCGTTTTCCAGACCCTCATCGTCTCACTCCTTTCTGACGTTTGGCTTGGACATGGATCGCAGCGCCATCATCGGGCATCCTGGCGCGAGGTCAAAGCCTCGAGTTTTGCGTGCACCGCACAAGACGCATGCCTCCATTCTGATCAACCGGTACCTGACGGGCTCGACAACCTTGCCGCGAGTGACACCGGCAGGACGGTGCCTGGGGCCCGATCACGGCGGCAAAGCATTAAGCTTCCGGCGCATTCGCAACCAACAACCACCTTCCCGATTTACTATTCGTGCCGTTACTATCGGTTCCAAATGAGCGCGGCCGGGAGGCTTCTCGCGAGCGCAAGAGTTGTGGGAGGATGACATGAGTGCCGCGAGACCCGAGCCGCTTGCCCGTCAGGCGCTGGCGTTTGTCCTGGCCGGCGGACGCGGCAGCCGGCTGCTGGAGCTGACCGACCGTCGCGCCAAGCCTGCGGTCTATTTCGGCGGAAAATCCCGCATCATCGATTTCGCGCTGTCGAACGCGGTGAACTCGGGCATCCGCCGCATCGCCGTCGCCACCCAGTACAAGGCGCACAGCCTGATCCGGCACCTTCAGATGGGCTGGAACTTCTTCCGCCCCGAGCGCAACGAGAGCTTCGACATCCTCCCGGCGAGCCAGCGCGTCTCCGAAAACATGTGGTATGTCGGCACGGCCGATGCAGTCTACCAGAACATCGACATCATCGAATCCCACGCCTGCCGCTTCATCGTCGTTCTCGCCGGCGACCATATCTATAAAATGGATTACGAGGTGATGCTGCGCCAGCACGTCGACAGCGGCGCCGACGTCACCGTCGGCTGCCTGGAGATGCCGCGCCAGGAATCTTCCGGCTTCGGCATCATGCATATCGACGAGAACGGCTGGATCAAAGAGTTCCTGGAAAAGCCGAAAGATCCGCCGCCGATGCCGGGCAAGCCGGACGTTTCGCTCGCCAGCATGGGCATCTACGTGTTCGACGCAAAATTCCTGTTCGAAGAGCTCAAGCGCGACGCCGAGGATCCGAATTCCAACCACGATTTCGGCAAGGACATCATCCCCTACCTCGTCAAGAACGGCCGCGCCATGGCGCACCAGTATTCGACCTCCTGCGTTCGCTCGGGCAGCGACCCCCGCGCCTATTGGCGCGACGTCGGCACGGTCGACGCCTATTGGGCCGCCAATATCGACCTCACCGACGTAGTGCCCGAGCTCGATTTGTTCGACAGCGCCTGGCCGATCTGGTCCTATTCCGAGATCACACCACCGGCAAAATTCGTCCACGACGAGGAGAGCCGGCGCGGCCAGGCCGTGAGCTCGCTGGTCTCGGGCGGCTGCATCATTTCCGGCGCCTCGCTGCGGCGCTCACTGCTGTTCACCGGCGTGCGCGTCAACTCCTACGCCAATGTCGAGAACGCCGTGATCATGCCCTATGTCAATGTCGGCCGCGGCGCGCGCCTGAAGAACGTCGTGATCGATCGCGGCGTCGAGATCCCGGAAGGGCTCGTCGTCGGCGAAGATCCCGAGCTGGACGCAAGACGCTTCCGCACCACCGAGCAGGGCATTTCGCTCATCACCCAGCCGATGCTCGACAGGCTCAATACATGACGCCTGTTCGCGTCCTCGCGGTCGCCTCTGAAGTCTATCCCATCGTCAAGACTGGCGGTCTCGCCGATGTCGCGGGCGCGCTGCCGATTGCGCTCAAGGCGCATGGCGTCGAGATGCGCACCTTGATGCCAGGCTATCCTGACGTGATGCGGGTGCTGGGGGGAGCCGACGAAATCCGGCGCTGGCCGGATTATTTCGGCGGACCCGGACGTCTGCTCGCCGGCTCGCATGACGGCCTCGATCTGTTCGTGCTCGACGTGCCGCATCTCTACGCACGGCCTGGCAACCCCTACGTGACGCCCGAAGGCGTCGACTGGCCGGACAATGGCGTGCGGTTCGCCGCGCTCTCGCGCATCGCGGCCGATATCGGCCACGGCCTCGTTCCCGCCTTCGTGCCCGACGTGGTGCATGCCCATGACTGGCAGGCCGGGCTCGCGCCGGCCTATCTGCACTATGACAATCGGCCGCGGCCGGCCACCGTGATGACCATCCACAACATGGCCTATCAGGGCAAGTTCGTGCCCGAGCTGATTGGTTCGATTGGCCTGCCGTGGCGCGCCTACGGCGTCAACGACCTCGAATATTTCGGCGGCATCAGTTTCTTGAAGGCCGGCCTGCAATTCGCCGATCGCATCACCACGGTCTCGCCGACCTATGCGCAGGAGATCCAGACCGACGAGGGCGGCATGGGGTTCGGCGGCCTGCTTCGCGCCCGCGCGAACGCGCTGAGCGGAATCCTCAACGGCATCGATGTATCCGTTTGGAATCCGCAAGAAGATCCGCACATCGCCTACCGCTTCGGCGCGGAGGACCTCACGTTCCGGGCCGCGAACAAGGCGGTGCTTCAGCAACAGTTCAATCTGGATTCCTCGGACGAAGCGCCATTGCTCGGCGTCATCAGCCGCCTGTCGTGGCAGAAGGGGCTCGATCTCCTGCTCGAAGCCATTCCGACCATTTTGCGCGAAGGCATGCAGCTCGCTTTGCTCGGCAGCGGCGATCGCGATCTCCAGGATCGCTATCAGGCCGTAGCGCGCGCGAACCCTGGCCGGATCGGGGTCGTGATCGGCTACGACGAGATCATGGCGCATCTGATCCAGGCCGGCTCGGACGCGCTCATCGTGCCCTCGCGGTTCGAGCCATGCGGCCTGACCCAGCTCTGCGCGTTGCGCTACGGCGCCGTGCCCATCGTCTCGCGGGTCGGCGGCCTCGAGGATACCATCGTCGATATCGGCGAGGCCGATAAATCAGGCCGCGATGCCACCGGCTTCAAGTTCGCACCCGTCACCGCGGATGCCCTCGCCGGCACGCTGCGCAAGGCCAACATCGCCTTCCACGACAAGCTGACCTGGCGCCGGCTGCAACTGAGCGGCCTTGCGACCGACGTGTCCTGGCGCAACCGCGCCGGTGACTATGCCGCGCTCTATCGCGGCCTCATGACCGCGCGCGCCTGAGGCGCGACCATCCTCGAATCAATGCTATAGAGCCGCCATGGACCCGTTCTTGATCAAGCTGATCGGCTTTGCCGCCGCGACCTGCACCACCGTGGCCTACGCGCCGCAAGCCATCAAAGTGTGGAAGACCCGCTCCACCGGCGATATTTCGCTCGGCATGTTCCTGGTCATGGTGCTTGGGCTGGCGCTCTGGCTCGTCTATGGCCTGCTGTCGGGCGATGCGCCCCTCGTCGCCGCGAACGCCATCACCATGGTGCTCGCCGGCGGCATCCTGTTCATGAAGCTGAAATACGGGTGAGCCACTCTTCTTCACCTCTCCTCGCTTGCGGGAAGAGGAGAAGATCACCCGCCAAACACATACGACGCCATCGCGACATTCGCGACCTCGTCGACGAAGACGCGCTTGCCCGTGTCGCTGACGGCGGCGCCGGCGGCCACCATCAGCGGCAGCAGATGATCTTCGCGCGGATGGGCCAGGCGCGCACTCGGCGCGTTCTCCCAGTCAACCAGCATCGCGTTGCGCCGCGCCGCGTCCTTGTGGCTGATCGCCTCGTTCAGGTAAGCCTCGAAATCATACGAGACCGGCTTCGATTCGGCACGGCCGAACCCGCGCATGTTGTGATAGGTGAGTCCGCTGCCGACGATCAGAATGCCTTCGTCGCGTAGGGAGGCAATCGCCTGCCCCATCCTGATGTGCTCGGCCGGATCGTAACTCGATCTCAGCGACAGCAGCACGATCGGCATGTCGGCGTTCGGATACATCAGCCCGAGCGGCACGAAGGTGCCGTGATCGAACCCCTGGTTGGGATCCTCCCGGCAATCAACACCCGCGCGCGTGAGCAGCGCCTTTACCTCCGCGGCGAGCTCGGGCCGCCCCGGCGCCGGGTATTTGAGGTGATAGGTGTGCTCGGGGAAACCGTGATAATCGTACACCATCGGCGGATGCGCGGAAGTCGACACGGTGAAGGCGTCAGCCTCCCAATGTCCTGATATGACGAGCACGGCCTTGGGCCTCTCCGGCAAGAGCTGTGGCAGCCGGCCGAACGCCTCGGCGGTTTTCGCGTATTGCACCCGCCTGTCTTCCATGAACGGCCACGGACCGCCGCCATGCGACAGGAAGAAGGTGGGAAATCGCACCATGGGCGAAGGCTCGTTTCGTTGGCAACATGCGCGTGCGAGTTGCCCGCGCGATCGGCCGCGAGCATAGGCAAACCCGTATGGTTAGCAAGACGTTAACGATTTGCTGCCCAGAATCCCGGGCGTAGCCGAAGGAGTCGGCCAGCAGCCAGGGACGTGAAATGAAGAAGTTTGCGTTGGGGGATGTCGTCAACAGTGACAAGGGCCGCCGCGGCGTCGTTCGCGCCGCCTACAAGTCGAAGGAAGGCCAGCAGTTCTACGCCGTCGAGAAAGACGGCGCGATGGATTATCTGGAGGAAGACCGGCTAAGCCCGGCGCCGCGCGTCGAGCTCGCGGCTTAAGTCCAACTCATCCCTCTAATGCGCGAACCGGTCCAGACGCTCCGACCAGGGGTCGTCTCCGCTCGCGATGCCATCGTTCGCGATCAGCAGCAGGCGATCGCTGCCTGCGGCCGAATCCCAATGCGGCAGGTCCGCACCGTTGGGATCGCCGCTCCTGGCGAAATTGATCCAGTAGGCGCGCATGCGATTTGCGACCTCGCGATCGGCTCCTGACAAGATGCCTGCACCGGGCATGCCTTCGACGCCGAAGATGAACTGCAATTCCCGCCCGTGACCGCCCTCGGGGTTTGCGCGCCGTGCCTCCGGCACATAGGTGAAGCGATAGCGAAAGGTCGGCGCACCGCTGGCGGCATGCAGGCGCGCCAGCAGTCTCACTGGCTCGGAGAAGACCCTGTCGGTGTAGAACCTTGCCGCGCGGTCCGAAGGTCTGGCGAGATCGGGATAGAGCCTGCGCAGCTCATCGCTGGTGGTGCCTGACGATGCCAGCTCTTCCCGGATATCCAGCTCGCCGTCGAAACCGGTCTCGTCGTCGTTCGAGCCGATGATCAAGGGGATGCGGCTCTCATGTCCAGCTGCGAAGCCCGCGGCGACCTCCTCGCTCACCAGACTCCCATCGATCGTCGGCGCGAAGCTGCGCGGCGATTTTTCCAGGAAATGTTTTTCGACGGCAAGCAGGCGTTGCGGTTCGGCTGTACGTAAATCGGCCTGTCGCCCCAGCACCGCCACGAATTGCCGCCCCACAATTTCGGCCTCTTGTGCCGAACGCAGGCGCGCACGGCCGGGGATCGATTGCAGAATGGCTTTCTGGAAGAGATCGCGCGATTGCTCCGACAGCATCAGCAGCGCGATCGACGTTGCGCCTGCGCCACTGCCGAACAAGGTGACGTTGGTGGGATCACCGCCGAAGGCCGCGATGTTGTCGTGCACCCAATGCAGCGCCGCGATCTGGTCCATCAGGCCGAAATTGCCGGAGCCGCCTTCCGACAGCGCGGGATCGCTGAGCCAGCCGAACGCGCCGAGGCGAAAATTCACGGTCACCACGATGAGGCCGGCTTGCGCGAGCCTGGCACCGTCGAACAGCGGATCATTCGCGGTGCCGCTGACGAAAGCGCCGTCGTGGATGAACATCATCACCGGTAGCGGGCCGTCGACCCCGAACGGACGAAACACGTTCAGCGTGAGGCAATCCTCGCTCGATCCCGGCAGCGAGGGCTGAAGACACGGCGCGCCATAGGCATAGGCGGTGCGCATCTCCGAACTCTCGGGTGCAGCCTGCGGCGGACGCCAGCGCAGCGGTCCGAGCGGCGCGGCCACATAGGCCAGCCCCTTGAACGAGGCCACCTCGCCTTCGACGGCGCCAAGCATCTGTCCTTCGCGCGTCAGCGCAAATGGAAACTGGCCGACCGGCTGGGCCACGACCGAGCCGGCGCAACAGAGGACGAGTGACGTCGCAAAAAGCGCGAACACGGACCGCATCTTCGGAGCATCTCGACGCGCGGAAGGATTTTGGGCAGGTTATGTCCGTGGCCCGCCGCGAAGCAAGCGCCGCGGCTGCGCCTAGCTCCGCTTGGCGGCAAGCTCCGCCAGTGCGTGCCGTGCGATGATGCCGAGCTCGCCGAGCGTGGAGTGACCGGACCGCGCCGCCTCGATCAGCCGCTCGGCGATGAACCTGCGGCTGTCGTGATCGCCGCCGTGAGGCAGTTGGCGGCACGTCTCCTCCAGGACGACGTCCATGTTCGCTTTGGTCCGCTCACTCAACTCTGTCATGACGCCCGTTTGCACGCGTGGCAAAAACAAGAGCATACACAGGTGGATCGACCCTGATTAGCCCGGGAAATCACGGCCCTTGTGCATCGCGATGCGTGTGCCGCCGCAACATTCACGCGGCCATGATGACGCCGCAAATGGCTACCGAAGATTGCACATGCCGTGATGACAAGCCGAACCTGCAGCGATAGCCTGCGGGCAAAACAAAACACACGGGAGGAAATGCCATGCCTGATGCAATGGTTGCTGCACGTGCCTCGGACACGGGGCGCGGAACCAGCCAGCAGGTCGATGTTGCCGTGGTCGGTGCCGGATTTGCCGGCCTCTATCTTCTGCATCGGCTACGCAAGGCCGGCCTGACGGCGGTCGGCCTCGAAGAAGCCGGCGACGTCGGCGGCACCTGGTACTGGAACCGATATCCCGGGGCGCGCTGCGACATCCAGACCATTGATTACAGCTACACCTTCGATCCCGACCTCGAGACCGCATGGACCTGGTCGGAGAAATATGCGACCCAGCCCGAGATCCTGCGCTATCTCGGCTTCGTCGCCGACCGCTACGATCTCAGGCGTGACATCCGCTTCAAGACCAAGGTCACGGAAGCGAAATGGGACGAGGCGATCGAGCGCTGGCAGCTCACCACCGATAATGGCCCGCCGGTCTCCTGCCGCCATTACATCATGGCCACCGGCTGCCTCTCGGCGCCCAAGCCGCCGGAGATCGACGGCGTGAAGGACTTCAAGGGCGAGGTCTATTTCACCGGACGCTGGCCGCATGACGGCGTCCATCTCGGCGGCAAGCGCGTCGCGGTGATCGGCACGGGATCGTCGGCCATTCAGTCGATCCCGCTGATCGCCGAGCAGGCTGCGCACCTGACCGTGTTCCAGCGCACCCCGAATTTCGCGCTTCCGGCGCACAACGGTCCCGCGCCGTCCGATCGCATGAGCCTGCTGCAAGGCGATCGCGCGGCCTATCGCGAGCAGGCGCGCCAGTCGATGGCCGGCGTGCCCTATCCGCAGCAGACGGTCGTTAGCTGGCAATTAAGCGATGCCGAGCGTCGTGAGCGGTTCGAACGCGCTTGGGCGGCCGGCGACCTCGTCCACATCCTGACCCAGCTCTGGGCCGACCAGGCGGTCGACATCGACGGCAACAAGATCGTCCAGGACCTGATCCGCGAGAAGATCCGCGCCGCCGTCAAAGACCCCGAGACCGCCGCGGCGCTGATGCCGGACGATCATCCGTTCGGCGCCAAACGCCCCTGCCTCGATACCAACTATTACGCGACCTACAACCGGCCGAACGTCACGCTGGTCAATCTGCGTCAGGAGCCGATCAAGGCGATCACCGCAAGTGGGATCACGACGGCCAAGCGCAGCGTCGACGTGGACGTGATCGTGTTCGCGACCGGCTTCGACGCCATGACCGGCGCGATCCGCGCCGTGCATCCGATCACCGGACGTGGCGGCAAGTCGCTCACCGACGTCTGGGCGCAGGGGCCGCAGACCTATCTCGGCCTCACCGTCGCAGGCTTCCCGAACTTCTTCATGATCACCGGTCCCGGCAGCCCGTCGGTGCTGTCGAACATGGCGGTGTCAATCGAGCAGCATGTCGACTGGGTCGTCGACCGGCTCAAAGCATTGCGCGACGGCGGCTTCACCACGATCGAGCCGACCGAGACGGCGCAAGCCGGCTGGAACAGGCACATGGCCGATTGCTCGATGGTGACGCTGCACCGGCTCGCCAACACCTGGTACACGGGCGCCAACGTGCCCGGCAAGGTGCAGGGCCTGATGCCCTATACCGGCGGCGTCGGTCCCTATCGCAGCATCTGCGACGAGGTGGTCAGCCGCGGCATGCTCGGCTTCAAGCTGACCGGCCCCGACGTCGCCGCGCAATGCAATGACGGCGAGGTGGTGCGGCTGCAGCCGGACGTGCGGCTGGTGCTGAACCTGCTGGCGTCACTCAACCTGCCGCCGATCGAGTCGATGGGCGCCCTCGGCGCCCGCGCCTTCGTCGACGAGTTCAACAAGGGCCGCCCGGCGGGACGGCCGATCGGCGAGATCGTCGACGGCACCCTGACAGGCGCCGACGGTCCGCTGCCTTACTAGGTATACCGGCCGGCAACGCCGGGGCCGCATCCGGTGGTGGTCTATTTCCACGGCGGCGGCTGGGTGCTCGGCGACGAGCAGTCGGACGAGCCGTTCTGCCGCGACATGGTGCGGCGGACCGGCATGATGCTGGTCAGCGTCGGCTATCGTCATGCGCCCGAGCGTCGTTTCCCGGCCGCGGCCGAAGACGGCTATGCGGCGACGCGCTGGATCGCCGAGCACGCCGCCGAGCTCGGCGGCAGGCCGGGCCCGGTGCTGGTCGCGGGCTGGAGCGCCGGCGGCAACATCGCCGCCGTCACCTGCCAGCTTGCGCGCGATCGCGGCGGCCCTGAGATCGCGGGCCAACTCCTGATCTGCCCGGTCACCGACTGCACCTTCGACCGCCCCTCCTACAACGACAATGCGACCGGCTATTTCCTGACGCGCTCGCTGATGTACTGGTTCTGGGACCTCTACTGCTCGCCGACCGACCGCACCGATCCACGCGCCTCGCCGCTCCGCGGCAAGGTCGAAAGGCTACCGCCGGCCTTCGTCGTCACCTGCGAATTCGATCCCCTGCGCGACGAAGGCATCGCCTATGCCGAGGCGATGGCAGCCGCCGGCGTCCCGGTCGAGCAACTCAAGGCGCGTGGCCATTTCCATTCGTCCTTCACGATGGTGGACGTGATCATCACCGGCGCGCCGAGCCGGGTGCAGATGGCCGAGGCCTTGCGGCGCTTTGCCGGGCTTCCGCCCGAAGTTGGTCGCGGCGATGAGACCAGCCACGGGCACACCAGCCCGGGCCATAAAATCGCGGCGGCCGCGAGCTGAAAGCAAACATTTGCCGGGAACTATTTCCCGGTCATCGCGTTTGGTGCTGAGGCATTGAGATGCAGTAATGGGTGTAGGCCCCGGTACGCACGATCGTGTGCCGGGGTCTTTTTGCGTGAGGCGGGACGATGGGGGACGTGGTTGGGGATTCAAAGGTCGACTTTGGTGTCCTTGCGGTGCTGCATAAATGGCCGTCGCTTGCGAACCAGCGACGGTCGGACCGAGCGTCCTACCAGGTGATCGAGGGTACGCTCGACGAATGCATCTCGGCGTTCATGGCGAAGCCGGCGGCGACCAGGCATCTCTATGAGATCCGCACCATCGCGCAACCGCCGCTGGTCACGGACATTCTCTCGCCCGAGCACATCACGGAGCTGGCGCGGCTGCGCGAATTTCTCTGATCCTCGCAGAAGCACCGGCTGAGCGCGGGAACCTTCTGCCGGTTTTTCCCGTTGATGGTGATCGGAAGCGAAGGCGTGAGTGCCTCACATGCTTGAAGCCGGCGTGCCAGCCCCTGTCGTGCCCTATGGCGCAGACCAGACCCTGTTCGTGGTGATCGACCGCCTCGACAAGGCGACCGAAATTCGCGTCGAGCGAAGCGATCTCGACGCCACGATCGGCGAGCTCGTCGCTGGCTGCTTCAACGACCCCATCAAGGTCATCTCGTTCAACACGCTGGAGCACTGGATGAAGGACATCTCGACCGATGTCGCCGGCGAGATCCGGGCGCGCTGTGACATTGATGGCATGACGCTGCCGGACTATCTCAGCGACTTCGTCGAAAGCCACAGCTGAGCGCGCATGGGGATGAGAATCAGGCGCGCCGGTACTTGCCGGCGATGACCTCGATCTCGCGGCGGCGTTCGTGCGCGAAGGTCAGGAGCTTTTCGATCGTCAATGTATCCGTGATCCGTTTGGCCAGCCGCTCGGCGCGTGCGGCCTGATCTTCGAGATACTGGATCGTGGTCAAACGCCGCCTCCCAAGAGCTTAGATCTAGTCCCGAATGATTGGGTATCCATGGTGGCTTGAGGCGGCTAACAGCCGGTTAAGCACAGCGCTTCGGATCGATGCAGCCGCAAATTATTGCACCACGTCGAGCCGGACATTGGTGACACCCTTGTCGACCATGCCGAGCGCCTCCGCCGCGGAGGGAGAGACGTCGACCACGCGTCCGCGAACATACGGCCCGCGATCGTTGATCCTGACGGTGACGAAGCGGCCGGATGAGACATCGGTGACGCGCAGCTTGGTGCCGAACGGCAGGCTGGGATGGGCCGCGGTCAATTCGTTCTTGTCGAACCTCTCGCCGCTCGCCGTCTCCGTGTCCGAATAGAAACTGGCGACGCCGTGGGAGACGCTCTGCTTTGCATCACCGTCGGGGATGCGCGCCCGGCTGATCGGACGCGGATGCAGCGCCGCCACCCTGTGCGGTCGTTCGACAGCGGCCTGGCGGTGGGTGCCGAGATCGGCCTTCTGGTGGCCGACCGGCGATTGCGCACACGCCGCAAGCGACGCCGCGCCGATGGTGGCGAGCAGGATCCGGCACAGGCTTGCCGGCGAAATCCGGGCATTTTCGGCACGTGCAAAGCAAGACATGATGCGCCCTCCGAATGGCCCCGAGTTTCGGTGGGCAATGAGGGCAGAACCTTGTCGGAACGAAAGCGCGCCTGAGGCCGCAGCCGTTTCGGGTTAGCTGTGGCGATTCCACCACACTGGCTTGTCCTGAATCGAGACAGGCTCGTGGGATAAGCCCGATACGACGCGCCAGATCGGGCGCGTCTCCGGCGGAACCTCGTCAGGTTCGGCGCCGCTCCTCGAGAGCCGCGCGAGCTCGCGCCGATAGAGCCGCTGCCAGCCGGTCTTCAAGCTGGCGAGAAAGTCGAGCTCCCGTTGTGTCAGCGTGCACATCATGAACCCGATCCGGTTGCGAGAGCCGCGTCGTCAGCCGACGAGGCCTCCCATCGGTTTGACGTCGGCGCTGCCCGGGAAGACGGCTTCTGCGAGCACCTTCTCCTCGACGCGCAGATGATCCCTCAGCAGGCCTTTCAGCACCGCGCGCAAATCCGTGGTCGGCTTGAGATCGCGATCCTCGAAGAGTTGCGCCGGCTTCAGACCGGGCCAGTCCGCGATCACGCGACCACCGTTGAGCCCGCCGCCGATCAGGAAAGCGACCGTGCCCGTGCCGTGGTCGGTACCCTGCGTACCGTTGATGCGCGCGGTTCGCCCGAACTCGGTGACGACGGCCACGACTGTTTCGCGCCACGCTTCGCCCATATTGCTCTCGATCGCGGCAAAGGCGCCGTCGAGAGCACCGAGCAGATTGTAGAGCTGGCCCGAGGCCACGCCCTCGGCGATGTGCGTATCCCAGCCGACGAAGCCCATGGCGCCGACACGCGGGCCGTCAGGCTTGGCGAGATAGCGCGCGGCCGTGCCGGCGGCTTCGGCGAAATAGGCGCGCACGCGCGCGATGCCGGGCGGCGGCAAGGTCGGATCGTCGGACATCGGATCGCCCGCGCCTGGTGCGCCGCCGAGCGAAGCGAGCCTCATGCGGGCCTGGAGCACGGTCGCAAGCTTCGGATCGGTGTGCTGGTAGAGATCGAGCAGGCGGTTCTGCGTGTCCTCGCTCGCCGGCAACAATCTCTGCGGCACCCATGTCATGACGGGCGCCGAACCGCGCACCACCAGCGGCGTCACGGAGCCGATGCCGAGCGCGCGGCTGCCGCGCGGGTCGACACGCCCGCTGGATTCCAGCGCGAGCAGCGCGCGGTTGAGCCATCCCGAGCTGGTCATGCCCGGCTTGACGAGCCCGCTTTCCAGCACGTCCTGGCCGTCGAAATGCGAACGCTCGCGATAGGGCGTCGCGGCGGCATGGACGATCGCAGCCTTGCCGCTCTTGTAGAGCCGATGCAGATTCGGCATCGCCGGATTGAGCGCGAAGAAGGCATCGAGCGGCAGCGCGGGCGGCTTGCCGTCCAGCACCAGCGCACGATCGCCGCGCAAGGAGATCCAGTCGGGATCGCCGACCGGCGCAACCGCGCCAAGGCCGTCGAGCGCACCGCGCAGCACAATGACCAGCAGGCGCGGATCGCGCCCTTCGGCACGCGCGATCCGCGGCATCTGGCTCCACGTGAACAGCGCGCCGGAGCCGACCAGAAGCTCGCGCCGCGTGGGCAGATGATGGTCAAAGCCCATGGTCACCTCCTCTGGAAATCCGCCGACATGAACAACAGCGCGAGCGCCTGCTGCCGGCTCTCGGCGCGGCCGACGGCCTGCTTCACCTCGGGTGATATCTCCGATGCGAAGACGTCCTCGATGATCGCCTGCGGATCAGCCGTACCGGCGAGGCGCTCGGCAAAATTGT
This sequence comes from Bradyrhizobium sp. 45, assembly GCF_023073155.1. Classification (NCBI taxonomy): domain Bacteria; kingdom Pseudomonadati; phylum Pseudomonadota; class Alphaproteobacteria; order Hyphomicrobiales; family Nitrobacteraceae; genus Bradyrhizobium; species Bradyrhizobium sp. 45. Next base: position 7,790 of record NZ_JADPIX010000094.1, on the reverse strand, counting down.
TGGCGATGTCGAGCCGCCGGCCGACGCCGTCGATCCAGCTCGCCTCGTCGTCCGGATAGCCCTTGGGCGCGGATGGACGCCACAGCGCCTCGCCGAGCAGCTCCAGCCCGCCGGTGAAGCGGACTGGATCGACCGTCGTGGCGCCGGTCGCGCGCACCATGCCAACGCCCCACTCGCTGGGACGCTTGAGCTTCGACGGCGGCCCGCGCCAGGCCTCGTCCGAGGACACCATCGCGATCGCGACCTGCTTAAGATCGCCCTCGGTGTCGCGAAAAGTCTTCGCCATCTGCTCGATCAGCACAGGCGGCGGCTCGTCGGCGACGAAATGGCGCGCGAGCTTGGTCGCGATATGGGTTGCGGTCGCCGGATGCGCGGCGAGATCGCGCAGCACCGCGCGGCCCTGCTCGGCATCCTCCTGCTCGTAGCGCTTGCCGAGCACGGTTTGCCCGCCGGGCTCGTGCAGCCGCGGATTGAAGGTGAACTCGCCACCGTGCTCGGGATTGTCGCCGGGCGGCACCAGCGTCCATCCCGTCAACACATTGGCGAAGCTGATGACGTCGTCCTGGGTGTAGCCGGCGCGCACGCCGAGCGTATGCAGCTCCATGATCTCGCGCGCGATGTTCTCGTTGAGGCCGCGGCTGCGGTTGATGCCGGCGATCGAGTTCGCACCCATCGAGCCGAGATTGTCGAGATAGAACAGCATCGCCGGATGGCCCTCGACGGCCAACAGGAGATCGACGAAGCGGCCGAGCATATTGGCGCGAACGGCTTCGCGCTCATAGGCGCCGGACATGCTCTGGATCTTGTTGGCCGAGATGCAGAAATGGTTGGACCAGAACCACACCAGCCGCTCGGCGAAGCCGATCTCGGCGGCAAGCGCGGCTTCCGTGCGCAGCTTGGCTTCCTGCAAATAGATCGGACGCCCGGGATCGGGCACGGCCTCGGCCGCCTGCTTGGCCGCCATCTCGGCGGCGTCCTTGTCCGCACCCTGCCCTTGCGTCTGGTCTTCCGACATTGTCGGCGCGGACGCCGTCTGCTGCCTCTTGGCCTGCTGCTGCGCCTGCTTGGCCCTAGCCGCGCGCCGCGCATTGGCGTCGGCAACGGTGCGATAGGCCTTTGCGCTGGTGGGAAGGACGGCGGCGGCGGTCAGCGTGAGCGGCCGGTCGAGATCGGCGATCAGTGCGCCGCGCGGGTCGGTGCCGACGGCGGCGATCGATCCCGGTCGCGGCCCCATCCCGAAGCGATGAAGCGCCAGCACAGCTTCGGCCTTTGCGGAATTGGTCATCGCGAACGCCTGATTTTCTCGAGCCTGCCAGCGGCACGCCGCGCAAGGCTACGAACCGTAATGCTACATATCGTAGCATTTGCGGTGCTGGCCCGCAAGCAGAGATTGCGCTGTCCCGTCCGATATCGCGAGCCGCCCATCCGGCGTGACTGATGGACGGCCGCAACGCTCCTAGAAATTCGGCCCGAGCGCGATCTTGGTGATCGTGCCGTTCCTGACGCCGATCCGCCATTCCGCCGAGCCGTTGGCGAACTGGGCGATGTAGATGTCGCTGTCGAGCGCGGTGACGCCGCGGAACGAGACCGCACGCAGCGCGCCGAGCTTCGCCAGGATCGCCTGGTCGAACGGAAGCTGCTGCCGCGTGATGTCGGCGACTTCCGACGTCATGTGCTCGTAGTCCGGCTGGCCCTTGCCGACATCAGCGATATAGCGGCGCAGCATATCCTCGCCATTGGCGATCGGAACGGCGCGGCGGGCGGCGCGCCCCGGCTTCGCGCCCATGTTGGAAGCCTCGACATTGTGGAAGCGCGTCTGCCGACCCGGCATCAGCACCTCGAGGCACCGTCCGGACTTGTCGGCGATCACCCAGGGATTGTTCACCGTGGTCGTGGCCGCCCAGCTCATGTTGGGCCGGACCACGCTCTGGGCCTTGCGATTGCCGTCGGCATCGAGATTGAAGACGCGGATGTCCTCGCCCATCTCGTTGTAGACCATGATCCGGATCGGCGAAGTGCCGGCGCGGCCGCGCACATTCGCCTCCTCGGCGCACGTGACGATGCCGCCGAGCTCATCATTGCCGTCGGCCCGGAAGATGACGTCGCCGGCCTTGCCGTCTGGCTCGAGCAGCAGGCGGAATTCCGCCGTGCCGTTCTCGAATTTCGCACCATAGATGTCGTAGCCGCCCGGTCCGACGCCGCGGAAGAACAGCGACTCCACCGGACCGAGGGCGACGAAGGTCGCGTGCAACTCGTCGACCTGGCGGTGGACCTTGGCGGCGAGCGGTGCGCTCATCCGGTCGTAGTTCGGCGTGCCGCTGCGCAGATCCTCGATCCCGCGCAGGATCATCTCCTTGCCGCCGGCGACCGGGACCTGCTCGCGGAAACGATCGGGGACTTCCGCAACGCGACGCGCGAAGTCGGCCTCGATCGCCTGCGCCGCGGCCGCATCGATCCGCGGTGCGAGGCGGGCGCCGAACACCGCGTTCTGGACCAGCACGCGCGAGACCCTGGCCTGCTCGTCGCGCAGGAAAACCAGCAGATTGTCGCCACGGATCGAGAAGGCGTCGGCCCCCTCAGCGAGGAGCGCAGCCCGGCCCTGTACGGTTTCCTGCACCTGGAGCCGATCCCCGTCGCGGTCCACCGTGAGCACGCGGTTCGGTGCGATCCTGTACCAGCCCACATATTGATCGAGTGATCCGGAATCGGTGGCCGCCGTCGGCATCTCGGCAACGAGAAGTGCGCGGATGTCGCGTCCATTCATGCGCAGCATCAGCTCGGCGGAGCGGCGCTCCGCATCGAGCGGGAACGTGATCTCACCGGACGAGGCGGGGTAGGATGCGATGCCGTCAGTGCCGACCGTCAGGCGCAATTTGCGCTGCCCGGTGAGCTGGCCGTAGACCTCGTCGCCGTCGCGGAAGATCGCGAACACCGAGGTCGGACCCATGGCGTAGAAATTGACGAAGGGGCGGTAATGCTGGGCCGGCACCTCTCCACTATCCGCGGCGAGCGGCGCAGGCTCCGGCGTGCGATAGGCGATCATGCCGGCGGACACGATCACGGCCGGGACGATCGCAGCCGCGATCCACGCCCGCTTGCGCCAGCCGACCGCGACGGGCATCGCGGCGGCCGCGATGATGCGCTCGACGCGGGCGCGCACGGTCGAGGCCCGCGCCATCGCGAGCTCGACCGGCCGCGGGTTTACCGTGCTTGCAAAATCAAGCAGGATTTCCGCATAGGACAGCCGGTCGTCGATCACCTCGATGGCCTCGGCGTCGCTGATGATCTCGGCAAGTTCGGCCAGACGCGCGAGCTGCCACCACGAGAACGGGCTGAACCAGAACACCGCGCGATTGAGGGAGGCGAGCAGGAGTATATAGAAATCGCGGTTGGCGACATGCGCGCCCTCATGCGCGAGCACCGCGAGGCGCTTCTTGGCGTCCCAGCCGGAAAATTGCGGCGGCACCAGAATGGTCGAGCCAAACGTGACGGGACCGCCGACGTCGCGGCTGACGCGCACATCGGCGTCGACCATGCGCGGACCGTTGATCGGCCTTGCCGCGCGCGCGAGGCGCCAGGTCAGACAGAGGCCGATGGCCAGCCGCAGCAGCAACAGGCTGGCGACGCCGGCATGGATGACGGTAGCGATCAGCCACCAATTGATTGAGACGCCGTTCTTCGACGGCGGAATCGCCGCGCCGGGCGTCATCGGCTGCATGGGCTGCGGCATCTCGAACGTCGAGATATCAACTGGCATGACATCAGCCGGCACCGATACCGGCGATGGCAGCCGGGTGATCGTGACCGTCGGCCAATGCATCACGAACGGCATCGCCAGCGACGCCAGCAGCACGACGACCCACGCCGTCATGTGGACGTGCGGATTGCGCACGCGAAACAGGTTGAGGCCGAACCAGACGACGCCTCCCAGCACAAGGGAGCGCAGCGCCGCCTCCGCCAGAGTTGCGATCATTCTTTCTTCACTCCCCTCGCCTTCTTCGCCTTGGCCACCTGGTCGGCCAGTGTGCGCAACTGCTGCTGATCGAGCATCGCATTGTCGACCATGCCGACGAGGACCTCCTCCATCGAGCCGTTGCAGAACCAGTCGACGATGCGCTGCACCGCCTTGGCCGCAACCCGCGCGCGCTCTTCGGCTGCGTGGTAGACATAGGTGCGTCCGTCCACCGTGTGCCGAGCATAGCCCTTTTCTTCCAGCCGGCGCAGCACCGTGCGGACTGTCGATTCCTTCAGCCGACGCGACAGCTTCTCGCGCACAATTTCGGCCGTCACAGGACCATGGGCCCAAACCAGTTGCATGACCTCGTGCTCGAGGTCGCCCAGTTCGGGCAAACGATCGTCCATGGCGGCTTACCTTGATTGAATTTCTTGTAACGCTACAGAGCGTCGCATATACGGCCGCGCCGCGCAACCGGGTTTCTACCTGAAATGGTATCGCTGTGCTGACCTAACGTGGCTTGCTTCAAGCGGTCGTCGGGCCCGGGCTTGTCCGGGGCATCCACGTTCTTCGTACCATCCGGCGAGGCGTGGATGGCCGGGACATAGGCGAGCGGAAGCGACGCCGTCCTTCGGACGGCTATGCCCGGCCATGACGAGGCGGAGGCCTCAGTACTGCGGCTCGTACATCTGGGACTGAACCAGTCCCTTCACGTCGTTCGGCGCGGGTCCGTCCGCGAGCCCGCGCTGAAAGGCGACATCGGCGACGGCGGCGGCGATACGCACCGAGACTTCGCGGATGCGTGGCAGCGCCGGGTAGAGGCTGCCTTGCGCGAGATCGTCCTTGCCGACGCAATCGGCGAGCGTATGGGCGGCCGCCATGAACATCTCGTCCGTGACCAGCCGCGAGCGGCTGGCGATGACGCCGAGGCCGACGCCCGGGAAGATGTAGGAGTTGTTGCCCTGGCGCGGCACGAAGGTTCGGCCGTTGAGCTTGACGGGGTCATACGGACTGCCGCAGGCAAACAGCGCGCGGCCTCCGGTGTAGCGGTAGGCGTCCTCCGCCGAACATTCGGCCTTCGAAGTCGGATTGGAGAGCGCGAACACGATCGGCTGCTCGTTGAGCTCGGCCATCGCCTTGAGCACGTCGGGCGTGAAGGCGCCACCGACCGCGGCAACACCGATGATGGCGGTCGGCTTCAGCGTCCTGATCGCGGTGAGGAAATCGGCGATCGGCGCCTGACCGGCATGGGCATAACGGAGCTTGTGACCGGACAGGCCTTGGCGGGCGCCAACGACGAGGCCGCGGGAATCCACCAGCCAGTTGCGCCGCAGCGCCTCGGCTTCAGAGGCACCTTCCGCCATCATCGCGGACGTCACGAGATCGGCGATGCCGGTCGCGGCCTCGCCGGCGCCGAGGAACAGGATGCGCTGGTCCTTCAGCTTGCCGCCGTTGACGCGCAGCGCCGAAAACAGGCCGGCGAGCGCCACCGCAGCCGTGCCCTGGATGTCGTCGTTGAAGACGCAGGCCTCATCGCGGTATTTGTGCAGCAGCTTGAACGCCGAGTGGTTGGCGAAATCCTCGAACTGGATCAGCACACCCGGAAAGGTCTTTCGCGCGGCGACCATGAACTCGTCGACGAAGCTGTCATAGGCCTCGCCCGTGAGCCGCCGCTCGCGCAGGCCGAGATAATACGGGTCCTTCAGGAGCTCTTCGTTGTTGGTGCCGACGTCGAGCACGATCGGCAGGCACGTTTCGGGATGCACGCCGGCGCAGGCCGAATAGAGCGAGAGCTTTCCGACCGGAATGCCCATTCCGTTGGCGCCGAGATCGCCGAGGCCGAGGATGCGCTCGCCATCGGTGACGACGATCAGCTTGGCCGGATAGGGCCAGTTCTTCAGGATCTCGGCGATCTGGCCGCGATCGCGCGAGGAGATGAACATGCCGCGTGGCCGCTGGAAAATCAGGCCGTATTTCTGGCAGGCGAGCCCGACCGTCGGCGTGTAGATGATCGGTTGAATCTCGTCGATATTGTCGACGACGACGCGGAAGAACAGCGCCTCGTTGCGGTCGTGCAAGGCATTCAGCGCGACATATTTCTCGAGATCGGTCGGCAGCGTGCGCAGATTGACCAGCACGCGCTCGACCTGGGTCTCCATCGTCAGCACGCAAGGCGGCAGCAGGCCGCGCAGGCCGAGATCGTCGCGCTCCTGCGCGGAGAAGGCGGTGCCCTTGTTGAGCAGGGGATCGCGCAGCAGCGCCATGCCGTGCACGGAATCGGACGATGTCGAATGGGCGCTGACCCGAGCAGGTCTATTCACGAATTCCCCCAGGGAGTTTCTTATTGAAGGGCGAGCATTGTCGGCCAGCACTCACCTGAGATCAAGGACGCAGAAAACTGCGGCAAGCATTGTGATCCCGCACCGCAGCGAGGTTTTGGTGACAGACCGGTCGTCGTGCGCACGAAAAGGTTAACGCCGCGAGGCTGTCGTTCTCCTCATGGTGAGGAGCGCGGAACGCGCGTCTCCGGACGATGCTTTGCATCGCCGGGCGAACCACGCAGGCCCTGCTCTCGCTTGCGGCGCATCCTTCGAGACACCCGCTCCGCGGGCTCCTCAGGATGAGGCAGTGGTATTATTCCGCCTTGATGTCGGCGGCCTTCACGATCGGCCACCATTTCTCGGTCTCGGCCTTCTGGAAGGCTCCGAGCGCTGCGGGCGTCTGCTGATCGGGCGGAGGAATCTCCTGCCCCAATTCGCCAAACCGCTGCTTGACGGTGGGATCGGCAAGCACGGTGACAATGGCTGCGTTGAGCTTTGTGACGATCTCCTTCGGCGTGTTCTTCGGTGCCCAGATGCCGTGCCAGTAGGAGATGTAGAGACCGGGCAACCCCGCCTCGTCGACCGTCGGGATATCGGGCGCGGAGGCGAGCCGCGTCGGCGACGTCACCGCGAACGCCTTGATCGCACCGTTCTTGTAGTGCGGCAGCGAGTTCGAGGCCTGATCGAACATGATGTCGATCTGCCCGGCCACGAGGTCGATCATGGCGGGCCCCGCGCCGCGATACGGCACGAACTGGAAGTCGGTGCCGGTCCTCTCCTTGAAGAAGACACCGGCGACGTGGGCCCCCGTGCCGGCGCCGGCCGTGCCGGCAGTCACCTTGCCGGGGTTGGCCTTCAGCCACGCGATCATCTCTTTCAGAGTGTTGGCTTCGAGCGTCTTCCGGCCGACGATGAGCTGCGTGCCCATCGCGATCGTCGCGACCGGCTCGAAATCGGCGATCACGTCGTATGGCAGCTTGAAGATCGCGCCGTTGAGCACATGCGTGCCCCAATGGCCGATCGTGATCGTGGTGCCATCAGGCGTTGCGCGCGCGACGCGGGCGCCGGCGATGCTGCCGGAGGCGCCGGCGATGTTCTCCACCACGATCGACGTGTGCAATTCAGCGGCGATGCGTTCGGACAGGATGCGCGCCAGCGTATCGGTCGGACCGCCCGCCGCGAACGGCACCACGAGGGTGATCGGCCGCGACGGAAACGGCTGGGCGCTTAGCGGCGCGATCAACCCATAGGCGATCAGCCCAGCAATGACGATCGCATGATTATGCAATCCGGCCCACAGCCCCCGCATCAGTCTCCCCCCACGCTTTTTGTCGCCCGCATGTTGTCAGCAGGCTGGAGCCGGAGTGAACGCTGCGGCGCGGGCCGAGGCAAGCTGAAAATGATGTCGGACAGCTTAGCACTACTTTGGCAGATTGTTGATTTTGCCGCGATTTATAGGATTCCCGAATCAATTTTTCAATGATTCATGGGTGGTCGGCTCTTGGAGGGCTGAC